>JBFHQA010000008.1:0-34815 GCA_041592455.1 Thiobacillus sp. | reverse complement strand
TGGCAAAAGCGGTGGTGGCGGCCAGTGCGGCGACCAGAGAGACGACGAGTTTCATCAAAAGCTCCTGAAGCTTGCAAAACTTGGGAAAACGGGTAGTTTAGCGGTAACTAATATGACTGCCAAGCCCGTGCTCAATCGCGCCCATTTCCATACCTCGGTCGCCCAGTTGCGCGACTTGCCCTATAGTCGCGCCGAAATCGCCTTTGCCGGGCGATCCAATGCCGGAAAATCGAGTGCAATCAATCTGTTGACGCGCAAGAACCGGTTGGCTTTCACCTCTAAAACCCCGGGGCGGACGCAGCTGATCAATTTTTTCGAGCTGGATGCGGATACCTACCTGGTCGACCTGCCGGGCTATGGCTACGCCAAGGTTCCGCCGGCGGTGAAGGCCAAATGGGAAAGCCTGCTGTCGCGCTACCTGCAGGAGCGCGAGGCGCTGGCCGGCATGGTCCTGATCATGGACGCACGCCACCCGCTGACCCCGCTGGACCGCCAGATGCTGGACTGGTTCGTGCCCACCGGCAAGCCGGTGCATATCCTGTTGTCAAAATCAGACAAATTGTCGAACAGCGAAAAGGCGCTCACGCTCAAGCGCGTGCGGCAGGAACTGGAAGGGCTGGACCGCGTCAGTGTGCAATTGTTTTCGAGCCTGTCGCGGCAGGGCGCCGACGAGGCCGCGGTGCTGATCGAGACATGGCTGGCCGATGCGATGCACGGCGATACCCAGTCGACCGAATGACGGGGCGCCCATAAAAAACCCCGGCCAAGGGAGGGGCCGGGGCAAGAAATGCCTTAAGGGGATTAAGGCATCCCGCTCAGGGAGGAGAAGCGGGAGACGATGCGAGACCGTCTGTTTCGTAGAGCGCAAGCGCAGCGAAATAGTTCCATGACATTCTGAAAATTCTTTGGAGATTTTTTGTGAACCTGCCATTTGGCCAATTTCCCGCCACCCGAATGCGTCGCATGCGGCGCGACGATTTCTCGCGCCGCCTGATGTGTGAGCACACACTTTCGTCAAATGACCTGATTTATCCGGTTTTTGTGCTGGATGGCCGCAGCAAGCGCGAGCCCGTGGGGTCGATGCCAGGCGTGGAAAGGCTGTCGGTCGACCTGCTGCTGCCGGTGGCCGAGGAGTGCGTGCAACTGGGGATCCCCGCGCTGGCGCTGTTCCCGGTGATCGATGCCGGGTTGAAGACCCTGGGCGCCGAGGAGGCCTGCAATCCCGATGGCCTGGTGCCGCGCACGGTAGCCGAACTGAAAGCGCGATTTCCCGAGTTGGGCATCATCACCGACATCGCCCTCGATCCCTACACCAGCCACGGCCAGGACGGGCTGATCGACGACAGCGGCTACGTGCTGAACGACGAGACCGTCGCCGTGCTGGCGAAGCAGGCGGTGGTCCACGCCCAGGCCGGCGCCGACGTGGTGGCGCCGTCGGACATGATGGATGGGCGGGTGGCCGCCCTGCGCGCCGCGCTCGAGGACAATGGCCATATCCATACCCGCATTCTGGCCTATGCTGCAAAGTATGCATCCAGTTTCTATGGTCCGTTCCGCGATGCAGTGGGGTCGGCCGCCAACCTCGGCAAGGGCAACAAGAAAACCTACCAGATGGATCCGGCCAACAGCGACGAAGCCTTGTGGGAAGTCGGGATGGACCTGCAGGAAGGGGCCGACATGATCATGGTCAAGCCGGGCATGCCGTATCTCGACGTGATTCGCCGGGTGAAGGACGCCTATGGCGCGCCGACCTATGCCTACCAGGTCAGCGGCGAGTATGCCATGTTGAAAGCAGCGGCCCAGAACGGATGGCTCGACGAGCGGGCCTGCGTGCTGGAAGCCTTGCTGGCGTTCAAGCGGGCGGGCGCAGATGGCGTTCTGACGTATTTTGCGCGCGATGCCGCGCGGTATTTGAGGGAGTGATGTGCTGCTTGCTGTCAAGTTTTCGACGCTGGGTGCCGAAATGACATCTATACGACTACCAGTGGACTGCGAACATGATCAGATTGCATTCATCTTCCTCGATCCGGAACATGTCTGAATTTTCCAAGATGCCTTTCGGAATCAAGAGCCGTCGCCGCGACCCGGACGAATGGGACCGGACCATCGTTGCGTTCCAGTCGCCCTACCGGCTCAAGGACCTGTGCCTGGACCAGAGCACGGACCCCAGCGCCGAGGAGACCCAGGGCGGCAAGCAGGAATTCAAGGTGCGCCTGGCGACGACGGAAGATCGCCGCAAGTCGGCCAGCCTGCTGATCGAGAAAATGTACAGCTGGCGCGGCTACGATGCCGATGCGCTGGCGCAGGATCCCAACAAGATCACGCTGGTGGCCTACCAGGACGACCGGGTCGTGGGGACGCTGACCCTCGGGCTGGATTCACCGGGTGGCATGGTCGTCGATCAGTTGTACAAGGCCGAAGCCGACCAGTTGCGCGCCGAAGGCAGGAAGCCGTGCGATATCACGCGCCTGGCCATCGACCAGGACATCAAGTCCAAGAGCGTGCTGGCCGCCCTGTTTCATCTGTCGTTCATCTATGGACACAACATCCATCGGGGCACGGATTTCCTGATCGAGGTGAACCCGCGTCATGCGCTGTTCTACCAGCGCATGCTGGGATTCCAGCAATACGGCGAGGAGCGGACCTGCCCGCGCGTGAATGCGCCGGCCGTGTTGCTGCGGCTGGACCTGTCGCATGCGGATGAGCAGATCCAGCGTCATGGCGGGACGGGCGCGGCCGTTCCCGGGGTCAAGTCCATCTACCCCTACTTTTTCTCGCGCGACGACGAGTTGGGCATTACCCAGCGCTTGCTGAAGGGGGAGTGACCCTCCGAATGAACTACCATGCTAGGGATATATGTCGTCATTTTCCTATCATGAGGCTTTCGCCCGCAATGTCGGCTGGCTGACGCGCCAGGAGCAGGAGGCGTTGCGCCACAAGCGCGTCGCCATCGCCGGTCTCGGCGGGGTGGGCGGCGTGCATCTCCTGACGCTGTGCCGGCTGGGCATCGGCGCATTCCATCTGGCCGATTTCGATCAGTTTGGCCTGCCGAACTTCAACCGCCAGATCGGCGCGACCGTCAGCACGCTGGGCCAGCCCAAGCTCGAGGTCATGACCCGGCAGGCGCGCGACATCAACCCCGAACTTGAGGTCGCCGGTTTTTCGGAAGGCGTGACGTCCGCCAATCTCGACCGGTTCCTCGAGGGGGTCGACCTGTTTGTCGACGGACTGGATTTCTTCGCTTTCGAAGCGCGCCAGCAGGTGTTTGCCGCGTGCGCCGCGAGAGGCATTCCCGCCGTGACGGCGGCCCCCTTGGGAATGGGCGCCGCCGTGCTTAATTTCATGCCGGGCGGAATGAGTTTCGAGGACTTTTTTCGGCTCGACGAAGGGCCAGAAGCGGAAAAGCCCCTGCGTTTTCTGATGGGACTGGCGCCTGCCCGCCTGCAGATGGGATACCTGGCCGACCCGAGTACGGTCGACCTGGCGAACCGGCAGGGCCCTTCGACCATCATGGCCTGCCAACTGTGTGCCGGCGCGGCCGCGACCGAAGCGCTGAAGATTCTGCTGGGCCGCGGTCCGGTCAGGGCGGCGCCGCGCGGCTATCACTTCGATGCCTATCGCAACAAGCTGGCGCTGACCTGGCGGCCGGGCGGCAACCGCAACCCGCTGCAGCGCATGCTCATCGCGCTGGCGAGACGCAAGCTCGGGTTGTGACGTGATGGCCGAGTCCGGTTCCCTGGCCGACATCCTGGAGCACGCGCGCTGGGCGCCGAGCGGCGATAACACCCAGCCGTGGCGCTTCGAGGTGATCGATGACCGGCACTTCGTCATCCATGCTTTCGATACGCGGGAGCATTGCGTCTACGATCTGGACGGGCATCCCAGCCAGATCGCCCACGGTGCGCTGCTGGAAACGATCGCCATCGCCGCCAGCGCGCACGGGCTGCGCGCCGAGTTTGCCCGCCAGCTCGATACGCCGGTTTCAAGCCCGGACTACCGGGTCACGCTCATCGAGGATGCCCGGGTGCTCTCGGATGCCTTGCTGCCGTTTGTTCCGCAGCGCTCGGTGCAGCGCCGGCCCATGCGCACGACACCGCTGACTGCGGCGCAGAAAGCAGCGCTGGAAGCCTCGGTGGGCAAGGCTTACGACGTGCACTGGTTCGAGTCTGCCGCGCAGCGCTGGCAGTTGGCGCGGCTGATGTTCGACAACGCCCGGCTGCGGTTGACTATGCCCGAGGCGTATGCCGTGCATCGCGACATCATCGAATGGAAGGCGCGCTACAGCGAAGACAAGGTGCCCGACCAGGCGCTGGGGCTGGATGCCATGACGCTCAGGCTGATGCGCTGGGTCATGGGCAGCTGGCAGCGGGTCCGGTTTTTCAACACCTATCTGGCAGGCCACCTGACGCCGCGAATCGAACTGGATTTGCTGCCGGGCCTGTTCTGCGCGGCGCATTTTGCCCTGAAGGCGCACAAGGCACCGTCGACCATTGACGACTATGTGGCGGCCGGACGCGCGCTGCAGCGCTTCTGGTTGACAGCCACGCAGCTCGGCCTGCATCTGCAGCCCGAAATGACGCCGCTGATTTTCAGCCGCTATGTGCGCGACGGGATCAAGTTCAGCCAGATGCCGGGCGCCAAGGATACGGCGATCGGCCTGGCCAAGCGGCTGTCGCACGCCATGGAAGATGCGGCCGTGCGGCAGGTGGTGTTCCTGGGGCGGATCGGCAGCGGCCGTGCACCAGCCAGCCGCTCGTTGCGCCGGCCTGTCGAAGGCCTGACGCGATCCGGTTGAATCAGAAGGTGTAGCGGACTTCGGTGTAAACCCGATCCTTGTCGTCGAACGCGCCGAAGAGCCCCGTTTTCGGTCCCTCGAACACGTCGACGCCAGTGGCCAGCCGCCAGTGGCCATCGAGCGTCCAGGTGAGCTTGAGCTGCGCCGACCAGTCGTCGCGGTTCAGGCTGCGGACCAGCAGCAGTTCGGGCTCGAGTCGGGGATGCAGCGCCTGCGAGCTGAGCAGCAGCGACACGCCGCTTTCGGTCTTGTCGGGCACGATGCCGGCGTTATGGTCGGGGAACCAGCGCTGAAAAAGCTGCACGTTGAAGCGCGTTTCCTGCGGGAAGCTCCATTCCAGGCCGACGATGTAATCGAGGATGTTCTGCTTGACCAGACCGTCCGCATCGGCGGTGTCCAGCGTGCTGAACAGCTTGTCGCGCGTGTAGACCGCCTCGGCTTTCAGCACCATCGGCCCCAGGTCCTTGCCCAGGGTGGCGCCGACCTGATGGATGCGCTTGTGGATCGGCTGGTAGGTGATCGTGGTGGCCCCGATCTGGCGCGAGAAGGCCGCCGAGGGATCGTTCGCGCTGTAGTAGAAGCCCGACACGTCCCAGCCGTTCTTGAGCCAGGACAGCCGGGCGCCATAGCCGCCGTCTTTGAAACCGGCGGGTTTCTTTTCCTTGGCGATGATCGTCTGCATGCCGGACACGGGAGCAGGGTTGAGCGGGTAGAACTCGGCGCCGGGCTTGCCGATGTCGTCGTAGGTCATCGTGGGAATCCACACGCCTTCGGCGTGGAAGTCGCCCGAGAAATATTCCGCGCGCGCCGCCCACTGGGGGGTGCGGATCATGTCGAAATCGGGCAGCACGAGTTGCCGCAGGTCCTTGGCCGACACCACGTCGGCGAAGAACAGCCCGACCATCTCGCCCCAGACGATGTGCTGGCGGCCGAGCCGGAAATCCCAGTCGCCGGCGCCGATATCCAGGTAGGCCTCCCGGATCATCGCTTCGAAGCGCTGGTCCTGGCGCACCGCGCGGGGGTAATGGTCGGTCAGGTCGTAGATCGGGTCGTAGTGGACGCGGCCGCCCAGCTTCCAGCCCATGCCGTTCGCGGTGCGGCCCTGTCCTGAGACGTCGAGCGTGTTGTTGAAGCGAGACCAGTGCTTGTTGCCCGCGTAGGTATAGGCCAGGTCGTTCTGGTAGAAGCCGGACAGCGACGACCGGCTTGGTTCGGGCGCGGGGGCCGATTCGGCCAGGGCCGGCAGGGGTGGCGTTGCCGGCACGGCGACCGGAGCGACTGGTGCGACCGGCTGAGCAGGGGCAGCCTGAGCCGGAACGGCGGGTTGCGGCGCGGCAGCCGGTTCGGTGGGCTTGGGTTTGGGTGCGGATTTCTTGGGCGGAGGGGGCGGGCCGCCGAACAGGTCGTCGATCGACTGGGCCTGGGCAATCGGTGCAGTCATCGCCATGCCGCCCAGCGCCAGGCCGGCGACCAGGCTGGACAGGCGTGCAGTCGGCTGGTTTTTCGGGATCGTGGGTGTCGGCACCGTGATGTCCTATTCTGCAATCTGGCCATCGGCCAGTTCGATCACGCGATCGGCCATTTCCATGACCCGCATGTCGTGGGTGGAAAAAATGAAGGTCGTGCCTTCTTCGTGGTTGAGTTGCTTCATGAGCCGGAGGATTTCCTCTCCGGTCTTGTGATCGAGGTTGGCCGTCGGCTCGTCGGCCAGCACGATCTGGGGATGCGTCGCCAGCGCACGGGCGATGGCGACGCGCTGACGCTGTCCGCCGCTCAGTTCGCTGGGGCGATGGTGGGCGTGGCGCTCCAGCCCCACGACCTTGAGGTAATGCGCGATGCGCTTGTTGCGCTCCTCGGGATCGACATCCGGTTTCTGCAGCAGCGGATATTCGACGTTCTCCCAGGCCGACAGCACAGGCAGCAGGTTGAAGGTCTGGAACACGAAGCCCAGCGTGTTGAGGCGCAGGTCTGACAGTTCGTCGGGGGTCTTGCCGCCCACGTCCTGTCCCTGGATCGCCACCCTGCCGGACGTGGGCGTGTCGATGCAGCCGATGAGGTTCAGCAGCGTGGACTTGCCGCTGCCGGAAGGCCCGGCCAGCGCCATGAACTCGCCCTTGGCAACGTTGAGCGAAACATGCTGCAGGGCCGTGACCGACTGCTGGCCGAGCGCATAGACCTTGCTGACGTCCTCGACCAGAACCATGTTGTCGGCGGCGCTGGCGTTCAGGTCGGCTTCCTCGACAAAGTCCAGCACATAGTGATGGATGCCGATGCGGTCGCCATGCTTCAACTCCGCCCGCTGGATCTTTTCGCGATTGAGGAGAACTAAATTGGTGCTGCCGAGGTCTTCTATGAAGTACGCGTTGCCCTCGCGCGATATCAGGGCGTGCTTGCGGCTGACCCCGCTGGACGGCAACTGGATTTCGCACACCGAGGCCCGCCCGATCTTGATGCGCGGCTTGTAGAGCCTGACTTCGCGCAGGGGCTGCTGGTCTTCGTGGATCAGGAGTTTTGCCATGTCAACAGGGTCTATCCAGGTGAGTTTGGCGCGCCATCGCTGACGAGCCCGTCGCAACTGAAGCAATGAACATAGTAGCCGATAATGTTAAATCCAAGGATGCCACCAGGAAGACCGATGTCCATGAAGCCCTTTACCTTGCCGCCCTTGAATCCCGTCCTGCTGCTGCCGCAGCTCAAAGCTGCCTGGCTGGCGATGGCCGTGTTGCTGCTGGCTGTCGGCGGGCTGATGCACGCGACCGCAGCGCAGGCCAGGGACAGCCTCGCCAGCGATCTGCTGCTGCGCGCCGACCGCATCCGCTTTCCGGAGGAAGCGTTCCAGGTCGACATCGTCATCACCACCACCGCGCCTGACAGCGATCCGGACGAACGCTCGTACCGCATCCTTTCCAAGGGCAACAGCCAGACCCTGGTGCAGACGACCGCGCCGGCGATCGACCGCAACCAGATCCTGCTGATGCGCGACAACGACCTGTGGGCCTTCCTGCCCAATCTGTCGCAGCCGATCCGGCTGCCCCTGTCGCAGCGGCTGACGGGGCAGGTGGCCAACGGCGACCTGGCGCGGGCGAATTTTGTCGGCGACTACGAGCCCCGGGTCCTGCGCAAGGACACGCTCGACGGGGAAACCTACTACGTCCTGCAGCTGGACGCCGCGGACAAATGGGTGACCTATCGCAAGGTGCTCTACTGGGTCAACGCGAAGAACGGCTGGCCGCGCAAGGCCGAGTTCTTCGCGGTGTCGGGCCGGCTGCTCAAGGTGGCCCACTACCGCGACTTCGACACGTTGGGTGGGGACATCCGCCCGACCCGGCTGGTCATCGAGGACGCCTTGCGCAAGGGGCATGTGTCCGAACTGGAATACAGCAACATGGTGAAGCGCGATTTGCCGGACAAGATCTTCACCAAGGATTACCTGAAGAAGCTGAGCCGCTAGATGTTCTGTCGCAGCGCGTCCACCACGGCCAGCCGCGAGGCGCGCCGCCCGGGGAACACCGCTGCCAGCGTGGCTGCCGCCGCGCCGGTCAGGGCAGCCATCCCGAGTACCCACGGCACGATGCGGATGCTCGCCGTGTAGCCTGCGTTCGAACCCGGCGGGGGCGGCATCTGCAGGCCGATCGCCGTGATCGTCGCGGCCAGCGCCAGCCCGAGCACGACGCCGAGAACGCCGCCGACCACGCCGAGCAGGCTGTTTTCCAGCAGCACGAGCCGGAAAATCTGCCGCCGCTTCAGTCCCAGCGCCAGCAGGGTGCCGAATTCGCCGGTGCGTTCGTACACCACCATGTTCACGGTGCTTGCCACGCTCAGCACCAGCATGACGAGGATGATGAACTGCAGCGCGCCGAATTGCCGCTTGTAGAGCGCCACCGTCTTGTTGTAGAAGTCGGCGAGCTCCTGCCAGGACCTGACGTCGTAGCCCTGCTTGCCGATCGCTGCCCGCAGCGGCCTGACCACCGCATCGGTGTGGGCGGTGTTGTCGAGCGCGACGACCACGCTGTGAACGGCTGGCGTGAACAGCAGTTCCTGCGCCGCCGCCTGCGGAATGCGCACGGCGCGGTCGTCGTAGTCCTTGGAAAAGCTGCGGAAGACACCTGTCACGGTGAACTCCAGGGTGTTCAGGGCGCCGTCCGGCGTGGTGACGGTGAGGTTGAGCGGACTGCCGGGCTTGAGCTGCAGCGCGGCCGCGACGCCCTCGCCGACGATCACGCCGAACGGGTCGGCATCCTTCAGCGTGTGGCCGGCGATAAAGCTCATGGCCGTTCCGAGGCGTGCTTCCTTGTCGGCCTCCACGCCCTCGCCGATGATCGGCAGGTCGGCGCGCCCGTTGTTGGCGAGGCCGGAAAAATTGACGCGCGTCATCACGTCCTCGACGTGCGGCATCGCGCGGATTCGCTCGACCAGCGGCTGCGGTTCCTCGATCAGGTAGCGCATCGGCTCGCGGCTTCCGTATTCGTGGTAGCCCT
The DNA here is from genome assembly GCA_041592455.1 of Thiobacillus sp. Classification (GTDB taxonomy): domain Bacteria; phylum Pseudomonadota; class Gammaproteobacteria; order Burkholderiales; family Thiobacillaceae; genus Thiobacillus. Next base: position 25,542 of record JBFHQA010000008.1, on the reverse strand, counting down.
CGCGCACGACCTGCGCGTGGCCGAGGCGCGAGTGGATCGTCGACTCGCGTAGCTGCACGAACACATCCTCGACGAAGCCGCCGCTGACGATGATCGCCGCGACACCGCTGATGATCGCGGCCAGCGTCAGCCCGGTGCGGAGCCGGTTGCGGAAGATGTTGCGAAAGGCGAGCTTGAACATGGCGGGCGGCTCCAGGTTGTGACGCAGGGCGTGGATGATGTTGAGCCGCGAGGCCTTCCAGGCCGGGTACAGGCCCGCCAGCGCGGTCGTGACGAAGGCGATCGCAAAGGCGTTGGCGAGCACGGAAAACGTGATGCGGATTTCGCCCGTGTAGCCTTCGTCCATGCCGGGCGGCGGCGGCATCGGAATGCCGATCGCGGAAATCAGCTCGGCGAGACCGTAGCCGATCAGCACGCCGGCCGCTCCGCCGATCAGCCCCAGCAGCAAGCCCTCCACCGCAAACAGCTGCATGATTTTCCGGCGCCGGAACCCGACGGCCAGCAGGGTGCCGATCTCGCCCGTGCGCTCCATCACGTTCATCACCAGCATGTTGGAAATGCTCAACACGATGATCGCCGCGATGATGGCGCGCAACACGTTCATCTGCTGGGAAAACAGTGCCACGGTCTTGTTGTAGAAATCAGCGCGCTCGTACCAGGGCACGAACTCCAGTTGATGCGAGGCTTCGGGAAAGCGCTCGCGGAACTGGCTCAGGTAGCGGTCGGTGTGCTCGGTCTTGTCCAGCAGCACCAGCCACATATGAGCCCCGTCCACCCGCAGCAGCGACTGGGCCAGGCCGATCGGCAACCGCAGCGCCGAGTTGTCATACGCCTGGTTGGCGGTGATGAAAATACCCGCAACACGCGCCTCGACCGCATTGATCCCGCCGCTGGACGTATTCGACAGCAGCGCGACGGTCGCCCCGGTTTCCACGCCCAGGTTGCGCGCCAGTCCGCGGCCCAGGATCACCTCCGGGCCATCGATGGTGCTCAGGTCCTTTCCCTGAACGATGAGGAAAGCCTGGTTGAAATCGGCCTCGCGCTTGGGGTCGACGCCATCGGCGATGAACGAGATCGTCGACTCGCCATGGCTGATCAGGCCGGTCACGGCCAGACGTGGCACGGCGACCTTGACGCCCGGGGTGGTTTCGATGAGCCGATGCTCGGGCGCATCGCGCGACATGACAAAGGCAAAGGGGTCGGCCGCACCCGCGCGGTTGTAACCCGGTCTCACCACCTGCACATGGCCCAGCTGGGACTGGATCGTGCCTTCCCGCATCGCCCAGAAGATCCATTGGGCAAAGCCGTCGGCCAGCATCATGGCGATGACTGCCATCGTAACGGTCAGCAGCGCCATCGCTGCCCGTCGGCGGTTACGGGTCAGGTTGCGGCCCGCGATCTGCAGGTTGACCAGGACATTGTCAGGGGGCGAAATCATCCGTTCGCATTCCTAAAGTGGATCAGTTAGCCCGCTTGGCTATTGGCACATGATAGGCGCTATCCCTGTGCTATGGTTTTGCTTTCCCTGCGAGCGAGTGTAATGCAAGCCCGAAACAAGCCGGTCATTCTTCTGGTTGCCGAGGCCGTCACACTGGCCCACTTCGCCCGCATCGCGGCGCTGGCCAAGACACTGGATGCGTCACGATATGACGTCGTGGTGGCGTCGGACCCGCGCTACGCCGATCTGGAACCTTCGCTCGGTTGCCCCTTCCATGCCATGAGTTCGATCCCTTCGGCCGAGTTCGAACGCGCGCTGTCCAAAGGCCAGCCCTTGTACGACGTCGGCACGCTCGCCCGCTATGTCGAAGACGACCTGGCGCTGCTGGATCGGCTCAGGCCGGACCTGGTGGTGGGAGACTTCCGGCTGTCGCTGGCGGTGAGCGCGCCGCTGCGCCAGATTCCGTACGCCGCGCTGGTCAATGCCTACTGGAGCCCCTATGCCGACATCGGCTATCCCGTGCCTGATCTGCCGATGACGCGCATCCTGGGTGTGGCGGTTTCCCAGAAACTGTTCGACCTGGCGAGGCCTTTCGCCTTTGCCCTGCACGCTCGCCCCCTGAACCTGGTGCGCCGGCGCTATGGCCTGCCGGCCCTGGGCCACGACCTGCGAACGGCCTACTCCTGGGGCGACTACACGCTCTACGCCGATGCGCCCGGCATGGTGCCCATGCGCCCGCTGCCCGCAAGCCATCGCCATATCGGCCCTGTGCTGTGGTCGGCCCAGTCGCCCCTGCCCGAGTGGTGGAACCGCCTGCCCGGCGACCGGCCCGTCATCACGCTCACACTGGGGAGTTCCGGCCGCGCCGACCTGCTGCCGATGGTCCTGTCCGCCCTGTCCGGGCTGCCCGTCACCGTCATCGTCGCCACCGCCGGCAAGATCGACCTGTCCGCCCTGCCTGCCAACGCGTACGCCGCCGCCTACCTGCCGCTCGACCAGGCCGTGGCCCGCAGTCGCCTCGTCATCTGCAACGGCGGTAGCCTGACGGGCTACCAGGCCCTATCGGCGGGCGTGCCCGTGGTCGGCATCTGCGCCAACATGGACCAGTTGCTCAACATGAAAGGGCTCGAGCGAGCCGGCGCAGGCCTGATGCTGCGCGCCGCACGGCTTCGGCCCGGGCGAGTGAGGCAGGCGGCCCTGAAACTGCTCGAAGAGCCGGCCTATGCCCAGGCGGCCCGCCAGGCGGCCGAACAGATCGGGCACGCCGATGCGGGGCAGGCCTTTCGGGCGTTTGTCGAAGAAGTCGCTGGATCGTAGCAGTTGTCGGGAGATTAAACATGCGCAAGATCACGGGGCCGCAGATCGGCCTGTTTTTCCTGCTGTTCGGCGTCATCCTCCTGCTGGGCACCGGTACGGCCTACGGGCTGCTGGGCAGCCTGCCGCTGGGCGACTTCCGCGGCGTCGTCATCGTGTTCGGCTCGATCGTGTTCATCTATCTCTACGCGTTTGCCGTCTACCGTCTGTTCCTGCGCTTCATGCCCCTGAAGGAGGGTGAACTGGCCGAAGGCTCGCGCGAGGAATTTGCTGCGCACGTCAACAATCTGTTCTATCTGATGTTGTTCAACAGCCTGATCCGGACACATTTCCTGCCCACGCCGTTGATGCGCCTGGTGTATCAGGCGCTGGGTGCACGCATGGGCAGCAATAGCTACAGCGTGGGCGTCATGCTCGACCCGCCGCTGACCGAATTGGGCGACAACTGCATCGTGGGCCACGGTGCCGTGCTGTTCTGCCACGCCATCGAAGGCCGGAGCTTCGCCCTGTCGCGTATCCGGGTCGGGAACAACGTCACCATAGGCGCCATGGCGGTCGTCATGCCCGGCGTGCACATCGATGATGGCGCCATCGTATCGGCAGGGGCAGTCGTGCTGAAAGACACCCGGATCGGCCGGGACGAAATCTGGGGTGGGGTGCCCGCCCGGCGGTTGAAATAGCGTCCGATCTCCCCTCTGGAAGCACTTCAAGCCGAGACGGGAGGCATGACAACCGAGGCACGCTGGCGGCCCGAATGGGGTGTCGGAATTATTTACACATGCTCTGTCCGAAGTCGCCTGTTTCTGGCTTCTCCATTGATAAGATATTGAATATAAATAAAAAATTAAATCCTGGCATGGCCGTTGCTTATAGTTGGGCACTACAAGCGGTATGGCGGTTTCAGGTGGGGCAACCTGCTTTGTGGCCGGGAAAGTTAACCATTCAAATGGAGATCACCATGAGCATCAAGAAATCCACTCTCGCGGCTGCCGTGTCCGGCGCCATGGCCATGGCTGTGGCAGGTCAGGCTGCTGCTCTTGTCTACGCAGGCTCCAGCCTGGAACTACAAAACCTGCAGGTTGGCATCTTTGTCGTGACTGACCAGGGTCCGGTGCCTGCCCCGCAGCCGATTACCAGCTTCCAGTTCACCGCTACCAACACGGCGACCCTGAACGGCGTCAGTGCGACGACTGGTACGGGTGGCAACGGACTGCTCACCCAGAGCTGCGGCGGCACGCCGGGCACTCCGCCTGCCGGCAACAACTGTAACGCGGCCATTCCACGTCTCGATCCTGGCGCGGCCAATGCACCGGGCAGTGCACCGATTCGCGCAAACAACGATTTTTCGCTGTTCGGGCCGGGCGCCAACCAGTATTCCAACGCCGACTCGGTCATCTATGTGTCCGAACTGACGCTGGACGGTCCGACCCACATCCAGCAGATTGCTGAATCCGAGCTCCAGGGCAACGGTTCTGCGCGCTCCAACGCGGAAATCACGTCCTCCACTGGCTTCGTGATGACGTTCTCGCTGGCCAACCCGGGCAACCTGTCGCTGTCGTTCGAGGCCGACCCCTACCTGAGGACCTTGATCAACGATCCCCAGTTCAACAACGGCAATGCCCAGGCCAACATGAATGCCTCGTTTACGCTGACTGCAGCCAATGGCGATGCGATTTCCTGGTCGCCGCAAGGTACGGCTGCCAATGACTGTTCGGTTGATGCCGGATTGGGCGCAAGCTGTATTGAGACGGCTGACACGCAGGACCTGAACCGCAACCTGAGCATCTCGACCAACCCGAACGATGTGGCGCATAGCCTGGCTGCCGGATTTACCCAGTTCGGCATCCTGATCACCGGCCTGGCTTCGGGTGAGTACACCCTGGCGTTCAATGCCCTGACCTCGAACTCGATCCGTCGCGTTCCGGAGCCTGGCATGCTGGCCCTCCTGGGCATCGGACTGCTGGGCATGGGCGTGGCAAGCCGCCGCAAGATTCAAGGCAAGGCCGCAGCTGAATAATTGTTGAATAATTAACTAAACAGCAGAAAAACAACGATCGTCTTCAGGGATGACGAAGGGCGCGACGCAAGTCGCGCCCTTTTTTTTGCATGTGAAATTGTGAATGGGCAAGGGCTTGTCACAGTCCAGTTCGAGCACGCTATCAAGGCCAAGAGTGGCCCGGTGAAAGTCCTGCACCGTTAGCCCGGCAGAGTTTGGACTTAATGAGTCAGGGCTGGAGTCGTTTGCCTGGCGTGTGGCCGATCGCATGCTAACGAGAGGGAGCAGAGTTCGACGAGGCTAGGCTGTCTCCCCCCATTCAGAGCCACGCGTTATGAGTGGTTTCGAGGTGGCGAGCCATGGCACTCGGCCATACCTGAACGCCGAGCGCGTCGGGTAGTAATCCCTCCTGAAGCTTCCGCGCTGCATCCGATTTGCTGCAACCGGTCAAAGCTTGAGCCATCAAGCCTCGCAGCTTTGACCGTCAAATCATGTCTTTTTCTGCAGTTTCCTGGCGGGGATGCCGACCCAGGTTTCGCCGGGCGGAATGGTCTGGTTGGAGGTCAGCAGGGACATGGCCCCGACGGTGGCGCCTTCGCCGATGCTCGAACCCGGAAAAACCAGGCTCCTGGCGCCGATCATGGCATTCTTCTCGACGACGACGCGGCCGATCCGGCAGCGGTCGCCCGCTACCCAGTGCCCCAGTACGAGGGCATCCTGTCCTACGCCGGAACCTGCGCTTAACTCGGTCAGCGAGCAATCCAGCAGCTTGCCCCCGATGTTGACCCCGCGGGCGATCCTGGCGCCGAACAGCCGATACCAGGCAGGCTTGAGGAAAAACGGCACAAAGGGCTCGAAATAGATACTGCTCATCAGGGCGACAACGGCCTGCGCCTGCCATCGGGCAACCTCGGGACTCCTGATGGGAAACTCGCCCTCGACGATGGGAAAAAACAGCATCAGCAAACGCGTGGCGAGGACGCAGAGTGCGATGTGCGTGACCAGCAGGATCAGCACGGCTGGAAACAGATCGAAACCGAATGGACCCAGCAAGGCCCACAGGGACAGGACGTCGGCCAGGAGAATGAGGGTCATGCTCGTAGCGGATAGCAGCATTGTGCGATTCCCAGAGTGGTTACGCCACGCTTGGCGAGGCTGCCATGAATGCCTCGATCTTGTCAGCCGCCAGTTCGGCGCTGTTCCAGGGTTTGAAATGGGCCGAGAATGCCTGTGCCCGGGTGCGATAGCCGGGGTCTTTCAGGGTCTGCCGGACCATCTCGACCAGGTGATCGAGGCCTTTTTGCTTGAGAGCCTTGAGCGATATCGTGCGGCCGAGCCCCAGACGCTCGATGCGCTTGCCGCCATAGGCTTGTTCCTGGTGAGTCGACACGACGACGCTGGGCAAGCCATGGAACAGGGCCTGGTAGAGCGTGCCGTTGCCGCCATGACAGCAGACGAGGTCGCAATGGGGCAGGAGCTGATCCGTGTTGACGTAGTCTTCAAGGAAGATACCGTTCGGCACCTGGAGTGATCGGCTGATCGGCGCGCCGCCGGTGGCCACAACCACTTGCAGGCCTTCGTTCGTGAGCACGCCCAGGTGCTCGACCAGTTCTTCGAGGCTGTCGCTGCCCAGGGACAGGTACAGGGTTGGCTTGTCGGGATGCAGTTGTTCCAGGCAGGCGGGTTGGGGCAGGTTATTGTGCCAGGTGAGCGGGCCGATGTAGCTGGCATGGGGCGGAAGCCGGGAGACCGGATTGAATTCCGGCAGATCGACCAGCAGGCTGAGGTCGCCTTCCTCGTGCTCGTAGGCATACAGCCTGCGCAGGCCAAGCCGGCTTCGGATGGCGTTCAGGCCTTTCATGACGAGTCGGTCGTAGATCCAGACCTCGATCGCGTTTTCGATCTTGTCGAGGACGGTTACGCCGGGCACGCCGGCGAAGGCCGGAATATTGGCCGGGCTGAAGAACGGGATCAGGCGGTAGTTGCTCATGTGGACATTCAGCGATGCAACCGTCCGGATCCCTGATATCTCGGCCGAGGTGCGACCTGTCACGCGGTTGTCCAGCAGCACGAGGTCGGGCTTGAGTTCTGCATACAGGGCCAGTTCAGAGTCGATGTAGCTGGCCAGCTCGGCTTCAGGATAAAGCTCCCAGAGACGTTGCGAACGGATCGTACGGATGACGCGATCGAGTGATATGTAGGGAAGCGCCCGGGTCGGGAAGCCGTCCATTTCGGCCATCTGCAGGTATTTTCCATGCCCGCCCAGCGTGACGTCGTGGCCGCGTCCGCGCAAGACCTTTGCGATTTCCAGTTGCCTGGAAACGTGGGCAAGCGCGTGCGAGTTGGACAGGGCCAGGATCTTCATCGAACCGCCTACCGGCTGGAGGGAAGGGTGGCCAGCATGGCCAGGGCCTGTTTGCCGGCCGGTGAACCCGGACTGCCTTTTGCGATGGGTTCGAGGAGTTTCCGGGCGTCGAGCAGGCGTTTCTGCTTGATCAGGACTTGGCCGTAGTGCAGTCTGACCTGGACGTCGCCAGGGGCGCGGTCGACGGCTTCGGCCAGCATCCTGGACGCACGGTTCACGTCCCCGCTCTCGAATACGAGCATGCCGAGCGTGTCGAGCACGTAGGGGTCCTTGGGCGCCAGCTGGTAAGCCTGTTGGGCGTAGTCCATGGCCTGCTTGGGGGCCTTGCTGCGATTGAGCCAGGCCAGGTTGTTGAGGGCGGGCACGTGTTTCGGGGCGAGCTTGACGACCTGTTCATAGGCGGAGATGGCTTCGGATTCCTTGCCCATGTCGAGATAGGCGCCCGCCAGCTGCATGCTGACCGGTACATCCTTCGGGTGGGTTTTCAGCCAGTCGCGCAGGGTCCTGAGAGCGGGTTCCTGCTTCTTCTGCGCCCACTGGGCGCGTGCGGCCAGCAGCACCAGTTCGCTGTCGGGTTTCTTCTTGAGCGCCGCGCTCAGCTTGTGCTCGGCGGTGGCGAAATCTCCCGTGCCCAGCGCGAACCAGCCTTCGATTCCCAATACGTCTGCATGGTCGCCAAAGTCCTGACGCAGTTTCTGCAGGGCCTTCCTGGCCGGGTCGAGTTCGTTGAACTGTACGCGCACCTTGATTTCTCCGATCCGGGCAGGCAGGTAGCGGGGGTCAAGCTTGACGGCCTTGTCGAGTTCCCGTTTTGCACCGGCCGCATCGCCGCGGCTGGCCAGGATGTTGGCGTACTGGAAGCGTGCCGGGGCGGACTGGGGTGCCAGGCGGGTCAGCTTCTCGAAGCTGCTGGCCGCACCGGTCAGGTCGCCGCTGATGAGCTGGGCCTTGCCGCGCATTTCCAGCAGGGCGGGGTGCGACTTGAACTGGGCGTCGCCGAGCCGGCGCGTCATGTCGACTACTTTGTCGGCCTGTCCGAGCTTGAGCTGGATTTGTGCCATGTCGGAGACCAGTTCGAGGTTGTTGGGCATGCGCTTGAGCGCGGGCTCGAGCGCCTGCAGGGCGGCAGGGAGGTTGCCCAATTGGCTTTCGATCGCGGCCAGTGCGCGGGCGGAGTCGAGGTCGTCCGGCTGCTTCTTGACGACGGTTTGCAGCAGGGTCCTGGCACGCTGCGGATTGCCCTGAATGGCTTCGAGCTTGGCGAGGTTGCGTGTGGCGGACGGCTCGTCGGGCTGGATGCGCAGCACTTTTTCAAGAGCGGATCGAGCTTGATCCCACTGGGCCGAACTCAGATAGACCGCGGCGATCAGCTTGGGCGGGTCGACCTGGTCGGGATGGCGCTGCTGCAAGGCCTGGGCGCGATCGAGTGCCTGCTTGAGCTTGCCGTCACGGAAGGCCGCCAGCGCCAGCGCGAAATCCCGGGTGTATGCGTCGCCCGCCGTTCCCTGCTTGCCGGCCTCGCCGAGGGTTTTGTCGAGCGCTTCGCCCGCCATCAACCGGGCCAGCAGCAGGGTGTTCCGGGCCTGCGGGGAATCCGGCTGGAGCGAGGCGAGCTTCAGGGCGTATTCGAGGCCCTGGGTGGCGTCGCCTTCACGCAAGGCAACCGTGGACATCATCATCAGTGCCTGGGAGTCGTTGGGCGATTTGGTCAGGAGCTCCTTCAACAGGCTCTTGGCACCATCGTAGTCGGCGCGGCTGATGAGCACGCTGCCCAGCAAGCCCTTGGCCGTCGGGGAGCGCGGGGCGTCGGCCAGGATCTTCTCAGCCAGCGAGAGCGCCTGTTCGGTGTTGCCCAACTGGAGTTGCGTCGTGGCCAGGTAGATTCGGTTGGGGAGAAAGTCCGGGTTGGCCGTGTGGCTGGCCTGGAACGCTGCAGCCGCCGCCGTATATTTCTTTTGCGAGAAGCTGTTCAGGCCGGCGACATAATTGACGTAGGGGTGGTCCTTGAAACCGGCATCCTGCAGGGCCGCGATGTCGGCGGCGGCTTCCGGAAACTGGTTCAGCATGACGCGGACCTGTGCCCGCTTGATCTGCTCGAAATAGGGCATGGGGCGATGCTTGATCGCCTGTGTGTAGGCTTTCTCGGCTTCAGCCAGCTTCTTGCCGGCCATCTCCAGGTCGCCCAGGGCGCTCCAGGCATCCGGCGATACGGGGTCTGCCTTGAGCGCCTTGTCGACCCATTGCCGGGCGGTATCGAACTGTCGTTGAAGCGCGTGCAGCGCGGTCATGCCGATCAGGACGGGCATCGAGTCGGACTTGAGCTGCAGGCCCTGGTTCAGCGCCTGCTCGGCCAGGTCGAACTGTCCCTTGGCGATGTAGGCCTGGCCGCGCAAGCCGAGCAGGGCTGCGTGATCTGCCTGGGAGAGGCCGTCGGCCGGCACGCTGCTTTCCTGCAGCAGCCGGTCGAGTTCGCCCTGCACCAGCAGCGATTCGACAAGGGTGAGCTGCCCCGAGGCGCGGTTCAGCCCGAGTTCCATGGCTTTGCGGATTTCCTTTTCCGCCCGCGGGCCTTCGCCCATGTCGACCGAGACCCTGGCGAGCAGCCAGCGCCCTTCCACCGTGGACGGGTCCTTCTGTACGGCGCTCGAGAGCTCGATCATGGCGGGGCGGAGTTCGCCCTTGTCCAGGTAATCCTTGGCCTTGCTGACGTGCTCGGTTGCCGTGAGGTCTTGCCCGCACCCCGATACCAGAAACAGCAACGAAACCAGCAGGGTGGGCAGGCGAGTGGAGCGTGCAATGCGCATGGTGCGGAATCCTCGTGTTGTCGGTGAAGGAAGCGGTGCTCGGAATCAGCCGCCCAGTTGCTTCAGCATGTCCTGTGCCTGTTTCTGCTGGGGGAAATCCCGTTTGCTGTCGAGCAGGCGCTTGAGTTCCTGGCGTGCTCGCGTGCGGTCGCCCGAGCGGGCATATGCGGCCGCCAGATGGAAATGGATTTCCGCCGCGTCGGGGGCTTTCGACAGCGCTTGCTGCAACAGCTTGATCCCGCGTTCATGCTGGCCCTGCTGTGCCAGGATCCAGCCCAGGGTATCCATGATGGCAGGATTGTCGGGCTGCAGCTTGTGGGCCTGCTCCGCATAGCCCAGCGCACGGTTGTCCTTCGACTCGAAGAGCGCCCAGGCAAGGTTGTTCAGCACCACGATATTGCCGGGGGTGCTTTTGTTCAGGAGCAGGTAGTGCTCGACCGCGGCCTGGTGCTGGCCACGGCTGATCTGGCTTCCTGCCAGGGTCGCGCGGATGGCGGTGTCCTGGGGGTTGCGGGCGAGCCACGCGGCGAGGCGCTTTTCGCCTTCCTCGCTGCGCTGGGCGGCCTGCAGGGCTTGCATCTGGCGGAGCAGCAGGCCGCTGGACGGTTCCAGTCTGTGTGCGCGTTCGTACGCCGGCAGCGCTGCCGCAGGGTCCTTGCGGGCGAGCGCGGTGTCGCCTTCGAGAACGAAGCCGGCGGCCTTGTCGGCATGCTGCTGCTGGAGTTTTTTCGCGATGCTTGTGGCCTCCGGGTAGCGGGCGCTCTGGAGCTCGACGCTGCCGAGCAGCAACTGGGCATCGACATGGGTCGGCTGGATGCGAAGCGCGTCCGCCAGGGTTTTGCGCGCACCGTCGAGGTCTTTTGCCGCAACCTGCGTGGAGGCCAGCTTGACCAGCGGGCCGATCTGGCCCGGCTGGCGTTCTGCGAGCTTGCGGAAGCTGCCGATCGCATTGGTCGTGTCGCCGGAGGCGAGCTGGGCCGTGCCGAGGAGTTCGAGGGCCACGGGGTTGTCGGGCTGGGCGTTGACGGCCTCTCGTGCGGTGGCCAGTGCCTGGGCCCGGTCTCCCTTGGCGAGCTGGTAGCGCGCCAGCGCGATGCGCGGCTGCAAGGCCTGGGGATGGGTGGCGGCGGCTTTTTCAAGCCAGCTCACGAATGATTTTTCGTCCTTGCTGCGCAATGCCAAGTCAGCCAGGGCCAGCATGGCGTTGAGGTGCTTGGGGTCGGCCTTGAGGAGGGATTCGAAGCGCTGGCGTGCCGCGGCGGGCTGCTGGTTCTTGAGGTCGAGCTGAGCGAGGTTTGCCGCGGCCGGGAAAAAGGCCGGGTCCAGCTTGAGGGCCTGGGTAAAGCTGTCGCGCGCACGCGCTTCTTCACCCTTGCCGATGTAGGCGGCGCCGCGGTAGTTCCAGGTCAGCGGGCTGGCAGGCTGCTTTTTCTCAAGCGCTGCAATGCTGTTCAAGGCAGCGTCGAATTCCTTTTTCCTGAGATGGTTGAGGATGATGACGGTGTCGGCGCGCGCGTTGGCACCTTCCATGCCCGATGCGGTTTGCAGGTCGGCCATGGCGCGGTTGTCGCCTTGTGCCAGACGTGAAATGCCAAGTTCCGTGCGGATCGCTGCACTGTCGGGATTGAGCGCTGCAGCCTGTTCGAAATAGCTCGAAGCCTGGGAGTAATCCTTCTTTGCCAGGGCAATCTCGCCGGCCACGACCAGCACGCCCGCATCGTTGCGGTTCGATTTCAGGGCCGGGGCCAGGGTGCGAGACGCATCATCGGCCCGGCCCAGCCGCAGCTGGGTGGCGGCCAACAGCCTCAGCGCGTAGAGGTTGTCCGGCATGGCCTTGGCGACCTTGTTGAGATGGGCCTCGGCGGTCTGCAGGTTGCCGAGTGCATATTCGATGGCGCCTCCGAGCTGCAGGGCAGGCAGATAATTGGGGGCGGCCTTCAACACGTTTGCCAGGCTGTCACGGGCCTGCTCGGTTTTCTTTTCGCGGAAGTCGATCAGGGCTCGGGTGTAGTGCGCCTGCACGCTGCCCGGCGCCGCCTTCAGGGCGCTTTCCACTTCCTTGCGCGCGTCATCGAGCTTGTTGTCTGCGAGGGCGATGCTGGCCAGGGCGAGGCGGGCGTTGGCGTGGCGGGGGTCGATCTGGACGACCTTGCGATAGTAGGCCGCCGCCTCGGATGACTTGCCCGTCGCGCGCATCAGGTCGCCTTTCAGCAGCAGGGCGTCGCGGTGTTTGGGATCGATCTTTAGGGCCTGGTCGAGTTCCTGAAGGCCGTGTTCTGCGCTTCCGTCGGCCAGTGCGAGTTGCGCGAGCGCGAAATGGACATCGACGTTGTCGGGCGCGCCCTGCAATGCCGCCTGCAAGGACCTGCGGGCTTCTTCCTTGCGTCCCAGTCCCAGTTCGGCAGTGGCGCGCAGGGCCTGCAGCGTGGCTGCGTCCGGCGCACCTTCGGGCGGGGGCGGGATTTCGTCCAGCACCCGCTGGTATTCGCGCTGTGCGATCAGCGCGCGCGCGATCATGGGGTTGACGGCGTGCGTCGAGAATCCGGCTTCGCGGGCGCGACGGAATTCCTTTTCAGCGCTGGCCAGCTCGTCCTGTTCCAGATAGAGCTTGCCGAGCTCGTAACGGGCTTCTGCGTTCTTGTCGTCTTCCGTGACGGCGTTCTTCAGTTGAATCATCGCCGTCTTGTAGTCGCCTTCCTTGATTTTTGACTTGGCGTCGGCGACCAGGGCGGAACTGTCTTCCTTGCCGCAGGCTGTCAGCAGGCTAGCTCCCAGTATCAGAGCAGGCAGGAGCCGGATGGCGGGTGTTGATAGGGTCATGCATTCCTCCGTTATATCTTTATTACTATAGGCGCATTGCGCGCCAGGGTTATTTCAGGCCGATCTTCGACATCAGGTCATAGAGCGTCGGTCGGGTGATGCCGAGCAGTTCGGCGGCCTGGGCGATGTTGCCATCGCTGTGGGCCAGCGCCCGGGTGATGGCTGTGCGCTCGGCGTTCTCGCGTGCCTGGCGCAGGTTGAGCGGTTCGGCTTCGGCGTCGCCGGCCTTGAGGCCGAGGTCGCTTGCCGTGATCTGGCTGCCGTCGGCCATGATGCAGGCCCGCTTGATCAGGTTCTCCATTTCGCGCACGTTTCCCGGCCAGGCATGCGCCTCGAGCGCGGACAGGGCATCTGCGGTGAAGCCGCGGATGTTGCGTCCCAGTTCGCCGACATAGCGTTCAAGGAAAGCCTGCGCCAGCAGGACGGCATCGCCAGGCCGCTCGCGCAGCGGCGGGATCTTGACTGTGATTTCCGAAAGCCGGTAGTAGAGGTCTTCGCGGAAGCTGCCTTCCCGGATCATGTCGGCGAGGTCGCGGTGGGTGGCGCAGACGATGCGAACGTCGACCGGGATTTCACCCCGGCCGCCCAGCCGTTCGATCACGCGTTCCTGCAGGAAGCGCAGCAGCTTGGCCTGCAGCGGCATCGGCAGGTCGCCGATCTCGTCGAGGAAGAGCGTGCCTTCGTTGGCGTATTCGATGCGGCCGATGGTCTGTTTGGCTGCGCCGGTGAATGCGCCTTTCTCGTAGCCGAACAGTTCGGATTCCAGCAGCGTGTCGGGAATCGCTGCGCAGTTGATGGCGACAAAGCGCTTGTCGGCGCGCGGCGAGAGTTCGTGCACGCCGCGTGCGAGCACTTCCTTGCCGGTGCCCGATTCGCCCAGCAGCAACACGGTGACATTGGCCGGCGCGACTTTCTCGACCGTGCGGCAGATGTCGAGCATCGGCTCGCTGCTGGTGATCAGTCCCTGCAGCGAGGAGCCTCGCTGCTTGGCCGCCAGTTGCCTGTTCTCGACTTCCAGCGCGTGGAGATGCAAGGCGCGCTCGATCATCAAGGCCAGCACGTCGGGATCGAACGGCTTCTGGAAGAAGTCGTAGGCGCCCAGATGGATGGCTTCGACGGCGTTGTTGCGGTCGAGGTTGCCGGTGACGACGATGACCTTGGTCGAGGGCGCAAGGGACAGGATCTGCTGCAGCGTGGCCAGGCCTTCGGTGGCGCCGTCGGCGTCGGGCGGCAGGCCAAGGTCGAGCAGCACGACCGGCGGTTCGTGACGCCGCAACTGGGCGATGGCGCTGTCGCGGTCGCCCGCGATCACCAGTTCGTAGTCGGAGAGGCTCCATTTCAGCTGCTTCTGCAGCCCGGGGTCGTCCTCTACCAGTAATATGACTTGCTTGGCGTCGCTCATGCGGCGTCTCCTCCAACGTGTAATGGTTTGTCCAGCGTGTCTTCCAGCGGCAGTTCGAGGCGGAATCGGGTGCCGTGCCCGGGGGTGCTGTCCACCTCGATCGTTCCGTCCATGGATCGCAGGGTTTCGCGGCATTCGTAGACGCCGATGCCCATGCCTGCGCCCTTGGTCGAATCAAAGGGTTGAAACAGGCGGTTGCGGATGAAGGCCTCATCCATGCCGCTGCCCGTGTCGGTAATCTCGATGACGGCGTGGCCGTTTTCCTCGAATGCGCGAAGGCTGACCTGGCCGTTCGATGGCGTGGCTTCAAGCGCATTTTGCAGCAGATGGCCGACGGCGCGCGTCAGGCGTTCGCGTTCGGCGCGCACGCGCACGTCGGGCGGCGGCAGTTCCAGGGTGGGGCGCAGCTTGAAGGCCTGCTTGCTGGCTGCGGCGTCGGTCAGGATGTCGGCCAGCGCCACGGATGTCGTCGCGGCTTCGCTGCTGTTCCGGCGCAGTTGGGCCAGCACCTTGTTCATGCGGGTGACCGCGCTTTCCACCGTTTCCAGCATGTCGGCCTGGAAATCCGGGTTGTGCTTGTGCTTCTCGGCGTTGGACAGCAGCAGCGACAGCTGGGCGATCAGGTTCTTCAGGTCGTGGATGATGAACGTCGTGGTGCGGTTGAATGACTCGAACTGCCGCGCCACGATGAGCTGGTTCGAAGCGCGCATCTGGGCCAGGTGTGCCGCCGCCTGGCGGGCCGCCACCTTGAGGAGGTCGCTGACTTCCCAGTTGAAGGTGATGTTGCCCAGCGAGTGCTTGAGCACGACGAAGCCCAGCAGGTCGTCGTGCAGCATCAGCGGAACGACCAGCCAGGCGTCGTGTGCCTGCTGGATCCATGCAGGCGCGTTCAAGTCGCCATACAGGTCGCGACGGGTTTTCATTTCATCCAGGTCGAGCACCCACTGCTTGGCGGCCATCCATTCGATGAACGGCGAGTCGGGCCGCTCGGTACCCTGGATGTCGCCCCAGTTCCAGTGACTGGCGCGCTGGTAGCCAGCCTTGCCTTCGAGCAGCCAGAGTGCGCCGCCCGGGCTTTCCATCAGCCGGGCGAGGGCCTCGACCGCGCGTTCGCACATCAGCTCGCCGGGTTTGCCTTCGGTGAGGGTGCGGGTGAACTTGAGCCACTCTTCCCGGTAGTCGTACTGGTAACTGAAGAAGTGCTTGGAGAGGAACACCCGCAGGCGGGCGCGCAGGGTGCCCGAGTACATCAGCAGCACCAGCAGCATGGCGGCTGCGAAGATGAAGACGGTCTGCACGACATCGCCCCACTCGCCGCCGAACAGGCGCAGGTAATACCCCGCGCTTGCCATCAGCAGCAGGTAGATGCCGGCGCCCAGCAGGCTGGCCGTATGGAACGCCAGGCTGCGCGACATGCCGACCGGCGCCGACCATTCGGGATTGCGTGCGGCCGCGATCGCGATCAGCGGCGTGACGAGGGCGGCCACATAGCCACGGGCGGCCCAGACCTCCGCGCTCAAGGCGTTGAACAGTGCCGCGTTGGCGTACAGATAGAAGTCGTAGACGAACAACCCGCCCAGGCCCAGGCACAGGAACTTGATGGCCCAGCGATCCTCGGGGCGCGTGCCGCGGTAGACCTGCTCGACCAGCACCAGGCCGAACACCGTGAGCATCACCAGACCCAGGTTGCCCGCCCAGGCCGACAGCACGAGCATGTCGGGTGCCACGAAGGGAACCGCGCTGGCCAGCAGCAGGCCGGTAACCAGGGCGATGCTGAGGAAGCGGACGACGCGCAGCTGGGGCGGGAGCGTCGCCCCGGCAGGCAGGCGCAAGTGAAGGATGTAGAGCAGCAGCCCCAGCCAGGCGCCGTTGCGCCCGACTTCGGCCGCGAATCCGAACAGGGGCGGCAGGTGTGCCAGGATCGAAAAGGCGACCAGGCCGCCCCACAGGGCGCTGAGCCCGGTGGCGAGGACCAGGCGCCGTCCATGCGGCCGTTTCTTCCAGCTGGCGATGATGAGGCCGGACAGGCCCAGATAGGCCAGCGACGCCAGTCCGTAACCGACAACAGCCAGGAGAAGCAGAGTGTCGGACATATCGGCGATCAGCAGGGTGCGGTCAACGCACGCCCTTTCCCCACAGGACGACCTGGGCTGTCTGGAACAGGATCATCAGGTCGAGAAACAGGCTATGGTTCTTGACGTAGTACAGGTCGTATTGCAGCTTGTGCATCGCGTCCTCGTCAGTTGCTCCATAGGGATAGCGCACTTGGGCCCAGCCGGTGATGCCGGGCTTGACGGTGTGTCGTACCCCGTAATACGGGATCTTCTGGGTCAGGTCCTGCACGAAATAGGGGCGCTCGGGCCGGGGGCCGACAAAGCTCATGTCGCCGAAGAATACATTGAAGATCTGGGGCAACTCGTCGATCCGGGTGCGCCGGATGATCCGGCCGGTGAGCGTCACGCGGCTGTCGTTCTGGCGGGCCCAGCGCGGCTTGCCGTCCTTTTCGGCGTCGACGCACATGCTGCGGAACTTGAGAATGGTGAAGTTCCGGCACCCCTGGCCGACGCGCTCCTGCCGATACAGCACCGGGCCGGGACTTTCCAGCTTGATCAGGAGCGCGGTGAGCACCATGATCGGGAGCGTGACGACCAGCATGGCGGTGCTGACCAGCAAATCGAACAGGCGCTTGATGGTGTCGCGCAGGATGCCCTGGTGAAAGCCTTCGGCCAGGATCATCCAGCTGGCGTTCATCGAATCCAGCTGCAAATGGCCGTTCTCGCGCTCGAAAAAGCTCGAAAGCTCCAGCACCCGGATCCCGCGCAGCTTGCAGCGGAGCAGGTCCTGCACCGGCATGCCGCCGTCCCGGCGATCGCGCACGGCCAGGATGATTTCGCTGATCTGCAGACGGTCCACCAGTTCGGCGAGCGGCTCGTCGGTGTTGAGAATCCGGGCATGATCGACGAAATGATGACTGCCGCCCATCGGCAGATAGCCGATCACTTCGGTGTTGCTGGCGTGGCCACGCCCGGACAGCAGGGACTCGATCTGCGCGGCACGGCTGCCGGTGCCGATGACCAGCGCGCGCGTCTTGAAGGCGCCGACGCGCGCCCAGCTGACGAACAGCGTGCGGCTGAGCAGGATGCCGAGCAGTGCGAGACCGAACGACAGCAGGAACGCGCCGCGGCCGACCAGCAGGACAGGGAAGAAATAGAACAGCAGGCTCATCGTGACCAGCCCGAGCCCGAAACTCAGGCCAAGTCGCTGCAGCAAGGACAGCACGCCGCCCTGCCATTGCAGGTTGTAGAGGCCGCTGGCAGTCATCAGTCCCAGCATGACGACGATGAAGGTGGTGGCCTTGGGCAGCAAGGGCGTCAGCTCCTTGGGAATGACGCCGCTTTCGATGAAACGCACGCTGACGCCGGCATAGACGGCGCCGCCGAGGATCAGAGCCTCGAAAATGACCAGCAACAGGAGATTCAGGGGCACGTAGTGCCTGAAAAATCGGATCACGGACGTGTGCTCGAAAGTGTCATGGGATGTGAGTCAGCATCTTCCGTGCCAGCATCGAGGGGCCTTACCCCAGGGTTCGCACCTGGGGCAGTCGCAGGCGTCGCGGAGTGCCGTCAGCCTGCAGGCGCTTCATGTTGCGCAGTTCGGCTTCCGGGTACACCACCAGGTCCACCGTCGCCCGCGGGTCGTCGATCAGGAATCGGGGCAGCATGCGCCCGCTCGCATCGGGCCTGAATTCCGCGGCCTGGTAGGGCGTGCCGAGCCGCATCAGAAAAAATTCGACCTCTTTCTGGTTGTCCGTGAACAGCTGAAGATTGACGTCGGAATGTCGTCCGGCCGTCCCGTTCAGCACCGGTCCGGTCAAATGGGGATCGAAATCCGCCAGTCGCTCCATGTAGTCGATTGCTGTCTCCCTGAGTTGCGCCAGTTGCGTGCGCGATTCGTCGGCCTGGTACAGCGCCTGGTAGCTGCGCAAGGCTTCTTCGATCATCTGGTTGTCAGGCAGGTTGCCGCTGTCCGGTGCGCCAAGCTGGCGCGCGGCCTTGCGCTTGGCACTGCCATAGTCAAGGCTACCATCTTCTGCCAGGATGCGCGCCGCCGCATGCGCAATGCGGCGGCGCATGTCCAGGTGCTTCATATGGGCGTCCCGGCAGGAGCGGGCTTGGCCGGTGCAGGTGCTGCGGGCCGGGGCGGCTTGGGCGCCGTCGGGGGCACTGCCGGCGGCGCGACCGGTTTGGCTGGAGCAGGGGAGGCAGCCGGCGGCGAGGCCGGTTTGGCCGGAGCAGGGGATGGCGTGGCAACGGGTGCCGCAGGCTTGGGCGGGACCGGCTCCGCGGGAAGAGGCGCGGGTTCGTCGAAAATGTCGGGCTCGGCGTTCCACATGCTGGCGGGAGGGGCTTCCGGCGGCGGGAATTCCTGATAGAAATGCTCCACCATCGATGACACTCCAGCGTCCCCTTCGAGCGTGTTGTCCGGAAGGCGCGAGCCCGTATTGGGGTCGATCCTCACGCTCGTGATACCCGCGGGCATCGGCCATCCCTTCTGCGGGACGCCCTTGAGCGCGGAGCCCATGAACGTCATCCAGATCGGCAACGCGGACTGCGAACCGGTCTCGCTGCGTCCCAGCGATCGCGGCTGGTCGTAGCCCATCCATGCGATCGCCACCAGGTCGGGACTGTAGCCGGCAAACCAGGTGTCGCGCGCATCGTTGGTCGTGCCGGTCTTGCCGGCCAGATCGCCGCGACCCAGCTGCCCGGCGCGCGCGGCCGTGCCGTAGCGAACCACGTCCTGCATCATGCTCGTCATGATCCAGGCGTTGCGCGGATCGATGACGCGCGGTGCGCTGCCGCCCACCTTCTGCGGATTGGATTGCATCAGCAGGCGCCCATCCTTGTCGTAGACCTTGTCGATCAGATAGGGGTTGACGCTGAATCCGCCGTTGGCAAAGACCCCGTAGGCCGCCGCCAGTTGCAGCGGCGTCACGCTGCCGGCGCCCAGTGCCATGGTCAGGTAGGGCGGGTGGCGCGACGGATCGAAGCCGAACCGGCGAATATAGTCGCGCGCGTAATACGGGCCGATGTCCTGAAGAATGCGGATCGATACCAGGTTCAGCGACCTGGTCAGGGCGCTCCGCATCCGCACCGGATCGCTCGTGCTGCCGTCGTAGTTCTGCGGCGACCAGGCCGTGCCGCCGCTTTCTTCGGCTGTCAGCGATAGCGGCTCGTTGGCGAACAGCGACGCTGGCGTGTGGCCTTTTTCCAGAGCCGCGGAATAGACGAAAGGCTTGAAGCTCGAGCCCGGCTGGCGCCAGGCCTGCGTCACGCGGTTGAACTTGTTGCGGTTGAAATCGAAGCCCCCCACCAGTGCGGTAATCGCGCCGTCCTGGGGGTCGATCGCGACCAGTGCCGCCTCGACCTCGGGAAGCTGGGCCAGTCGCCACTGCGGCTTGCTGCCGATGGCCTGGACACGCACGACCGCGCCGGGCAGCAGTTGGCGGCCCTTCTTGCCGGCCACCCAGTTGGCTATCCATTTCAGCGAATTGCCCGTGATGTCGACCACCGTGCCGTCGCCCAGTTGCGCCTGGATCAGCTTGGGGGTCGAGGAGACGACTACTGCAGGGTGCATTTCGCTGACCGAGACCATGTCGCTGAGTGTGTTGCTGATCGCCGTGTCGCGTCCCGCCTTGTCCTTGGGCAGGTTGATCTGCTTTTCGGGACCGCGGTAGCCGTGACGGAAATCGTAGTCGGCGATGCCTTGCCATACCGACTGGTTGGCGGCGGCCTGTTGCGCGCGCTTCAGCGTGGTCACCGCCTTGTAGCCCGAGCTGTAGATGGATTCGCCGTATTTCTCGAACAAGGTCTGGCGCACCATCTCGGCCGCGTAGTCGGCTGCCACGTCGGTATGCTGGCGCGCCTGGCGGATCACCAGCTTTTGCTTGACGGCGGCCTGCCACGTCGGCTGGTCGATGAACTTGAGCGTGAGCATGCGCTTCAGCACATATTCCTGGCGTGCCTTGGCACGCGGGAAGTTCACGACCGGGTTGTAGCGCGACGGCGCCTTGGGCAGGCCTGCCAGCATGGCGAACTCAGCCAGGCTCAGCTCGCGCATCGGCTTGCCGAAATAGGTGCGTGCCGCGGCTTCGAAGCCGTAGGCGCGCTGCCCGAGGTAAATCTGGTTGATGTAGAGCTCGAGAATCTTGTCCTTCGACAGGTTGTGCTCGATCTTCATGGCGAGCATGGCTTCGGAGAGCTTGCGTGTCATCGTCTTCTCGTTCGAGAGAAAGAAGTTGCGCGCAACCTGCATGGTGATCGTCGACGCGCCTTCCTTGGCGCCTCCGGACAGCAGGTTCGACCCGGCCGCGCGCAGGATGCCCAGCGTATCGACGCCGCCGTGGGTGTAGAAGCGCTCGTCCTCGGCGGCGATGATCGCCTGCTTCATGTAGGCGGGCACCTTGTCGATGGTGATGAAGGCCCGCCGCTCTTCGCCGAATTCGCCGATCAGGGCGCCATCGGAGGTGTAGACGCGCAACGGCAGTTTGGGCTTATAGTCGGTCAGGGCTTCGAGCGGCGGCAGGTTGGGGTAAATCAATGCGGCCGCCAGGCCGGCCAGCGCCGTACCGACCACTCCGAGGCTGACCGTCAGGGCCAATGCGTAGTGCCACCATTTCGAAAACATCCGAATCCTTCGTTTATGACCTAAAGTTTCCGCAGATTATAGGCGTTAGTGGTGTTGGAAATTAGACACAGTTGTTCATCTCTTGCGGCGACGCAAGAAAAAAACTGTTAAAAACCGTGTGTTGTTGCTAGCATCTAAAAACAATTACAAGAAAAAGCGCCAACCCACAGAAGCGTAAAGGAAAACTCTTGCATCTTAATATCAATCTGGATTGGTTGTCCGCCAAGGGGCTGCCCATCATCGGGCTTGATATCAGCACGACTGCGGTCAAGCTGGTCGAATTGTCCGATGCCGGCAAGGGGATGCTGCGGGTCGAGCGCTATGTCATCGAGCCTTTGCCCAAGGATGCCGTCACCGACGGCAATATTACCAACCTCGACCAGGTGGCCGAAGCCCTGCGCACGGCCTGGAAAAACCTGGGGACGCGCGTCAAGAACGTTGCGCTGGCCTTGCCTTCGTCGGCCGTCATCACCAAGAAGATCCTCGCACCAGCCAGCCTGAAGGGACTGGACCTGGAAAACCAGGTCGAGTCCGAGGCCAACCAGGTCATTCCCTTCTCGCTGGACGAGGTGAACCTCGATTTCCAGGTGCTCGGCCCCTCGCCCGGCAGTCCCGACGACGTCCAGATCCTGCTGGCCGCGGCGCGCAAGGAAAAGGTCGAAGATCGGGTGGCCGTGGCTGAAGCGGCCGGACTCAACGCCTACATCATGGATGTCGAGTCCTTTGCCACGCAAACGGCCTACGAGCAGATCGCGCATCTGCTGCCCAATGGCGGCGAGGGCCTCACGGTCGCGATCATCGATGTGGGTGCGCAGAACATGCACATCAATATCCTGCACGACAACGAGTCGGTGTATCTGCGCGAACACGGGTTCGGCGGCAACCAGCTCAATAACGAGATCACCCGCCGTTACGGCATGACCAGCGAAGAGGCCGAGAGCGCCAAGCGCAAGGGCACCCTGCCGGAAAGCTACGACGTGGAAGTGCTGCAGCCCTACAGCGAAACCCTGGCGATGGAAATCGGCCGGGCATTGCAACTCTTCACGACCTCGACCCAGTTCCGCAAGGTCGACCAGATTCTGCTGGCCGGCGGTGGCGCCATGATTCCGGGCATCGACGAAGTGGTCTCCCAGCGGACCGGCATGCCGACCATGGTCGTCAATCCATTTGCCAACATGGCCGTCGGACCCAAAATCCGTCCGCAGGCGCTGACTGCCGACGCCCCCTCCCTGTTTGTCGCATGCGGCCTTGCCATGCGGAGGTTCGATACCCAATGATCCGCATTAACCTGCTCCCCCACCGCGAACTTGCGCGCGCCGCCCGGCGCCGCCAGTTCAACATCCTGCTGGGCATCACCGTCGCAGCCAGCGTGCTGGTCGTCGTGGCTGGCCACAGCCTGATTGCGGCCCGACAGTCGGCCCAGGAGGCACGCAACGCCTTCCTCGAACAGGAGATCGCCAAACTGGACGTCCAGATCGGTGAGATCAAGAAAATCCGCGAGCAGACCCAGGCCTTGCTCGAGCGCAAGCAGGTGGTCGAAACCCTGCAGTCGAATCGCACCGAGGTGGTTCACCTGTTCGACCAGATGATCCGGCTGCTGCCGCAAGGGCTGTATCTCAAGTCCTTCAGGCAGGCAGGCGACGTCATCACCATCTCGGGCTACACCCAGTCGAGCGCGCGCGTGTCCACGCTGATGCGCAACCTGGATGACTCGCCCTGGTTCGAGTCCACCAGCCTGGTCGAAATCAAGGCGGCCACGGTCAACAACCTGCGCGCCAACGAATTCGTCCTGACGGTCAAGCAGACTCGCCAGGCAGCCGAAGAAACGCAAGACATGGGGGGCAAAGCATGACCCTGGACGAACTCAACAAGCTCGATCTGAAGACGCTTGCCGACTGGCCTCTGCCGACCAAGCTGGTGGCGCTTGCCATCCTGTTCGTGACCGTCGTTCTGGCGGGATGGTGGTTCGACTGGCGCGGCGGGATGGAAACGCTGGACACGACCCAGCAAAAGGAAACCGAGCTGCGCGGCGTGTTCACGATCAAGAAAGGCCAGGCCATCAATCTCGACGCCTACAAGAAGCAGCTGGCCGACATTAACCAGGCTTTCGGTGCACTGCTGAAGCAATTGCCCAACAAGCAGGAAATGGATGCGCTGATCACCGACGTCAACCAGGCCGGCTTGGGGCGCGGGCTGCAGTTCGAACTGTTCAAGCCCGACGCCGAGACGGTCACCGAGTTCTATGCCGAGACGCCGATACGCGTCAAGGTGACGGGCGGCTACCATGACATCGCGGCTTTCGTCAGCGACGTGTCCAAGTTGTCCCGCATCGTGACCCTGCAGGATATCTCGATGGATCCTGCCAAGGACGGCGTCCTGAACATGGATGCGGTCGTGAAGACCTATCGTTACCTGGACGATGAGGAAGTCATCGCCCGCAAACAACAAGCCAAGGAGCCCAAGCAATGAAGCGCCTGGCCAGCCTGATCGTCATACTGGGCCTGTCCGGCTGCGGCGGCAGCGGGATGGAAGACCTCAAGACCTTCGTCGACGAAACCGGCAAGGACATGCAGGGCAAGATCGAGCCGCTGCCGCAGGTCAAGGTCTACGAACCTTTTACCTATAACGCATTTGACCTGCCGGACCCGTTCAAGCCCAGGAAGCTGTCCACCGGCGGTGGCGGCGGCATGCAGCCCGACTTGAATCGTCCCAAGGAGCCGCTTGAGGCGTTTTCGCTCGAGACGCTGAAGATGGTCGGCATGGTGTCGAAAAAAGGCGGGATTCACGCTGTCATCAGAACGCCTGATAACGCGATCTACCACGTCAAGAAGGGCAATTACGCCGGCCAGAATTTCGGCCTCATCACCCAGATCACCGATACCGAGGTGACCCTGCGTGAAATTGTCCAGGATAGCGCCGGAGATTGGTCCGAGCGCACCAGCACCCTGATTCTGCAAGAGTGATCCGCATTCTTGAGGGTACGAGTAACACTGAATTTCAAAGAGGCTGACATGAACGCATTGCCCAAGATGATTGCCCAGAAAATGACCCACAAGGGGATTCAGACTTTCTCCGGGTTGAAGCTCGTGAAGGATCGCATGACCCGTCATGTATTCGGACTCGCTCTTTTTGCCGGCTTGATGTTGCCGCTTGCGCCGCATGCGGCCGATGTCCCAACCACGGGCAACGCCGTCCAGAGCGTCGAAACCGCGACGCTGCCTGGCGGCAAGATCGTCGTGCGCGTCATACTCAAGAATGCGCTGAGTGCGACCCCGGCAGGCTTCACCGTCGGCAACCCCCCGCGCATCGCGCTCGACCTGCCTGACACCGGCAATGCCATGGGACGCAACACCGTGGCGGCCAATCTGGGGCCGCTTTCCAGCGTCAATGTCGTGCAGGCCGGCACGCGTACCCGTCTGGTGCTGAATCTCAGCAAGCCGGTGGAATACGACGCCTCGATCGAAGGCAAGACCTTGCTGGTCGCACTGGGCGACGTGGGCGCGGCGACCGCGCCAGTCAACGTCAGCCCGCGCTTTGCCGAGGCGGCGCCTGGGCAGGCCAGCCACAAGGTACGCGATATCGACTTCCGTCGCGGCAGCGCGGGCGAAGCGCGTATCGTGACGACGCTGTCCGACGCACAAACCGGCATCAACATCCGCCAGCAGGCCAATGGCGTGGTCGTCGATTTCATCGGCACCGAACTGCCCAAGGCCCTGCAGCGTCGCCTCGACGTTGGTGATTTCGGGACGCCGGTCCAAACGATCGAGACCTATGCGCTGGGCGACAATACGCGCATGGTGATCCAGCCCAAGGGCGGTTGGGAATACTCGGCCTACCAGACCGACAACAGCTTCATCGTCGAGGTCAAGCAGAGCGACGATGCGCAGAAGAAGACGGCCGATGGCAAGGTGAAGTATGTCGGCGAGAAGCTGTCGCTCAACTTCCAGAACGTCGAAGTGCGCTCGGTGCTGCAAGTCATTGCGGACTTCACAGGACTCAACATCATTTCCAGCGATACGGTTGCCGGCAACCTGACCCTGCGGCTGAAGGACGTGCCCTGGGACCAGGCGCTCGACCTGATCATGCAGACCAAGGGCCTCGACAAGCGCCAGAACGGCAACGTCATCTGGATCGCGCCCAAGGATGAGTTGCTGACCAAGGAAAAACTGGAATTCGAGGCCAAATCAGCTGTGGTTGACCTCGAGCCCCTGACGACCGATTACATCCAGCTCAACTACATGAGGGCGGATGAGGCGCAAAACATGCTTTATGGTGCTTCTGGAAGTTCACTCAATTCCTCGTCGGGTTCGGTGAACTGTTCGGCTCAAGCTGGGGGGCTGACCAGCCAGGCAGCTACATCGGCTACTTCTGCCAAGGGGGATGACAACCAGAAGGTGTTGACCAAGCGCGGCCGGGCGACCTACGAACTGAAAACCAACACGCTGATCATCACCGATACAGCCCGCAAGATCCAGGAGGTGCGCGAACTGCTGGCGCGCCTGGATGTGCCGGCCCGGCAGGTCATGATCGAAGCGCGCGTGGTCGTCGCCACCGATGGCTGGAGCCGTGACCTGGGTGCTCGCCTGAACTTCAGCGCCACTGGCAATGCCGCCAATACCATCGGCAGCTTCTTCGGCGACAAGCATTCACTGAGCGGCAGCGGCACTGGCCAGAATCTTCCCAATGTCAGCCCCAATCTGACGCTGTCCCTGCTGAACC
>JBFHQA010000007.1:0-34862 GCA_041592455.1 Thiobacillus sp. | reverse complement strand
GCCCAGGCAGCATGGATCACGTCGACCAGTTTGAGACCGGGGTTGTCTGGCGGATTGGCGTGCAGCCGGATTGCCGTGCGAATGTCCTCGGGAAACCGCCAGTCGGCTGCGATGTCGGAACCCAGTTCGCAGTGGTCGAACCCGAAGAGCGCACGCTCCTGTTGCAGGCGTGCCTCGACCGAGTCCATCGGCTGGCTGTCGAGTGCCTGCCAGGCTTCTGGGGCGAAATGACCCAGCAGCAGTCCGCCCAGGTTATGCAGCAGGCCCGCCGTGCAGGCCATGCCCGGATTCATTTTCAGGGATTTGGCCAGCGAGCGGGCCGCCGCCGCGGTTGCCAGGCTGCGGGCAATCGCCACCTGGTCGGAAAACGCCGCGATCACGCCGGCCGAAAGCACGACGCTGCGCAGATTGCTGAAGCCCAGGATCACCATGGCCTCCTGCAGCGAATGGACCTGCTTGGGCAGGCCATAGAAAGGCGAATTCGCCAGCCTCAGCACGCGCGCGACCAACAGCGGATCCTTCGACAGGATCCGGCCCAGTTCATTGACATCGGAGGTGTCATCGCCGATACGCGGCAGCAACTCCTGCACCGCGGGCGACAGAGAGGATAGCCGGCCGAGTCCGGAACGGATGTCGGAACGCGTGGGTGTCGTCATGCCTGGCTTGCGCTGTCCAGTTGATGAATGACCAGGGCCGTGCCCATGGCAGAAGAAGCCGATCCGAGCGGATAGCGCCAGTAGGCCAGGTTGCGGCCGTCGGGCAATTGGCATACGCCGCTGGTGTCGGAGCCCATGCCCACCCTGGTCAACGCGGCAGGCAGCACATCGGAAACCAGTTCGCCCATGTAGCCCGAGGTGATGCCGAGCATCTGCTCGGCCGCACGGTTCACCAGGACCAGATAGCCATCCGGGTCGATGCCGAGAACCGGGAGCGGCAAATGCGCCAGGATTTCCTGCGATGCGCGGAGCATGCTCAGGTTGCGCAAGGCTTCCCGCGTTTTTTCCTCGACACGCTGCTCCAGTTCCTGGTTCCAGCGGGCCAGATCGGCATTGGCTTCGCGCAACGCCGCATTCAGCCGGGTGTTTTCCCGAGTGACGCGATACAGGTGGAAGGCCTTGCGCACCGTTTCGCGCAGGGCCTCGTCGTCCCAGGGTTTGGTCAGGAACTTGTAGATGCCGGCCTTGTTCACCGACTCGGTCACGCTGGACAGCTCGGTGTAGCCGCTCAGCACGATGCGAACCGTATCAGGCCAGCGCTCGCGAACTTCGCTCAGGAATTCCACGCCGTTCATGTCGGGCATGCGCTGGTCCGACAGAATCACGCCCACCTCGTTTTCCTCGAGCAGGGCCAGGCCAGCCGCCCCGTTCTCGGCATGCAGCAGGCGATAGCCGGCACGTCGAAACAGCCGCTCCAGGGAATGGATGATGTTGGGCTCGTCATCCACGATCAGCAGGGTGTCGATCGACTCGGCCGGTTCGGTCATCAGCGGGTTCCCATGAAAGCCATGAGGTCGTCCGCGGGCATCGGGCGGCCGATGAGGTATCCCTGCGCGATATCGCACTTGAGATTACGCAGGTAGGCCATCTGGGTTTCCAGTTCGACCCCTTCGGCCACGACTTTGAGCCCGAGGCTGTGCGCCAGGGCGATGACCGCCGAAGCGATGGTGGCGCTGTCCTCGTTGTTCTCGATGTCGGTCACGAAGGAACGGTCGATCTTCAGCGCATCGAGCGGAAAACGCTTGAGGTACCCCAGGCTGGAATAGCCGGTACCGAAGTCGTCCACCGACAGGCTGAGCCCCTTGTCGCTCAACTCCATCAGCAAGGCGGCCGCTTCCTCCGGATTGCGCATCAGGCTGCTCTCGGTGATCTCGAGTTCGAGCAGGTGCGGCGGCACATCGTAGTCGTTCAAGGCATTGGTGATCATGCCTACTATATTAGGCTGATGAAACTGCCGTGGCGACAGGTTCACGGCAATCGCAATCACGGACAGCCCCGCCTCGGCCCAGTTCCTGAGTTGCGCGCACACCCGGCGCAGCACCCATTCCCCGATCGGTACGATCAGTCCGGTTTCCTCGGCCAGCGGAATGAAATCGGCCGGTGAGACCATGCCGAGCTTGGGATGCTGCCATCTCAGCAAGGCCTCGGCCGCCACGATCCGTCCGCTGGCGGTGTCGAGCTGGGGCTGGTAATGCAAAACCAGTTCGTCGCCCTTGATCGCGTTGCGCAAGTCGTTTTCGAGCCGCAGGCGGTCCACCGCATTGGCATTCATTTCCTGCGTATAGAAACGGAAGCCGTTACGGCCGGACTCCTTGGCCTGATACATGGCCGTGTCGGCATTCTTCAGCAGGCTGGCCACATCGCGGCCATCCCGCGGATACGTGCTGATCCCGATGCTGGCGGTCACCGTCAACTCGTGCTCGCCCACCTGGACCGGCTGATGGATGGCGGCAAACAGCGTCGGAATCACCAGCGTGACGTCAGACTCGCGTGCGACTTCGGTCAGCACCACCACGAATTCGTCGCCGCCGATCCGTGCCACCGTATCCACCATGCGCACGGCGCTGCGCAGGCGCTTGGCCATCATGCCGATCAGGGCATCGCCGGCAGCATGGCCCAGACCGTCGTTGATGTGCTTGAAACGGTCGATGTCGATGAACAACACCGCCACGCTGCGCCCCGTGCGGTCGGCGTAGCCCATGGCCTGGAGAATGCGGTCCTGCAGCAGGCTGCGATTGGGCAGGCCGGTCAGGGCATCATGGGTGGCCATGTGCAGCAGGTTCGCCTCGGCCCGCTTCTGCTCGCTGATATCGTTCTGCACCCCGACGAAATGGGTCACGCTGCCGTCCTCGGCCAGCACCGGCGCAACGTAGAGTTCGTTCCAGAAAGGCTTGCCGTCCTTGCGATAGTTGCGCACCACCTGGCGCGATTCCTTGCGCTCTGCGATGGCCTTGCGCATGGCCGCCACACCAGGCTGGCTGCGGTCGTCGCCCTGCAGGAAGCGGCAGTTCCTGCCCAGGATTTCCGCTTCGCTGTATCCGGTAATGCGCTCGAAGGCCGGGTTGACGTAGACGATCGGGTTGTCCGGCTGCTGGCAGTCGGTGATGATGATCCCGTTCGCGCTCGACTCCAGCGCGCGCTGGGCCAGCATCAGGGAAGCTTCCGCGCGCTTGCGCGAAGTGACATCGCGCGCCACGGCAACGACCAGGGTGCGGCCGCCGGACTCGAACCCGCGCAGCACGATCTCGACCGGAAACAGGTAGCCGTTCTTGCGCTGGTGCCGCGCGTCGAGCCGTCCCGACCGGGTCGGCGTCGACAGGATGGTGTCGAGACGCCGTTCGATGTCTACCTTCGACAGTTCCGGCTTGATGTCATGCGGTCCCATTTCGAGCAATTCTTCGCGCGTATAGCCCAGTGACGCGCACGCTGTAGCGTTCATGTCGACAAAGCGCAGGGTCGCGCGATCGATCAGGAAGATCGCGTCTTCGGTCACGTCAAGCGCGGTCCGGAAGCGCTCCCGTTCCTGCGCGGCCTGCATTTTGTCCGTTTCGTCCTGCAACTGGATGATCAAGGCAGGTGCTTCGTCGATCGTGGTGGCCGACAGGTCCAGCACCAGGATGCTGCCCTGCCTGTTCGGCAGGGGCCCCAGGACAAGCCGGCGGGTTTCCTCGCGCCCGTCCAGCATGGACCGGGCCAGCGCATGCAGTTCGTCGTCGGGCAAGCATTCATCGAGGCGGCTGCCGACCAGTGTCCCGACCGTTTGCAGGCCCAGCATGCCGAGCGCGGCCTGGTTGATGGTGCGCAGGCGCAGTTCACTGTCCAGCACCATCAGGCCATTGGGCATGGTGCCGATCACCTGGTCCGAATAATGCTTGAGCTCCTGAAGGGCCTGCATGTCAGCCTGGAAGTAGCTGTCCAGCGCCAGGCCCATGTCGAACATCACGATCTTCAGCAGGGAATCATAGGTGGAGAGAAAGCGCTGGGGATCGTCTCCGCTCTGCTCCCAGATCAGGGGCATCAAGTTCGACAGGTACTTGCGGTAGGCTCCGATATACCACTTGGGCTCGAGGCCGATGCGCTGATGCACCTGCCCCACCCGCTTCCGGTTGTCGACATAGCCGTCGCCATAATGCCCCGCGGTCAAGCCATTGAAATATTCGGTCTGCGCATGACGCAACTGCTCGAGCGACTGGACGTCCGGCAACAGCCGCCGCATCGGCGGAAAACTCAGCAGGTGCGCGTAGAAAGACTCGGTAAAGGCCGCCCCCACTTCTTCGAGATGATCATGCAACTGCAGCAGGCGCGCTGCATCGTCCTGCGAGAATTCCAGGAAGGCCTTGCGTTCGGCAATATCTTCGGCGTCGAAGATATTGCCGGGACCAGGCATCGGCGGGGTCTTGTCCGTTGGCTTCATCAACCGGCCTCCTGCGTCAGCTTGCTGAGGCTTCTGGCTGGCGCCGGGATTGCCGCATGGAATGCGGCATGGTCAAGTGGTGCCGGAATGGCTCCGTGGCTTGCAAAATGGCACGATACGCCCATTGAACTCTCTCAAAGTACAGACAAGTTCCAACGGGGTCGTGGTTGGAGGGTGTTAAGTATTTTTTACTAATTGTTATGGGGTAAGGATAATAAAAACAAAAACGAACTCAAACAGTTTGGTGAAAATAAAATTTATGGATGCGGCAAGCGTGCAATATTGCAACAGTCTGCTGCCTGACATGGGGTTAACTGTAGCCCCCTGTCCCGGCCACCCCCGAACCGACCACAATAGCCAGCCCGACGGCCCTGTCCAATTCATGAAACGTCCATGCCCCAAGCCCGCATCCTGATCGTCGAGGACGATCCCGATACCGCCCGCCTGCTCGAAAACTGGCTGCTGCTCCAGCACTACCAGGTCGTCGGCACGGCCGCGACGGGGCAGGAGGCGTTGCAACTGGCACAGTCGAGCCAACCCGATCTCGTCATCATGGACATCATGTTGCCGGGTGGTCTGGATGGCATCCAGACCGCCCACCTCATGCGCGAGCGCGACGAACTGGCGATCATCTACCTGACCGCATACAGCAATGATGCGCTTTTCCAGCGCGCCCGCGAAACCCGTCCCGCCGCCTATCTGACCAAGCCGTTCAACGAGCATGACCTCACGCGCGCGATCGAGGTGGCACTGGACCGCCATCACCTGCTGCGCCGCCTGAAGGAAAGCGAATCGCATCTGGCCGAGGCGCAGGCCGTGGCGCATATCGGCAGCTGGCGCTGGGACGTGGAAAACGATCATGTCATGGCCTCGAACGAGATCCTGCGCCTGCTTGGGCTCACGCCCGGTTCGTTCGAGCCGTGTTTCGACACGTTCCTGCAGCGCGTGCAGGTCGACGACCAACCGCTTTTCATGCAGTGGGTCGAAGGTTTGCTGGCAGCAGGCAAGCCCGAAGACATCGACCTCCGGTTCATCCGTGAAGACGGTGCATGGCACGTATTGCGCCTGCGCGGCAAAGTGCGCCGGGATCATGCGGGCCAGGTGTGCGAACTGCTGGGCACCGCCCGGGACGTGACGGATGAATGGCAGGCTCGGCGCGAAGCCGAGCAGTATCGCGCCCGCCTGGAAGACGAGGTGGCATCGCGAACCGCAAGCCTGCAATCGGCGCTGGAGCAGCTGCGGCAGAGCGAGTCGCGCTATCGCAGCCTCGTGGAGGTGCTTCCGGAGGCGATTTTCGTCGTACAGGACAATCGCATTGTGTACGCGAATCCGGCGGCGGCCGGGCTGGCAGAAGTCGGCAGCGAAACCGACCTGCTGGGCCAGTCCGTTCAGGATCTCCTGCACCCTGACAGTATGCGGCTCTTCGAGGCGCGCCAGCATGCCGCCTTCAAAACCAGCGAACCGAATCCCCTGATCACTTTCACCCTGACACGACGCGACGGCAGCTCCGTCGATGTCGAATCGCTCTCCCTGGCCGTCGCGTACGGCGGTCTTCCTGCCCTGCTGGTCATCGTGCGCGACATTAGCCAGCGCAAGCAATCTGAACAAAGGCTGATTGAAAGCGAAGCCAATCTGGCGCGCGCCCAATCGATTGCCAAGACCGGCAGCTGGGAACTCGACTTGTCCACCGGGCAGTTGGCCTGGTCGAACGAGACCTGCCGGATATTCGGCGTGCCGGCCGGCACGGTTCTCACGCTTGAGGGCTTCTTCGAACGCATCCACCCGGAAGACCGGGAACCAGTCCGGATGGCCTGGTCGGCTGCGGTCGAGGGCACCCCGTATGACATCGAGCATCGCATCCTGGTAGACGGATCGCTCAAATGGGTGCGCGAGCAGGCCGAAATCCGCATGGATGCAGACGGTCGCCCCGCCAGGGGATTCGGCTCGGTACAGGACATCACCGAGCGCAAGCAGGCTGAACTGAACCTGCGCAGGAGCGAGGCCCGCTCACGCAGCATCCTGCGCGCAGCGCCTGTCGGCATTGGCGTACTGGTCGACCGGGTGTTCCAGGTCGTCAACGACACGATGACCCGCATGACCGGTTATGAACAAGGGGAACTGGTTGGTCGGTCCGCCAGGATGCTGTACCCCACGCAAGACGACTATGACTTCGTGGGAACGGAAAAATATCGCCAGATCCACGCGCATGGTGTGGGTGCAGTCGAAACCCGCTGGCTGCGCAAGGACGGTCGCATCATCGATGTGCTGCTGTCGTCCGCCCCGATCGTGCCCAATGACCTGTCGCAGGGTGTCACCTTCACGGCCCTGGACATCACTGACAGCAAGCAGGCCGAGCAGGCCCGGCTAACGCATGAAGAAAACCAGCGCAACGCCCTGGTCCGGGAGGTGCATCACCGCATCAAAAACAACCTGCAGGGCGTCATCGGTCTGCTGCGTCAGCATATTGCAGACCATCCCGGAAGCCAGGTACCGATCGAGGCTGCCATCCACCAGATCAACACGGTTGCCGTCGTGCATGGCCTGCAAGGCCGCCTGCCGCACCAGGAGCTGCGCCTGCGCGAACTGCTGCTGGAAGTTTGCAACGCTGCCACGGCACTGGCCCTGGCGCTCACGCCGCCGACACTCGAGGACACCCTGCTGGGCGAGGTGTGGCTCGATTCGCGGTCGGCGGTGGCCATTGCCCTGATTCTCAACGAGCTGATTCACAACGCGCTGAAACACGGCAACCACCAGAGCCCAATCGGCGTGACCATCTCGCTCGGCGGGGACGCGACGCTGGCGCGGGTCCACATCAGCAATGCCAACGGATCCCTGCCCGAGCAT
Source organism: Thiobacillus sp. (assembly GCA_041592455.1). Classification (GTDB taxonomy): domain Bacteria; phylum Pseudomonadota; class Gammaproteobacteria; order Burkholderiales; family Thiobacillaceae; genus Thiobacillus. The sequence goes on along the minus strand of JBFHQA010000007.1, from coordinate 27,608 downwards.
TTTGATATCTATACCGGCCAGGGATGCGGGACAGGGCTGGGACTGGTACGCACCCTGCTGCCCATCCACGGTGCCCAGCTCAACCTCTATGCGAGCAAGGGACGCATCCATGCCGAACTGATCCTCACGCCGCCGGTCATCTCCAGCCCCGATCAGGCTGGACGCCCCCCCGGTCAAACCGACACAATACGCCCATGAATGCATCCCATATCCTGCTCGTGGAAGACGACCTGCTGATCCTGAGAACCCTGGCGCGCGGCCTGCGCGAGGCGGGTTACCTCATCAGCGAAGCCGAATCGGCCGAGGACGCCATCGCGTTATGTTCAAATAATCAACCAGATCTGGCCGTTCTGGATATCCGCATGCGCGGCCTGTCGGGCCTCGAACTCGGCAGATGGCTGGCCGACAAGGAAATTCCCTTCCTGTTTCTCAGTGCCTACGACGATGAGGCTTTCGTTAAGGCGGCGTTGGAGGCCGGCGCCCTCGGCTATCTGGTCAAACCGCTGGACGTGCCGCGCCTGATTCCATCCCTGGAAACCGCCCTGGCGCGCGCGCGCGACATCAGGCACTTGCGCGAGAGCGAAGAAAAGCTCGTGTCGGCCCTCCAGAACAGCCGGGAGATCAGCACGGCTGTCGGCTTGCTGATGGAGCGGGATGACTTGAGCGCAGAACAGTCGTTCGAAGTATTGCGCCAGCAGGCACGCAACCAGCGCAAGAAGATCGTGGAAGTGGCCAGGGCCCTGCTGCACGGCGACAGGTAAGCCTTGCCGGCGCGACGCCACGACGTCGCCGCTCCCGGTATTCGGGAAGCGGCCTTGTCTCAGACATGACACAGATTTTGGCTATAGTGCATGAATGAGCATTTCATGGATTGGCGTCGCCTCTTCCAGAATCGCATCCTTTAGCAAGACAGGCCAGCCCCCGACGCTACGGCACGACAGGCTTGCCGACGCGTTGCGACGTTCACCCGCTGGAAGCCGGGCCTCGCCAGACAGCGCCCCGTGCTGAAATCCCTGCCGATTTCATACCGCTTGCTGCTGAGCTACCTGGTGGTGGCCATCCTGCCCTTGACGGGCCTCGCCACCTTTTATCTCGCCTCGTTCGACACCCTGCTTCGTGACACCGTCCTGGTCAGCATCTCTTCGCTGGCGGACAAGAAAGTCGAGGAAATCAACCGCTACCTGGGCGAGCGCCAGAACGACGCGGAGCTGCTCGCGCAGCGGATAATGATCCGGCAAGGACTGGCCCGACTCGGATTCCAGTTCCGCACCGACGGACAGAAGCACCCCTCCTACCTCGAAGCGGCCGAGGCCCTGAGACAATCCGTGAACAGCGCCGGCATGGGTGACGAATTCCACGATCTGCTGCTGATCGACACGGATGGCAACGTGGTCTACACCCAGAAGCCGTCGCCCCGCATGGGAATCAACATTCGGCAGCCTGGCGGCCTGTCCCTGGCCGACGGGTACCGCCAAGCCATGCAGACCGGCAAGACCGTGCTGACCCGTTTTGTCGTGCATGCCGACAGCCGCGATCGTCCGGCTGCCTTTGTCGTGTCGCCCGTATTGGCCGATGGGGTCATCATCGGCTCGCTCGCCTTGCACCTGGACACGTCGGGCCTCGAGACGCTGACCGCCAATCGCACCGGCCTGGGGCGTACCGGTGAAACCGTGCTGGCGCAGAAAGCAGCGGGCCAGGCATACTACATGGCGCCGCTCATGCATGTCGCCAAGGCCGTCACCCGCTATCACCACCCGCTTTCCGAGCTTTCCGTTCCCATGCAACAAGCCCTGCAAGGCGAGAAGGGCCGGGGCATCATGCTCGACTACGCCGGCAACGAGGGCGTGGCTGCCTGGCGGTTCCTGCCTCAACTGGGCTGGGGGATGGTCGTCAAGATGGATGCGCAGGAGGCGCTTGCGCCTGCTCGCCAGCTACGCCATGTCACGTATCTGGCGCTGGTGCTGTTTGCCCTGCTGTCGGGTGTGACGGCCTATTTCCTCGGCAGGCGGTTTTCCCACCCCTTGCAAGGCCTCATCCGGGTGGCCGACCGCATCGCGGCCGGCGATCTGTCCGAACGCGCCCCGCTGGACGGCAGCGACGAGACGAACCGCCTGGCCCGGGCATTCAACCACATGACGGAGGCGCTGACGGAATCCCGCCTCAATCTGGAAAGCAAGGTCGACGCGCGCGCACACGAACTGAAGGAACTCTCCGCGCTGCAAAACGCGATTCTGGACAAGGCGGGCGCCCTGATCCTGGTGCTTGACCGGGACGGCCGGATACGCCGGTTCAACCGGGCGTGCGAGGAACTGACGCAGTACGCCTTTGCCGACGTCGAAGACCAGCTCCTGTGGGACGCGTTGCTGACGCCCGACGAACGGGACATCGTCCGCGAGGAAGTGTTTGAAGCCGCTGCGCGCGATCCGGAAGCCCTGCGCGAACGCTACAACTATCATTGCCAGTGCCGCGACGGCACGGTACGCCTGATCGAATGGTCGAACGCTGTGCTGCCGGACGACTCTGGCCAGCTGGAATTCCTGGTCTGCATCGGTACCGACGTCACTGAAAAGCAGAAAGCCGAAAGCATCCTCAAGGAAAGCGAACGCCAGCTCAAGGAATCCCAGCGCATCGCCGAGCTCGGCAGCTGGTCGCTCGACCTGCTGTCAGGCAGGCTGGCCTGGTCCGAGGAGACCTATCACCTGTTCGAGATCGACCGTGAGCATTTCGGGGAAACCTACGAGGCCTTCCTGGACAGGGTGCATCCCGACGACCGGGAGCGGGTGAACCGTGCCTACCTGGACTCGCTGGAAAACCGCAGCCCTTACGATATCGTCCACCGCCTCAGGATGCCGGACGACCGCATCAAGTGGGTCAACGAGCGCTGCGAAACCTTTTTCGACCCGAACGGCCAGGCGCTGCGGTCGATGGGCACGGTTCAGGACATCACGGCGCGCAAGCAGGCCGAGGAAACCCTGCGGCTGTATGCCAGCGTGTTCGAGCACAGCGGCGAGGCCATCCTGATCACCGACAATGACAAGCGTATCCTGGCCATCAATCCGGCGTTCACGCGCATGACCGGCTACACCCTCGACGAAATCCTCGGCGAGAATCCCCGCGTCCTGTCGTCGGGCTTCACGCCCGAGGAGACCTATCAGGACATGTGGGCGGCCCTCGATGAGTCGGGCTACTGGCAGGGCGAAGTCGTGGACCGCCGCAAGGACAGCAGTTGCTATCCCCAGTGGATGTCGATCTCGGCGGTGCGCGATGCCGACAACCGGTTGTCTCACTATATTGCGAGTTTTACCGACATTTCCGAGCGCAAGAAGGCCGAGGCGCAAATCAGCCAGCTGGCCTATCACGATACCCTGACCGGCCTGGTCAACCGATTCAGCCTGCAGGGGCAGCTCGACCAGGCGGTGGCGATGGCCCAGCGCGAGCATCACCTGCTGGCGGTGATCTTTCTCGATGTGGACCGCTTCAAGACGATCAACGACACCATGGGCCATGCAATCGGCGACGAACTGCTGGTCGAGGTGGCGCAGCGGTTGCTCGATAACGTTCGCGGCAGCGATATCGTGGCCCGCCTGGGGGGCGACGAGTTCGTGATCGTGCTGACCGAGCTGGATACACCGACAGCGGCTGCGCGGCTGGCCGACAAGATCCTGCAGGCGCTGCAGCGCGCCTTCCACATCCAGAACAACGAACTGCATACGACGGCCAGCCTGGGTATTGCCCTGTTCCCCGCGGACGGGACGGACAGCGAAACCCTGATGAAGAACGCCGACACGGCGATGTACCACGCCAAATCCGAAGGCCGCAATAATATCCAGTTCTTCACGGCCGAGATGAACCAGAATGCCGTCAAGCGGCTGATGCTGGACAATGACCTGAGGGTGGCGGTCGAGAACCGGCAGTTCGAGCTTCACTACCAGCCGCAACTGGATTGCAGCGACGGGACGATCGTCGGCGTGGAGGCGCTGGTGCGCTGGAACCATCCGACAAGCGGTCCGATTCCGCCCAGCGAATTCATTCCGATTGCCGAAGAAACCGGCATGATCCTCAAGCTGGGCGAATGGGTCCTGGACGAAGCATGCCGCCAGCTCCGGGCCTGGCGCGACTCGGGGCTGGATTCGATGAAGATGGCCGTGAACCTGTCGGCCCACCAGTTGCACTCGCCGGTATTGCAGGCCCATGTGTCCCAGGCCTTGAACAAGTACGGTCTGACCGGAGACGACCTGGAGCTTGAAATCACCGAATCGGCAGCCATGCGCGACCCCGACGCCAGCATCAGCCAGCTGCGGGCCCTGCGCAACCTGGGCGTCAGGCTGTCGATCGACGATTTCGGAACGGGCTATTCATCGCTCAGCTACCTCAAGCTGCTGCCCATCCACACCCTGAAGCTCGACCAATCCTTTGTGCGCGACATCGAGACAGACTCCAACGACGTGGCCATCTGCACCGCCACCATCGCCCTAGCCCACAATCTCGGCCTGAGCGTGATTGCCGAAGGCGTGGAAACCGAGGCGCAGAAGCTGCTGTTATCTTCGCACCAGTGCGATGTCATGCAGGGGTTCCTGTTCAGCAAGCCGCTCCCGGCAAGCGAAGCCCTGGCGTTCATCAACGCGCAGCGCCATGCCTGACGACCGCCATGGTGCCTGAGCGGATCGATCCGGGCGCTCGCAAGAAAACAGGAGCTTGCTATCCTGATAATGTGTCGTTCGTTCATTCAACCCTGCAGAGGAGCTTAGATGGCCTCACTGACCCCCACCCAACTCGAACAACTGGTCATGCGCCTGAAAAAGGATTATCAGGCCTTGCTGGTCGACGTTCGCGATGAACTGGACAACACAGGCGAACAGCACCGCATCGACCTGCTCAATCGCGAGCCGGGCGACAGCGGCGACGAGTCGCTGGCCAATGCGCTGGCCGACTTCAATGTCGCCAGGCTGGACCGGCACATCCATGAAATTCGGGATATCGAGGCCGCGTTCGACCGCATCAAAGGCAAGACATTCGGAACCTGCACCGACTGCGGCGACGACATTGCCTTCGAGCGGCTTGAGGCCTACCCGACTGCCAAGCGCTGCATCGTCTGCCAGGAAAGGCATGAAAAGGCATACGCCCAGGAGGGCCATCCCAGGATGTAGGGCCGTCCATCCATGTCCGACCCGACAAGTGAGCTGAACGCGCTGATCCGGAGGCTGCAGGATCCGGACTGCTACGACCATCCGGTTGCGACGGTGCAGGTGATCGAGACGCATGTGTCGGTCATCCTGCTCACCGGCGAATATGCGTACAAGATCAAGAAGCCGCTGGACCTGGGCTTCCTGGATTTCAGCAGCCTCGACAAGCGGCTGTTCGCCTGCCACGAAGAGGTTCGCCTGAACCAGCGCCTGGCGCCCGATTACTATCTGGGCGTGGTGCCCATCTCCGGCACGCCCTCTGCGCCCCGCCTCGACGGGCCGGGCGTGCCGTTCGAATATGCCGTGAAGATGCGCCAGTTTCCGGCCGATGCCACGCTCGACCGACTGGCCGCAGCAGGTCGGCTGACCGCCTCCCACGTCGAACGGATGGCCTCGGACATCGCCCGCTTTCACCTGGCGCGCTGCGAGCGTGCCGGTGGCGACACGACGTGGGGAAATCCGGATGCCATCTGGCAGCCGGTCGAGCAGAATTTCCGGCAGATCGCCCCGCATCTGGCCACCCCGGATGACCGCGAACAACTGGACGCCTTGCATCGATGGAGCGAGGCCGAGCACGCGCGGCTGGCGCCCATCATGCGCCAGCGCAAGCAGGACGGCTTCATCCGCGAATGCCATGGCGACCTGCACCTCGGCAACCTGGCCTGGGTCGACAACGCGCTGCTGGTGTTCGACTGCCTCGAATTCAACCCGGCTCTGCGCTGGATCGACATCATCTCCGAAATCGCCTTCTGCTACATGGACCTGATGCAGCGCGGCCACGAAAGCCTGGCCTGGCTGTTCCTGAACGGCTGGGTCGAACGCACCGGCGACCATGCCGGGCTTGCCCTGCTGCGCTACTACGCCGTCTATCGTGCGCTGGTGCGCGTCAAGGTCGGCGTGCTGCGCGCCGGACAAGCGCGCGGCAGCGAACGGGATTCGCTGCTGGGCGACGCGCGCACGATCCTGGATCTGGCCAGCGCCCTGACGCGTGCCCTGCCCCTGCGGCTCGATATCACCCATGGCCTGTCCGGCTCCGGCAAGACCACGGTCACGCAGCAGCTCATGCAATCACCCGGGTCCATCCGCCTGCGCTCGGACATCGAGCGCAAGCGGATGGCCGGCCTGGACGCGCTGGCACGCAGCGGCTCAGGCACCGGAGCCCAGCTCTATGCAAACGATGCCACGCAGCGCACCTACGCCCGCCTGGCAAGCCTCGCGGGCGAACTGCTCGAGGCCGGCTGGCCGGTGATCGTCGACGCCACGTTTCTTTCGCGCGCGCAGCGCGACCGGCTGCGCGGCGTGGCCGAGTCGCGTGGCGTGCCTTTTCGGATTCTCGATTTTCCCGTGCCGCTGGACACCTTGAGGGCGCGGGTCGTCCAGCGTGCACGCGACGGCCGCGATGCCTCGGAAGCCACCCTCGACGTGCTGCAGCGCCAGATCGACACCGAGGAGGGACTGGCCCCGGACGAGGCCGGGTTTGTCACCACGGTCGATCAGCAGCCTGGCTGAATGAAACAGTCTGCGGCCCGCCAGGTCGGACTAGCGATCGGACTCGCTGAAGTCGCCGAGCGGACGCTTGAACGTGTATTCGGCCGGCCTGACGATCCATTCGCGCGCCGAGTCTTCCACGCTGCCGCTCGGGATCGTGAACGGCAAGGCCACCACCGTCAGCGCGGTTCCGATCACGGTGCTTGCCAGACCCAGGGGCCGCATCACCACCACATCGAGAAGCATGTCGGTGGCCCGGTCGCCGGTGGCCGTATCGTCGGGTCCTGCGCTGGCCAGTAGAGGCACGGCAACCAGCGCAACGCATAACAGCATGCGCGCCCGACTAGTGATGCGCAGCATGAACGTGCGCCTGATCGATGCCGGCAGAGACCAGATAGTCGCGCACATGGCGCAACTCCTGTTTGGAGCAGGTATTGCTGTTATGGGGGCGGTGCAGAAAACCTTCCACGCCGTTCAGTTCGACCCGGAACAGGGCCCCGTGGTGCGGATCGATCGTCGCGCCCAGGTGCGCCAGCATCGACTCGACCTCGCGCCAGTGGACATTGCCGCTGACCGGCCCTTCCATGATGGATCGCAACAGGGATTCGTGTTTGTGGCTCATGGGTTCATCCTCGCTGGACTATTCACTCTTCCAGCATAGGCCCCGGTAAGCCCGATTGCGAACGACGCGGCCGGCGCTCACTTCCGGGCTTGGATCGCCGCCCGCCGTTCCTGCAGGAAGGTCTTGAGCGCAGGTGGCAGCAAGGGCCGGCTGAACAGGAAGCCCTGGATCTCCCTGCAGCCTTCCGCACGCAGGAACTCCAGTTGCCCCTGTGTTTCAACGCCTTCGGCGATGGTGGCCAGGCGCAGGCTTCTGGCGAGCTGGATCACGGCGCGCACGATGGCGGCGTCATCCGGATCGGAATTGATGTCGCGCACGAACGACTGGTCGATTTTCAGCTTATCGACGGCAAACCGCTTGAGATAGCTCAGCGAGGAGTACCCCGTCCCGAAATCGTCGATCGACAGCTTGACGCCCAGCGCCTTCAACTGCTGCACTGTTTCGAGCGTGTTGTCCACGTCCTGGAGCAGGATGGACTCGGTCAGTTCCAGTTCCAGCAGATGCGGAGGCAACTGGCTTCGCTCGAGGGCGCCCGCCACGGTCTCGATCAGGCCGGCGCGCCGGAATTGCAGGGCCGACAGGTTCACCGACATGGTCAGGTCGGGCCAGCCCGCCTGGCGGAGCGCCTGTGCCTGCCGACAGGCTTCCTCCATGACCCAGGCGCCGATCGGCACGATGAGGCCGCTGCCTTCGGCCACCGGGATGAAGCGGTCGGGGGTGACTTCGCCCAGGTCCGGGCTGTTCCAGCGCAACAGGGCTTCCACCCCGATGACCCGGCCGGAGTCGATGTCCAGTTGCGGCTGGTATTGCAGGTAGAACTCGGCCCTGAACAAGGCCTGGTAAAGGCGGTTCTGCAGCAGCAGGTGTTCGTGCGCCTGGAGGTTCATCTGCTCGTCGTAGAAACGGTAGGTGTTCCGTCCCGCGCCCTTGGCGTTGTACATCGCCGCGTCGGCCTTCTGCAGCAGGTCGTCGAAGGTCTTGCCGTCCTCGGGGTAGACCGCGATGCCGATGCTGCACGATGCGTTGAGCACATGGCCGTCGATCTCGACCGGCTCGGCCAGCTTGCTGAGGATGTGGCCGGCGATATGTTCCGCCCGCTCCAGGTCAGGGATTTCGTTCAGCAACAGGATGAATTCATCGCCTCCCTGTCGGCTGATAGTGTCGCTGTCGCGCACGCAATCGGACAGGCGCCCCACCACCGACAGCAACAACTGGTCGCCGGCCGCATGGCCGAGCGTGTCGTTCACCACCTTGAAATTGTCCAGATCCAGGAACAGCATGGCTACCCGGGCCCGGGTCCGTTCCGCGACTGCCAGCGCATGCTGGAAGCGGTCGCGCAGCAGTACACGGTTCGGCAGGCCGGTCAGTGCGTCGTGATGGGCCAGGAACTCGATTCGCGCCTCGGCCGACCGCCGCTCGGTAATGTCGCGGTCAATTCCCTGGAAGCCGGTCAGTTTGCCGGACTCATCGAGCAAGGGTGAGGAAGAGGACTCGAGGGTGCGATAGCTTCCGTTGCGGTGGCGCCAGCGCAATTCGACATTGCGCCAGCCCTGTTGGGAAGCCAGGGCCTGCTCCAGGGTGGCCCGGAAAAGGGGCCGGTCGTCCGGGTGCACCAGATCGACAGGATTCATGGCCAGGAATTCACTGACGGTATATCCCAGGTTTTCGAGGCCGCGCTGGTTGGTGTAGGTATAACGTCCCGCGATGTCGATGGCCCAGATCCAGTCGGCCGACTGTTCAGCCATGGCGCGAAAGCGCGCTTCGCTTTCACGGAGTGCCGCCTCGGCCCGCTTGCGCTCGCTGATGTCGATGAAATTCACCACGGCCCCCACGATCTTGCCGTTCCGGGTCAAGGGATGCGACCAGTACTCGACGGGAAAGCTCGTGCCGTCCTTGCGCCAGTGCACCTCGTTGTCGACATGCGTCGACCTGCCATCGAGCGTCGAGCAGCGAATATGACAGCATTCCTTGGGGTAATGCCGGCCATCCGGATAGGTATGGTGGATGAGCGGATGGATGCTGTGACCGAGCATTTCCTCCTGCGTGTATCCCAGCATGCGCAGGCAGGCCGGATTCACGAACGTGCAGATGCCATGGGTGTCGACCCCGAAGATTGCCTCGGGCGAGGAGTCCAGCAGCAGTCGAAAGCGCTCTTCGCTTTCACGCAACGCAGCCAGAGAGGCTCGCTGGCCCAGGGCCACGCCCAGATCGGTCGCCAGCTTTTCCAGCAGCATCACCCTGTCCGGGCTGAACGCATCGACTTCTGCCGCATAGACATTGAGCGCGCCGACGGTGCGGCCGTTTACCTTGAGGGGCGTGGAGGCCGAAGACTGGTAGCCATGGCTGAGCGCCTGCCCCCGCCAGGGGCCGTACGACGCGTTGGCTTCCGAACTGTCGTTGATGACCGTTTTGCCGGTGCGGATCGCGCTACCGGTGGGACCAGCGCCCTGGGGGGAATCGTCGATGCGCACATCCAGCTGGTCCAGGTAGCCGTTGACCGTCCCGGCAGCGGCGACCGGGCGAACCGATAGGTCGTCCTCGTTGATCTGGCCGATCCAGGCCATGCGGAACAGGTTTTCGCGGGTCAGCTCCTGGCAGACGTGCTCCATCAACGGCTGCTCCGGCAAGTCGGCCATGAGCAGTTCGTTGACCGCAGCGATGGTCTGAAGCAACTGGTTGCGCTTGCGCAAGGCCAGCGCCTGGCGTCTTTCCTCGGTGATGTCGCGCAGGCTCCCGACCATGCGCAAGGGTTTGCCGCTGCTGTCGCGGCTGACCACCTGGCCGCGATTCTGTACCCAGATGTCCTCGCGGCCGGCATGACGGATGCGGTGTTCGCACTCGAACCCTGCCTCCTCGCCCGACAGGCAACGCTGGATCGCTGCCATGACGTGATCCCGTTCCTGCTCGACGAGGCAGTCCAGGGCTTCCTGCCAGCTATGCTCGAACTGGTCCTCGTCCAGGTCCATCATGCGCGACCACTGCGCATCGTGGCGCACCACCCCGGTCGCAAGCACCCAGTCCCAGACGCCTTCGCCGATGATGGCCAGGGCATAGGCCTGCTCGTCTCCCACGGTGACAGGCTTGCTCTGCCGCGTGGCTTTCTTGAGCGCGCCCGGGTCGCGCCCTTCGGCGATCAGGGCCTTGGCCTCGCTGCGCAGCTTGCGTGCTTCGCTGAGAGAGACCTGGGGATACACCCCCAGCGCCAGTGTCTTGCGCTTGCCGCCAAAGCGATAGTCCAGCCGCCAATAGCGGGAGCCGTCCGGCCGCACCAGCAGATACATGCCGCCACCGTCTGCCAGCTTGAGCGGCTTGTCTGACGGGCTCGACTGCCGGATGCGCTTTTCGGTAAGAGGAGTGACAGCGCGTGCCATTAGGGCAAAGCCTGAGGAATGGATTTAGGAATCCTACCACCCAGATGCCGTCTCGTATACCGTCAATTCAGACCATGAAATCCAAAACACCATGATGCATAAGGAATAAGTAATATGCGTAACTATACGTACTGATACCGTAACAGGGGGGCATCGTCGCGTTCCCTGTTGGTGCCCGTATCGACCACGCCGCGCCAAGCGTGATTGCTGCTTGCGCCCCCCTTGCCGACGGGCATGCGGGCAAGCCTTACCCCCTGCGCCTTAAACTTGGCGTCCATGACCTGTACCATCCCCGGTATCGACCTCTCTCCACAGGCGACTCCATGAGCGATCTGGCCCAAACATTCGGACTGTCCTTCCTTGCCGCTTCCTGGCTCCCCCAGGTGCTGATGGTGATTGTCGCCGTCAGCCTCATCAACGCCGGCGCCTACTACCTGCTGCGCCACATCGAGAAGATCGCGTCGCGCACCCCGTCGGTCTGGGACGACGCCCTGCTCAAGGCGACCCGCAAGCCGCTGACGCTGATCGTCTGGGTAACAGGCACCGTGTTCGCCCTCGAAATCGTGCACAAGCACCTCGGCACGCCGGTATTCGACTTTGTCGCCCCGACCCGCGACACGCTGATCATCGCCGCGCTGGCGTGGTTCCTGTTGCGCCTGATCGGCCAGGCCGCCCGCAATATCGTCGCCGTGAGCGAAGCCACCGGCGAGGGCGTCGACCGCACCACGGTCGACGCGCTGTCCAAGCTGAGCCGCTTCACGGTCATCATCGTCGCCACGCTGGTCATCCTGCAAAACCTGGGATTCAGCGTGTCCGGCGTGCTGGCCTTCGGCGGCATCGGTGGCATCGCGGTCGGCTTTGCGGCCAAGGACATGCTGGCGAATTTCTTCGGCGGCCTCACCATCTACCTCGACCGCCCGTTCACGGTAGGCGAATGGATCCGCTCGCCCGACCACGAGATCGAGGGCACGGTCGAATACATCGGCTGGCGCCACACCCGCGTCCGGGCGTTCAACAAAAATCCGATCTACGTGCCCAACGCGCTGTTCACCACCATCGTGGTGGAAAACCCCACCCGCATGACCAACCGGCGCATCAAGGAGACCATCGGCATCCGCTACAGCGATCTCGACAAGATGGCCGCCATCGTCGCCGACGTGAAGGCCATGCTGCAGGCGCACCCCGAGATCGACACCGATGCCACGCTGATCGTCAATTTCAACGCATTTGCCGCCTCGTCGCTGGATTTCTTCGTCTACACCTTCACCAAAACCGTCCAGTGGGTGCACTACCACGAGGTCAAGCAGGATGTGCTGCTGAAGATCGCCGGCATCATCGAATCCCACGGCGCCGAGATCGCCTTCCCCACCCGCACGCTGCACATCGAATCCGACACGGAGGCGTCGCCGCTGGCCGGCTGATTCCCACGATTTTCAGGGCGCCGCGAGCAGGCGCGCGCCCGCCAAGCGGCTTCCATCCTTGCCAATCAAGGCTTTATCCGGCATAATGTCGGACGAATTGGTCTTGTTTATCTGTCCTCTTCCATGCCTCCGGGCATCCGGTCGGTCTGTCGCATGGACAGTCGCACCGCACTCGACTTGAGTGCATCTTCCGCAGCCCCGCTGCGATCTTTCGAACACCCAACCACGCCAGCGCACGGCATCGTCGCGCAACTGGCCAAGCATGAGGAATCGAAGCATGTCAAAAGAAGAACTCGTAGAACTGGAAGGCGTCGTCAACGAAGTGCTGCCGCAAACCCGCTTTCGCGTCACCCTGGACAACGGCGTCGAGATCACCGCCTATGCCTCCGGCAAGATGCGCAAGCACCGCATCCGCATCCTGGCAGGCGACAAGGTCACGATCGAAATGTCGCCCTACGACCTGACCAAGGGCCGCATCAACTTCCGCCACAAGGAAGCCTATTCCGCGCCGCGCCGATTCAACTGATCCGGCACGCAGGCCGGCACGCCTGCCCTCCGTTCGCCCAGGGCCCGTCGTCACAGACGGGCCCTTTTCTTTTATTGAATTATGTTACAGAATTCAATCATGAAGAACTCGCCCCCCTCCTTACCGCCCCCCGCCACCCGCGGCGGCAGCCGCCCCGGCGCCGGCCGTCCCAGGGGCGAATCGACCAAGGTCATCCGCCTGCCGGTGAGCCTGGTGCCGGCCGTGCAGGCGCTGCTGGCCGCGCCTGCCGGCACCCAGGTGCCCAGCCCGCACCTCACGTCGCTCAAGCGGCCACTGTTCGGCCACAAGGTCAAGGCCGGATTTCCCTCGCCGGCGGATGACTTCGTCGAGGCCTGGCTCGATCTCAACGAGCACCTGATCGAGCACCGCGACGCGACCTTCTTCCTGCAGGCCAGCGGCGACTCGATGATCGGTGCCGGCATCCAGGAGGGCAACCTGCTGGTGGTCGACCGTTCGCTCGAAGCGCGCCACGGCGACATCGTCATCGCCGTGATCGACAACGAACTGACCGTCAAGCGCCTGGAGAAGCGTCGCGGCAGGATCCGCCTCATCGCCGAGAACCCGGCCTACCCGCCGATCGAACTGCAGGAAGGCCAGGAGCTGACCATATGGGGCGTGGTCACCAGCGTGATCCAGCGCTTCAAGCGATGAGCGTTGCCCTCGTTCATTGAATGTTCTCCACGTGCCATGGCAAACCAGGCATGGCAGGGAAGTTCAAGACATTGCCGTCATTTGACGATAGACAAATTCAATTCATCCAGAAAGGCCCGGAATGTCCCTAGTGATCACCACCCTGTTCAGCCGGCGCGGCCTTTTGGCCTGGACGGTTCTGGCCATGGGGCTGTTGTTGGTCATTCTGGTTTGGTCCGGCATGAGGGATGAGCGCGAGCGAAGCGCCAATGCGCAGTTCAAACTGCATACCCGGGAGGTCATCGCCTCGATTGAGAAACGCCTGCTCGACCACGAGCAAATCCTGCTGGGCGGAGCAGGTCTGTTCGATTCAACCGAGAAGGTCACGCGCAAGCAATGGAAAACCTACATCGATCGCTTGCAGCTGAAACACAATTACCCGGGCATCCAGGGGGTGGGGTTCAGCCAGGTTATCCCGCCCTCCGGGCTTGACGCCCATATCGATGCGATTCGTGCCGAGGGCTTTGCCGACTATACCGTGAAGCCTGCCGGCGTACGGCCGTTCTACACGGCGATCGTCTACCTCGAGCCCTTTGCCGACCGAAATCTGGCCGCCTTTGGCTATGACATGTTTTCCCAGCCCACCCGGCAGCGCGCCATGCGAATGGCAGTGACCCGCGACATGCCGACGATCACGGGAAAGGTCGAACTGGTCCAGGAAACCCATGGCAAGAAGCAGGCCGGATTCCTCATGTATGTTCCGGTCTATGCATCCGGTTTGCCCCTGAAAACCATCGAGGAGCGCTGGCAGGCGTTACGGGGGTACGTCTACAGCCCGTATCGGGTCGACGATTTGATGCACGGGATTCTCGGAGAAAGCAATCTGCTCATTGATTTCACCCTGCACGATGGGGACATTGCCACACCCGACACCCTGATGTACGACTCGTCCGAGCACCATGCCGATCGGGACAAGGCCGGAGCGCTCTATACGGCAACGCGTCAAATTGAAGGATACGGCCACAAGTGGACAATCAACCTGCGCAGCCGCCCTGCTTTTGAGGGTAAATTAGCATCCCCCCTCGACTGGCTGATTCCCGTTCTGGGGACAGGCATCAGCCTGTCCCTGTTCGCCCTGACCCTTGTCCTGCTCAGCCGGCGGGAACAAGCCATGGCACTGGCCAATGAAATGATGGCCAAGCGTGAAGAATCGGAGCAACGCTTTCATCAACTGTTCCTGCACATGGGCCAGGGCGTGCTCATTCACCAGCACGATGGCCGCATCCTCGATGCCAACCCGGCGGCAGAAACCATTCTTGGCGCCAGTCTTGACCAGCTTCGGGACCTCACCCCCACGGACCCGCGCTGGCGAACCATTCACGAGGATGGCAGAGAATTTCCCGCGAACGAGCACCCGGTCATCGTGGCGCTGCGTGAGGGAAAGACGCTGACGGGGATTGTCACCGGAATCTGGCGGCCGGACGAACAGCGTTGGCATTGGCTCAGCGTGGATGCCTATCCTCAAATCGGAACGACCCACGGCCTTGAAAAGCGGGTGTATTCCGTGCTCACCGACATCACCGAGCGCAAGCGCGTCGAGAGCATGAAGAGCGAGTTCGTTTCCACCGTCAGCCATGAACTGCGCACGCCTCTCACCTCCATCTCGGGTGCGCTGGGACTGGTTGCCAGCGGAACACTGGGCGCCCTGCCCAACCAGGCGAACGAAATGATCGCCCTGGCGCGCAAGAACTGCAATCGCCTGACCTTTCTCATCAACGACCTGCTCGACATGGAGAAACTGGCTGCAGGGAAAATGCATTTCGACATGCAGCCACAGAAAATCATGCCGCTTGTCGTGCACTCCCTGGACACGAACCGGGCCTACGGAGTCGAGCGGCAGATCACACTGGAATTGACCGGGACGAGTCCTGACGTGGAAGTGCGTGTGGATGGCCAGCGCCTGATGCAGGTCATGTCGAACCTGCTGTCGAACGCCATCAAGTTCTCTCCCGAAGGTGAGCCTGTCACGGTTTCCGTCACGGCCGACGACCATTCGGTGCGCGTATCCGTCGCCGACCATGGCCCGGGCATACCGGATGAGTTCCGCGATCGCATCTTCCAGAAATTCGCCCAGGCCGATGCCTCGGATACCCGCGAAAAAGGCGGCACCGGCCTCGGTCTTGCCATTACCCGTGAACTGGTCGAGCGCATGGACGGAAGCATCGGCTTCGAATCGGCCGAAGGTGGTGGCGCCCGATTCTTTTTCGATCTGCCGATATGGCATTCACAGGTCGACTCGCACGGCATCAGCCCATGACCTGCGCGCTTGCCGGATGGATGCCATGAGTTTCGCGCTCGTCGACGGCAACAACTTCTACGTCTCCTGCGAGCGGGTGTTCAACCCCGCGCTGGAAGGCCGGCCGGTGGTGGTGCTGTCCAACAACGACGGCATCGTGGTGGCGCGCAGCCCCGAGGTGAAGGCGCTCGGCGTGAAGATGGGCGCGCCCTGGTTCCAGCTGAAAGACCTGGCCCGCCGGCACCGCATCCTCGCCTATTCCAGCAACTACACGCTGTATGCCGACATGAGCAACCGCATGATGCGCGTGCTCGGCACCTATTCGCCGAACCAGGAAATCTACAGCATCGACGAGTGCTTTCTCGGCTTCGACGGATTTCCTGCAGCCGATCTGCCCGCGATCGGCCAGCGCATCCGCCGCCAGGTGAAGCAGTGGGTGGGCATCCCGGTATGCGTCGGCATCGGCGCGACCAAGACGCTCGCCAAGCTGGCCAACCATTGCGCCAAGAAAAACCTCGCCGGCAGCGACGGCGTCTGCGACTTCGGCCAAATGAGCGCCGCCGACCTCGACGCCTTGCTGGGCCGCATCGAGGTCGGCGAGGTGTGGGGCGTGGGCCGCCGCCTCACCGAGAAGCTTGCCGCCCGCGGCATCACGCACGTGCGTGGCCTGCGCGACGCCGATGCCGTCACCCTGGGCGAGGCCTTCTCGGTCGTGCTGCAGCGCACCGTGATGGAGTTGCGCGGCGTATCCTGCCTCGCGCTGGAAGAACTCGCTCCGGCCAAAAAACAGATCATTTCGTCGCGCACCTTCGGCGAATACGTGTACACCCTGCCCGAACTCGAGGAGGCCATCTCCACCTACATGGGGCGCGCCGCCGAAAAATTGCGCCACCAGGGCTCGGTGGCCGGCGCGATCCAGGTGTTCATCCGCACCAACCCGTTCAAGTCCGAGCATCCGCAGCACCAGCGCGCGCTCACCGTGCCCCTGCCCGCCCCCAGCGGCGACACGCGCACCCTCACCCGCGCCGCACTGTGGGGGCTCAGGCGCCTGTTCAAACCCGGCTATGCTTACCAGAAGGCCGGCGTCATGCTGATGGACCTGCGCGCGGCCGGCGTGGCGCAAGGCCGGCTGTTCGACGACATGCCGGCCGACCGGCCCGCGCTGATGCAGGTGATCGACCGCGCCAACGCCCAGTGGGGGCGCGGCACGCTGAGGCTGGCCTCCGAAGGCATGACGAAGCCCTGGCAGATGCGGCGCGAGCGCATGTCGCCTGCCTACACCACCCGCTGGGAAGACCTGCCGAGAGTACGCTGACATGTGCGGACGCTTTGCCCTGAAAAATCCGCAGGCCGTGAAGGCCGCCTTCGACCTCGCCGAGATGCCCGATCTGCCGCCGCGATTCAACATCGCGCCCAGCCAGGACATCGCCATCATCCGCGCCGGCCCGGACGGCCGGCATCTGTCGCTGGCGCACTGGGGCCTGATTCCGTCCTGGGCCAGGTCGGCCGACAGCGGCTATTCCACCATCAACGCCCGCGCCGAAACCGTCGACACCAAGCCGAGCTTTCGCGCGCCCTTCAAGCGCCACCGCTGCCTCATTCCGGCCGATGGGTTCTACGAATGGCATGCCGAGGGCGGCATCAAGATTCCCCATCACATCGGCCGCACCGACGGCGCGCCGTTTGCGCTGGCCGGGCTGTGGGATGTATGGAAAGGCCCCGACGGCGAGGTGACCAGCTGCACCATCATCGTCACCTCGGCCAACGCGTTCATGCAGCCGCTGCACGACCGCATGCCCGTCATCCTCGCCCCCGGCGACTACACGCAATGGCTCGACCCCGACAACCACGACACCGCCGCCCTCAAGCAGCTGCTCGTTCCCGCGCCGGACGACGCGCTCGCCGAATGGCCAGTGAGCCGACAGCTCAACAATCCCCGGCACGAAGGGCCGGAATGCGCCGAGCCGCTCAGTTGAGCTGAGTTGACTACCCGTCCCGGGTTTGCCAAATGGATCGGCCTGGCCTTCAATGCAGGAGGCATAGAATGAAAGTCCTGCCTACATGCAGTCTGCCACCCCATGACCCAGCCGCACGACGCCCAATCGCCCTGGGCACACGATTTCACGCTGACCCTGCCGCATTACGACGGCGGCGGACTGGTCAACCTGATGAGCTCCATCACCACTGCGCTGGGAGGAACCAGCCCCTATGCGCCGCTTGCCGCCCTGCCCCCCGACACGCTGTCGGGCGTGCGCCACCTGGTACTGCTGGTGGTGGACGGCCTCGGCCATGAGTTCCTGCACGCGCGCACAGGCGCCCTGCGCCAGCACCTGCAGGGACGCCTCACCTCGGTCTTCCCCTCCACCACGGCCAGCGCCATCCCCACCTTCCTGACCGGGCTGGCCCCGCAGCAGCACGGCCTCACCGGATGGAACATGTATTTTCGCGAAATCGGCGCCATCGCCGCCCCGCTCCCGTTCCGGCTGCGCGCCGACCATCACGGCCTGCGCGAAGTCGGCGTCTCGCCCAAGGCCCTGTTCGGCCTGACGCCGCTGTATGACCGCGTGCCGGTTACCTGCCACGTCGTCAGCCCGCAGACCATCGTTCATTCGGAGTTCAACACGGCCCTTTCCGGCCGCGCACAGCGGCATGGCTACCACATGCTGGAAGAAATGGTCGCCCAGATCGTTTGCCTGTTGGCCAGTGACGAGCCGCACAGCTACATCCACGCCTACTGGCCTCAGATCGACACGCTGGCCCACGAATACGGCATCGACAGCGAAGCCGTCGCCGAGGCTTTCGAGACCCTGGATCAGGCCTTTGCCAAGCTGGTGGAGATCGCGCAGCGCCACGACAGCGTCATCGTCGTCACCGCCGACCACGGCTTCATCGACAGCCCGCCCGAAGACACCATCGACCTGGACGATCACCCGCAGCTTCGCGAAACGCTGTTGCTGCCCTTGTGCGGGGAACCGCGCGCCGCCTACGCCTACGTGCACGCGGGCCGCGAGAACGCATTCGAGGACTACCTCCAATCGCAACTGGGCGACCGCATTCATGTGTTTCGCAGCGACGAGGTGATCCGCCAGGGATGGCTGGGGCCCGGCAAGGCCCATGCCTCGCTGCGCGACAGGCTCGGCGACTACGTGCTGATTCCGCGCGGCCGGGGCATTCTGCGCGATTGGCTCAAGGGCGAAAAGCGTTATAGCCATGTGGGCGTGCACGGCGGCCTGAGCACGTCGGAAATGCTCGTTCCGCTCGTCGTCAGCCCGATGTCTCATTCCTGAGACACAGCGGCTGCCTTGCCCATGCGGGTTGGCTATAGTCGAAGCAGTTCCCCGCATCGGGCCAGGTGCCGGCCGGCCCTCACGCAAACGGTGCGAGCACCCGACCGAACCCTAACGACCAAGGAGACGCGAACATGCACAAGCGAACCGCCCTGATGTTGATGCTGGCCTCGGCCATGGCATGTCCCACTGCCGCCTGGAGCACGGACGAGGCCACGTTCAAGACCGCCAGCCTCACCCCCGAAACGGCTCTCAAGGCCGCCCAGGCGGCGCTCAAGACCTGTCGCGACGCCGGATACAATGCTGCCGTCGTGGTGGCGGACCGTAGCGGCATCGCCCAGGTCATGCTGCGCGACCGCTTCGCCGGCGCACACACGCCCAGCACGGCCCTGGGTAAAGCCTGGACCGCCGCGAGCTTTCGAACCAACACGACCGACCTGATCGCCCCGACCCTGCCCGGCCAGCCTTCGCATGGCATCCGGCACCTGCCGGGCGTGGTGATCATCGGCGGCGGCATGCTGATCGAGGCTCAAGGCAGCCTGGTCGGGACGATCGGTGTGTCAGGCGCGCCCACCGGAGCCGAGGACGATCGCTGCGCCAAGGCCGGCATCGACGCCATCCGACTCAGCCTGGAGTTTTAGAGGCGGCAGCCCTGCGAGCGCGTCCGCGCCTCAATGCGTGCTCGAATGCGCCTGCTTGTCGGCATACATTCTCAGGTCGGCCTGCCGGATCAGGTCGTCAGGCGTGTCGCCGTCATCCGGAAAGATCGCGTGGCCGGTACTCGACCGCACGCTGATCAACCGGCCATCGATCTGGAAGCCTTCGCTCAGCCGGTCCTGGATTTTCTGCTTCACCGCGTCGAGCATGTCCATGCCTTCCGAGCCTTCGATCAGGATGACGAATTCATCGCCGCTCATCCTGGCCACCGTGTCTTCCTGCCTGACCGATGCGCGCATCCGTTCCGCCACGAACCTGAGCAGTTGATCACCCACCGCATGACCGTAGGTATCATTGACCTGCTTGAACTCGTCCAGGTCCAGGAACATCACGGCCAGCCGCCTGTGCTGGCGCTGCGCCCGGGCGATCAACTGCTCCATGCGGTCCATCAGCAGCATGCGATTGGGCAATCCGGTCAACGCATCATGATTGGCCAGTAGCCAGAGCCGGTTCTGGTTGTCGATCTGGAGATGGCGGCTGTGCTTGCTGGCGCGCAGATAGGCCACCAGGATCAGCGAGGACAGCAGGGCCAGGCCGCCCATCATGCCAAGAAGCGCAAGATCCAGGTCCGACCAGCCCACCTGCCGCCGGACCGTCAAGACGAAAGGCTCGCCCATCGTGGCAAGCGACCGCTTGTAGACAAATTCAGGAAACAGCCGCTCCTCGACATCGCTGCGGCGTTTTCCCGTCATGGCCATCAACTGCCCCTGCGAATCATCATGCCTGTAACCACTGTGATGGATGGTGGCCGATTCCCCTGCGGAAACAGGGAACCTGGCGGGATGGGCGAGGTTGTCCGCATCGATCACCATGGCCACCAGCAGTTCGTCCTGCCCCCCCCTCCCCGCGGAGGTCATGCCAGGCTGGAATACCGGTGGAATTGGAAAAAACACGACATAGGCCAGATTCCCTTCCACCAGCCTGAACGGATGGCTGGCGACGGGCGTGCGCTGCTTGAGCGATTGCTGCATCGCCTTTTTCAGGAAGGGCACGCTATCGACATCCAGCCCCAGCACCGCCTCGGATCCGGGCGGCATCGGCTCCATGAACACGATGGGATAGTAGACGGGCTTGTCGACCGGCGGCTGCCATGCACGTTGGGCCTCGTACGAGAACGTCCTGACGCTGAATTCCGGATACCCTTCCCGCCGTTTCCCGTCGACGAATCGGTCGAGCTGGTCTTTCATGACGGACTGCACGATCTCGAGCGCAAAAATCTGGGGATTGTCCGCCACGACCTGCTGGACGTAGCGTGCCGCCCTGGCGGGGTCGGTGTGGCCGACCGCGCCAAACCAGGCCGAGAATCCCTTGAGGATGGTTTCGCTGCTGATCATTTCCCGGTTGAGGTGATCCGCGTAGGCATCGCCATACCGGGTAAGCTGCTTCTCGACGTCGCTGACATTCAGCACGATCACGAAGGCCATCGCCCCCAGGCACAGGGACAACCAAAGCGTCAGGCTCATGGCTGTCACCCAGGCCGAAAGCGGCTTGATCTGGGCAGGCTGGGGCAGGATCGCTCTATCCATTGGTCATGGGACGGTAGCTGGCTTGCGATATGTGTTCACGTGCCTCATCGGACCCACGAAGCCATCCCGGGCGGTTGCGCGAGCAAGACTCGTCATTCCAGGCATGATTGCCCCCCTCCAGAAGGTTGGCCCGCACTTCGGTCAGGCTGAAATGGGTGCAAAAGTTTCTAATCTTGAAAGATTACACCACGCCAAGGAGAACCTCGTGGCTATCGTCAACATAGGCAATTACTACGCGGAATGGATGCCCTCGGGCTCGCCCGACAAGGCGGGTTGCGGACGGATCATCCTGCGCAGCGCCACGCGCCTGACCGAGTTGTACCGGCTCACCAATCTGAGCTCCGAGGACTACCGCAATCTGCTCCACATGCTGCAGACCGAAAAACCGGTCTACTGGGACAGCGAAGCCGGCTGGCTGCGAACCGCCCACCCGCAGATGCACGACGCGGAGCCTGTCGGCGACCAGGAAGGCACCTAGGCCGGTTTCCCGGTAGTGGGGCAATCCACGTCACACGCGACGAAAGCTGGAAAGTGTCGGCATTTCTTACAGTCAGTCTGTCCGTGTCCACGCCGCTCTCTGGAAACCCATTGATTTGCATAGCTAATTTTCACTAGCCTGCTTATTGCTTGGCTTGGGTGCCCTGCACGCGACCCGCGTGGCACCCCAGGTTCTCACGCATGACTTTCCTAACTGCAAAGGAGAGACAAGATGAAACACCGCTACTCGCATTGGGCCATCGCGGCTGGCCTGCTGTGCGCCGCCCCTTTCTCTCAAGCAGCAATCATCCAGTATTCGGCCGTTCTCAGCGGCCCGAACGAATCGCCGCCCAACAGCTCCCCTGCAACGGGTTGGGCCCGGGTCACCATCGACGACCTGCTGCATACCCTGCGGGTCGAGGCGAGCTTTTCCGGGCTGCTTGGCAATTCCACCGTAGCCCATATTCATTGCTGCACATCGACCGCCCTGACCGGAACGGTTGGCGTGGCCTCGACCACGCCCACGTTTCCGGGCTTTCCTTCCGGCGTCACTTCAGGGAGTTATGACGCGCTCTTCCTGTTGACCGACGCGGGTTCGTTCAACCCTGCATTCGTCAGCAACAATGGCGGAACGCCGGCCTCGGCCGAGGTTGCCCTGCTGGCTGGACTGGCGGCCAACCGGGCCTATTTCAATCTCCATACGAGCCAGTTTCCGGGGGGCGAGATCCGGGGATTCCTGCAGCAGGTTCCCGAACCTTCGACAATTGCGCTGCTCGGACTGGGGCTGCTCGGACTGGGCTTGAGTCGTCGGGCGACGCACTAAGTCCCGCCAGCCCTCACGCCGGAAGCCAAGTTGGCTGGATCATTGCCAGCGAACGAAGAGCCGGCCTGGGAAGCGGACGCGCTGGCCGGCAGGGTTACTTCCTGCGGCCGGTTTCCGAACAGCGAATGATGTCCGCGCTGGACTTGAGGTCCAGGCAATGGCGAATGTCGCCGCCAGGCAGGCGCTTGGGTCTGTGGTTCACCATCCGGTAATGCGCAGGGGCCGGAGCCGAGGCTGCGGCCACCGGTTCCATGCGGCCTTCCGTTCCCGTGGGTTCGATGCTGTCAGCCATTGCGCCTGAGGCTGCAAGCAGCAGCGGCCATGCCATGAATCCGATTTTCATTGCTTCTCCTTGAGTGATCCATCAAACCGCTGCCCCTAGCCGTCCGGAGCAGACAGTTCGATCATAGCCCGATCATGAACTGCCGGACAATTCGCATCGCACCGCATCGCCCACCCGGATCCTGCCGCCAGTGAGAATACGCGCCTTCATGCCGCCGTGGCCGCGCATCGCGTTGTATCCCCCGGGTCCCAGGACCATTTCCATGCGGGAGCAGGGATCGCAATGCCCGGTCACTTCCAGCACGACCTCCGCGCCAATGCGCAGCACCATTGGCCGGTCGCGAAACAGGGCGTGAGCCGCCAGCAGGTTCAGGCCCGATACCACCAGATTGCGCCTGAGCTCGGCAGCGTCGACCCGCTCGCGTCCTGTCAGGGCGGCCACTACCGGCAGATGCTCCGCCTGGATCAGCGTGACCTGGCGCGACCCACCATCCACGCGTCCGCGCGCGGGGTGCGCATAGTGGTCGCCTTCCAGTCCGCAGGACGCGATTGCCAGCGCGTCTTCCACCGACACCACGTCGTCGCGTCGACGGGGCCGCAGATAGATCGCCCCAAGTTGTCCGGCGCGCGGGAACCGGCTTGCCAGGTCGCGCAAGTCGCCATTTTCCGTTGCCGACGAGTTGTTGTTCATGGCAGCCTCAACCCGCATCAGACCGGTCGCGTGCCCACGCAATCGGGATGGCGCGAGCAACGCCAGTATCGCCTGTCCGACCCAGCCCCCCGCTCGTCCTTGCTCAGCACCATCCGGCTCTGGCATTCCGGACAAAACGGCGCGCCCGTTGTCAGCACGCTGAGCGGATCCCGAAAGATCCTGCCGGGCGCACGCACGCCGGAAATCAGGGTTTGCAGGGCCTTGCCGTCCAGCAGCTCGATATGATGGCTGGCGGCAAACGCACAGGCGTTGTCGGTAAACACGCCGGTTGTCAGCACGAATCCGCCCGCAGCACCCTGCGCGACCATGAGTTCATGCAATTCGCGCACCGAGCGCTCGCCCACCTTGATGGCCCGCCACTGTTTGCACAGCACCAGGTAGGTCTTGCCATCCTTCATCAAGGCCAGGTCGACCTTTCCCATGACGCCGCCGCGACCGGTCTGCACCACCGTGTAGCCCTTGCGCCGGAACGCCTTGCCCGCCATGACCAGGAACTGCTGCCAGGTGATGTCGCTGAACGGTCCCCGCACCGGCCCCAGCATTGTGTGACCACTGTGGGCACGGCCCTTGTATCGCCCGTAGGCCGACAGCGCTGCGACCAGCAGGAAAAACGCCGGCACGGCATACTGCCCCGCGGCAGCCAGCCACCCGATATCTCCCAGGCCAAGCAACGCACCCAGCTGGTTGTAGCGCGTCATGGCGGCCATGCCGCTGGTGGCAACGCCATGCAACCAGACATAGGCGGCAACGGCGAACGCCAGGGCCGCCCACCAGGGCAGCCTGGTCGAGCGTTCAATCACATTGTCGAAAAGGCTTGGCTTGCGGCGTGCCATGTCTAACCACCCTATCGGGATCGGATTGCGCTGATGGATCGGGGAACTGCAGTTGAACTGAACAGCTTTAACGGCAACGGGGCATCGAACTTGCGCACGGCAAACGGTCGCCCGGCAGAGAATTTTCGCGCATTTTTCCCTGCAAGCAAGCCCCCCACGCGCTTACCTGCCGCTGGAGGCTTCCGCTTGTTATTCAAAACCAGTCAAAACCCGGTCCCACTGCGGATCACGCCTACTGCGATGCCCTCGATGGCCAGTTCCTGGCGCGTGAGATCGACCTCGATCGGCTCGAAGTCGGGGTTTTCGGGCAGCAGCTGCACGGTGTGGCCCCGCCTGGCAAAGCGCTTGACCGTCACCTCGTCGCCGATGCGCGCCACCACCACCTGGCCGGCGCGGGCCTCGGCACAGCGATGCACCGCGAGCAGGTCGCCGTCGAGGATGCCGATGTTCTTCATGCTCGCGCCGCGCACCTTGAGCAGGTAGTCCGCGCGCGGATTGAACAGCGCGGGGTCGACCTGGAGGTGCCGCTCGATGTGCTCCTGGGCCAGGATCGGGCTGCCCGCCGCCACCCGCCCCACCACCGGCAGGCCCGCTTCACCCTTGAGCTGGATGCCGCGCGACACCCCCGGCACCAGGTCCAGCACACCCTTCTTGGCCAGCCCCTTCAGATGCTGCTCGGCTGCGTTGGGCGAACTGAAGCCGAAGTGCTGTGCGATCTCGGCACGCGTCGGCGGGCTGCCGTTGGTCTCGACCCAGTCCCTGATCATGTCCAGGATTTCCTGCTGGCGGCGCGTGAGTTCCTGCATGGGGGCTTCCTCCAATTACTGTATGCATGTACAGTATCGTTACTGTATATTCGTACAGTATAGAGATTGAACCCGTAAAACGCCAACCCGTGCGGGCCTTGCCCGGCAAGGCCCGCACGGGCAACAGGAGCCACCATGATGAAACTCGGAAAAATCAGCGCCCTCGCCATGAGCCACATGAAGCAGCGCGGCATTTCCATCGCCGCCCTCAACGACCTGATCACCCGCGGCCAGGTCGAAAGGCAGTTCGACGGCGCGCAGATCGTCTATCTGGACAGCCCGGCGGCCCCCCCTTCCTGGGCCGGCCGGCCGCAGCCCCGGTTGTATGCCGTGATGGACGCGGCAGGCGAAGTGCTGACGGTGGAAAGACGCGTGCGGCTGAGAAGTTGATGCCTGCCCGCCCAGTTGGCCAAACGCAAGGGGCGGGAAAAAACGGCAGCATGCGTGTTTTGCCGATGGGCGGGTACTATGTGGTCTGCGCGTTGTCATGAACAGCCTCAGCCAGATGAACCTGACGGACAAACACACCCGCAAACCATCACCGCAAACGGCGGACGCCAGACGCACCCCGGGCGCCCACCCCCTGCTCCACCACGCCATTCCGTGCCTGCAGGACTGCATCGTGCGCTACCAGGCCACCGTTCCCGGCCTCGTCGAGCTGGGCACGCAATTGCAAGGCCTGTCGCCATCGCCCGAAGCCGGCAGGCTCGATACGCTGATCCACCTCTACGAGCAGGCCTACCCGCTGCTGGAGCAGGCCATGTGGTCGGACACGGCGGATTTCCATGCGCTGCTGGCCAGCTACCAGTCGCTCTTTCGCGAACAGGAAACACTGATCCGGCAGCGCTGCAAGAACAGCCAGTCCGAAGACGATCGCCACCACTTCATTCTCGCCATTCCCGTCGCGGACCGTCCTTCGCACCTCAAGGCCTGCCTCGACAGCATCCTGCAGGTGTGCAAGCTGTTCGACTACGGTGGCCACACCTCAGGCCAATGGAACAAGATCCAGGTCATCGTCAGCG
Source organism: Thiobacillus sp. (assembly GCA_041592455.1). Lineage (GTDB taxonomy): Bacteria > Pseudomonadota > Gammaproteobacteria > Burkholderiales > Thiobacillaceae > Thiobacillus. The sequence continues at coordinate 1,565 of JBFHQA010000007.1, read as the reverse complement.
AGGACAGCCGAGACGAAGCCAACATCCGCCGCCACCAGGCGCTCGTCGAGGAATACCGCCAACAGGGGCTGGACGTCACCCACTATGGCCTCGAAGAACAATACGCGCTGCTGCACGCGCTGCCGCCGCAGCAGCGCGAGCGGCTGGGCCACCTGCTCACCACGCAGCCGCGCGACCGCTTTTATCTCAAGGGCCAGGCCGCCAATCGCAACCTCGCCTACCTCAAGTTCCTGCAGCTCACCCAGGACAACACCAAGGGCAGCCCCCCGGCCAACACGCTCTACTACCTGATCGACAGCGACCAGAACCTGTGCGTGAACCGCCAGACGCCGGCCGGCGAAGAGGCCGTCCATGCGCTCAACTACTTCCACGCCATCGACCGGATCTTTCGCACTACCGACACGCAGATGCTCACCGGGAAAATGGTCGGCGACCCGCCGGTATCGCCGTCGGTGATGGCGGCCAATTTTCTCGATGACGTCATCGCCTTCTTCACCCGCCTGTCCGGGCTGGGTCATCACAAGGCCTGCCAGTTTCACGGCGCGCGCCAGCTGGCCGGCGACGCGGCCTACCACGACATGGCCCGGCTGTTCGGCTTCGACAACCGGCCGACGACCTTCGACTACGCCTGCCGGCTCGACGGCGCGCACGATCATATCGCCTGTCTCGCCGATTTTGCCCAGCGACTCAACGCCTTCTTCTTCGGTGAGCACCTCACGCGCAAGACCTGGTACAGCTACGGCAAGGGCTTTGCCGAGCTCACGCCCGCGCGCACGATCTACCCTGGCAACTACATCGTCAATTACTCCGGCCTCAAATACATCATCCCCTTCGGGCATTTGCGCCTGAGGATGTCCGGCCCCACCGCCGGCCGCCTCATCGCTGCCGAAATCGGTCCGCGCTTCGCCTCGTTCAACATGCCCAACCTGCACCGCCGCACCACCGAGGCCGGGCTCGAAGACGACTTCCGCCCCGGCGTGGAACTGGGCGAGCACGCCATCGATCTTTCAAACGAATTCGAACGCCAGTTCTTCGGCGACCTGATGCTGTTTTCCACCGAAGCGCTCGTGAAGCAGGCAGACGTGAACCGGCCCTTTGCCCGCGATGCCATCGAGGCCGTCGTCATCGAAAAGGAAACCGAACTGCTCGCGCTATACCGGCAAAAACACGACGCCATCGTCGAGCGCAACCGGCAGCTGAGTGCGCTCGTATTCGATGCCGGACACTGGTGGCAGCATGCGCCCGAGCAGGCCGGCGCACTGGGCCAGGTCCGCGCCTTTATCGACAACATCGAGCGCAATTTTGGCGAACACGCGCCGGCCTGGCAGCAGATCCAGTCCGCCGGACATCGCGCCGGGCGCCGCCAGCAGATCATCGAGGCGCTGATGAACTACCGCGCCGAGCGCGACGCCTGGGACGCGCTGTTCGGCGAAACGCCCCGGCCCATGGTTGGCTCCTGACCCCACCGGGCTGAGCACGCCATGAGAAGCCTCCACTCCGCCATGCGGCAACACGCGATTCGCGATGCATCCATCGCAGCATCGTCAATCAGGTGCGCCCTTTCT
>JBFHQA010000006.1:0-35009 GCA_041592455.1 Thiobacillus sp. | reverse complement strand
TACATCAAAACCTTCGGCTGTCAGATGAACGAGTACGACTCGGACAAGATGGCCGACGTGCTCAATGTGGCCGAAGGCCTGACCCCGACCGACAAACCCGACGAGGCCGACGTCATCCTGTTCAACACCTGCTCGGTGCGCGAAAAGGCGCAGGAGAAGGTGTTCCACGACCTCGGCCGGGTGCGCCACCTGAAGCAGGCGAACCCCAACCTCATCATCGGCGTCGGCGGCTGCGTCGCCAGCCAGGAAGGCGCCGCCATCGTCGCGCGCGCGCCTTTCGTCGACGTGGTCTTCGGCCCGCAGACGCTGCATCGCCTGCCCGACCTCATCGCCAAGAAGCGCGAGACCGGCCGCTCGCAGGTCGACATCAGCTTTCCCGAGATCGAAAAATTCGACCACCTGCCGCCGGCGCGCGTCGAGGGCGGCGCGGCCTTCGTCTCGATCATGGAAGGCTGCTCCAAGTACTGCACCTTCTGCGTCGTGCCCTACACGCGCGGGGAGGAAGTGTCGCGGCCGTTCGACGACGTCATTGCCGAGGTCGCGGGCCTTGCAGAAAAGGGCATCAAGGAAGTGACGTTGTTGGGGCAGAACGTCAACGCCTACCAGGGCGCGCTGCACGACGGCGGTAGCGCAGACTTCGCGTTCCTGCTGGAGATGGTGCACGAGATTCCGGGCATCGAGCGCATCCGCTATACCACCAGCCACCCGCGCGAGATGACGCAGCGCCTGATCGAGTGCTACGGCAAGCTGCCCAAGCTGGTGTCGCATCTTCATTTACCTGTGCAGTCCGGCTCAGACCGCATCCTCGCGGCGATGAAGCGTGGCCACACCGTGCTCGAGTTCAAGTCGATCGTGCGCAAGCTGCGCGAACAGCGCCCCGACCTGTGCCTGTCGTCCGACTTCATCGTCGGCTTCCCGGGCGAGACCGAGGCCGACTTCGAGGCGACGATGAAGCTCATCGAGGAGCTCGAATTCGACGCCAGCTTCTCGTTCATCTACAGCAAGCGCCCCGGCACGCCGGCGGCGGACTATCCTGATGATGTGAGCGCGGAACTCAAGACCCAGCGGCTAATGAAATTACAGGCGCAGATCGAGGCGCAGGCCCAGGTCGTCAACCAGGCGATGGTCGGAACGGTGCAGCGCGTGCTGGTCGAGGGCCACGCGCGCAAGAACGCCGAAGAGCTGGCCGGCCGCACCGACAACAACCGCATCGTCAACTTCCCCGGCAACCCCCGCCTGATCGGGCAGTTCGTCGACGTCACCGTCACCCAGGCCTATCCGCACAGCCTGCGCGGCGAAGTGGCGACAGCCGAGAGCGAGACCGCTTGAAGACCGACATCGTCGAACTGCGGCTTGCCCCCGAAGACAACCGGCGGCTCGCCAACCTGTGCGGCCCCATGGACGAGAACCTGCGCCAGATCGAGGCGGCGTTCGACGTCACGATCGGCCGCCGCGGTGCGAGTTTTAGGGTGTCCGGCAACGCGGCGCAGGCCGAGAAGGGCGCGCAGGCGGTCGAGCATTTCTACAATCGCGCGCACGACGAGTTGAGCCTGGACGACATCCAGCTCGGTCTCGTCGAGCTGACGCGCGGCCGCGCCGACGAGGAAGGCCCCGCGCTACGTACGCGCCGCGCCGACCTGCGCGCGCGCACGCCGCGTCAGGGTGAATACATCGAGCAGATCCGCAGCCACGACATCACCTTCGGCATCGGCCCCGCCGGTACCGGCAAGACCTATCTCGCGGTAGCCTGCGCGGTCGATGCGCTCGAGCGCGAGCAGGTGAAAAGGCTGGTGCTGACCCGCCCCGCGGTCGAGGCCGGCGAGCGGCTCGGCTTTCTGCCGGGCGACCTCACGCAGAAGGTCGATCCCTACCTGCGCCCGCTGTACGACGCGCTCTACGACCTGATGGGCTTCGACAAGGTCACGCGGCTGATCGAGCGCCATTCGATCGAGATCGCGCCGCTGGCCTTCATGCGCGGGCGCACGCTGAACCACGCCTTCATCATCCTCGACGAGGCGCAGAACACCACGCCCGAGCAGATGCAGATGTTCCTGACCCGGATCGGCTTCGGCGCCCGCGCCGTCGTCACCGGCGACCCCACCCAGATCGACCTGCCCAAGCACATGAAATCCGGGCTGGTCGACGCGGCCGACGTGCTGGCCGACGTGCGCGGCATAGCGTTCACGCATTTCCAGTCCGAGGACGTGGTGCGCCATCCGCTGGTCGGCCGCATCGTCGACGCCTATGCCGCGCGCCGCGCGGAAACGGAATCCCGTGGCAAGTCCTGAATCCGCTTTAAGCCTGTCGGTGCAGTTCGCCAGCACGGCCGCCGATCTGCCGGTCCGCGCGCAGGTGCGTCGCTGGGTCGCCGCTGCGCTCGAACACCCGGCCGTGATCACCGTTCGCATCGTCGACGCCGACGAGGCGCAGGCGCTCAACCAGGATTACCGCCACAAGGGTTACGTGCCCAATGTGCTGACCTTCGAGTACGGCGAGATCGGCCGCGACGAATCGGGACAGGCCATCCTCGGCGGCGACGTGGTGATCTGCGCGCCGGTGGTCGAGCGCGAGGCGCGCGAGCAGGGCAAGGCCCTGAAGGATCACTACGCCCACATGACGATCCACGGCGTGCTGCACCTGCAGGGCTACGATCACATCGACCCGCAGGACGCCGACATCATGGAATCCCGCGAAACCGCTATACTGAGGCGGTTCCATATCCCCAATCCTTATTCTTCCTGATACAAAATGGAGTCCGATAGTAGTAAACCGAGCTTGCTCGAGCGCATCTCCCACTGGCTGATGCGCGAACCCGAAGACCGTGAACAGCTGATCGAGCTCTTGCACGGCGCCTACGAAAACAGTCTGATGGATGCCGACGCCCTGGCGATGATCGAGGGCGTGCTGCAGGTGTCCGAGATGCGCGTCGGCGAAATCATGATCCCGCGCGCGCAGATGGATGTCATCGACATCAACGACACGCCGGAAACCTTCATCCCCCACGTCATCGAGACTGCGCATTCGCGCTTTCCGGTCATCGACAAGGACCGCGACGACATCATCGGCATCCTGCTGGCCAAGGACCTCTTGCGGCACTACGCCGAGGACGACGCCGACATCCGCGGCATGCTGCGCCCGGCCGTGTTCATTCCCGAGTCGAAGCGGCTCAACGTGCTGTTGAAGGAATTCCGCTCCAACCGCAACCACATCGCCATCGTCGTCAACGAATACGGCGGCGTGGCGGGCCTGGTCACGATCGAGGACGTGCTGGAGCAGATCGTCGGCGACATCGAGGACGAGTACGACTTCGATGAGACCGAAGACAACATCATCCACGAAAGCGAAGGCGTGTTCCGCGTCAAGGCCAGCACCGAGATCGAGGATTTCAACGAGACGCTCGGCGCCGAGTTCTCCGATGAGGAATTCGACACCGTCGGCGGCCTCATCATTTCGCGTTTCGGCCACCTGCCCAAGCGCGGCGAGTCGGTCACGTTCGACGGGTTCATCTTCAGCGTGCTGCGCGCCGACAGCCGCCGCCTCTACGCCGTGCGCGTGACCCGGCTGCAGACCGAGCCCGAAGCGGAAGCGTAAATCCTACAGGCTGTGACTGCGGTCGCCGCGCGCGAACGCGGCCAGCGGCGGGATTTCGCCCTTCGTGAAGGCGATCGCCTTGAACAGGTCGCCCATCTCGGCCGGCGACACCAGCCGCTGTACGGCGTTGGCCTGCGGCAGATAGCTCGCCGCATCGCTGGGCGAGCTCTCCATCAGCAGTTCGGTCAGCCCGGCGTTGAGCAGGCAATTCGCCTGCGTGGCGTAGCCGGCCAGAATTAATCCCGCAGCCCGCCCTGCCCGCGCCACCGCGCTGAAGTCGACGTGCGCGGTGAGGTCGGCGAGCCCCGGCAGGTAAAACGGGTCGTCCAGCGCGTGGTGGCGGTAGTGCGCGCGCAGCGTGCCCATGTGGCGCTGCGGATGGTAGTACTCGCTCGCGCCGAACCCGTAGTCGACCAGCAGGACCAGCCCGTGTTCGAGGCTGTGCGCGAGCGAGGTCACGAGGGCATCGGCGGCCAGGTTGATTTCGGACACATAGCCGGGCGCGAGATCCAGCGCGTCGGCGCGGGCGCGCAGAATGGGGTCGGTGATCGGCCGGTCCTGCCACGTGAAACCCTCGCCGTCGGTAATCACGCCGCGCTGCATCGGGCCGGATTTGGTCCAGTGCAGCAGTTCCACCGGCAGCGCGTCGAGCACCTCGTTGCCGACGATGACACCACTGATCTGCGCGGGCAGGGCTTCCAGCCACTGCACCCGCTCGGCCAGGTGCGGCCGTTCCCGCATCACCGTTTCCTGCTGTCTCGCTCGCAAGTCAGCGCTTACTTCAAGAATGGAATAGCGCGCCGGCAGGGCGTCGATCCGTTCCAGTTCGCCGAGCATGTCCACGGCCAGCCGGCCGCTGCCGGCGCCCAGTTCGAGGACCTCGCCGCCTGTCAGGTGCAATGCCGGCGCGATCGCCCGGGCCAGCGTGCGGCCGAACAGCGGCGTCATTTCGGGCGCGGTGACAAAGTCGCCCGCCGAGCCGAGCTTGGTCGCGCCCGCCGCGTAGTAGCCGAGTCCGGGCGCGTACAGGGCCGTCTCCATGTATTGCGCGAACGGGATCCAGCCGCCGGCCCGTTCGATTTGCGTTCTCAGGTGCTCGACGACGCTCTGGCTGTGGGCGAAGGCATCGGGCGAAGGGCTGGGCAGCATGCGTCGGATCACTTGAGGGATAATGGGGGATTCAAGGACTATAAGGGTGAATCCCGATGCAAGGCAAAGTCGTGCTGATTACCGGAGGGGCAAAACGTGTGGGCGCGGCGACCGGCCGCCTGCTGCATGCCGGCGGCGCCAACCTGATGATCCACTACCGCAGTTCGGCAGGCGAGGCGCGCGCCCTGCAGGATGAACTCAACGCCATCCGCCCCGATTCGGTGGCGCTGATCCAGGCCGACCTGCTCGACGTCAACGGCCTGCCCGGCCTGATCCAGAAAACCGTCGCCACCTTCGGCGGGCTCGACGTGCTGGTCAACAACGCGTCGAGCTTCTATCCGACGCCGGTCGGCACGATCACAATGAAGGACTGGGACAACCTGATGGGCAGCAACCTGATCGCGCCGCTGTTCCTGTCGCAGGCCGCCGCGCCCGAGCTGAAAAAGCGCAAAGGCTGCATCGTCAACATCGCCGACATCCACGCCGAGCGGCCGATGAAGAGCTACGTCGTCTACAGCGTCGCCAAGGCCGGCGTGGTCGGCCTGACCAAGTCGCTGGCGCGCGAGCTAGGTCCCGACGTGCGCGTCAACGCCGTTGCGCCCGGCCCGATCATGTGGCCCGAAGACGACCCCAACTTCGACGAAGTCTCGCGCCAGCGCATCGTCTCGCACACCATCCTCAAGACCGCCGGCGGCCCCGACGACATCGCGCGCGCGGTGCGCTTCTTCGCCGTCGACGCGCCCTATGTGACCGGCCAGGTGCTGGCGGTGGACGGCGGGCGCAACGCCAAGCTGTGATACAGACGACCGGTCCGGCCGGCGAGTCGCCGGTGCCCGAACTTGCGTACCCCGTCATCCACTGGACCGAGGCCGGCGAGGAGCGGTCGGCCCGCTGGCGTTCGGAGAGCGGCATGCCGCCGCCCCGGCGTGTGATGGTCGCCGACGACACGCTCGCCGCCGATGCCGCCTTCCGGCTCGCCAGCGAGGGTACCGCGCTGCTGTGGCGCGGCGATTACCAGAATGCGCGCCAGCTGCAGCAGGCGATGGCGCGGCGCATCGACCGCAAGCCGCGCAAGCCCGCCGCGTCGCCGACCGAAGCCTTTCATCTGCATCGCCAGGCACAGGCGCAGCGCGCCCGCACGCTGGGCATGCTGCTGCTGCCGCTGGAGGCCGATTACACGATCCCGCTGCGCCGTGCGCCGAACGTCAAGGAAGCCTGCTTCGAGGCCTATGGCGAGGCCGAGTCGGCGTCCGTCGTCTCGCTGCGCGAACTGCTCGGATTGATCGGCGCGCACGAATGGCGCAAGAAAGGCGTCGACATCCCGGCGCTCGGCGACCGCATCCATCCGCACTACGGTGTGTTTTCGCCAGTGCGCGGCGAGTACGTGCAGCTGGTGAACGATGCGCCGCTGCCGGCGGATACGCTCGCCTTCGATATCGGCGCCGGCACCGGCGTGCTGGCCGCAGTGCTCGCCCGTCGGGGGGTCCGGCACGTCGTCGCCACCGACCGCGACCCGCGCGCGCTGGCCTGCGCGCGCACGAACATCAAGCGGCTGGGCCTCGCGGGGCGGGTCGACGTGGTCGACGCCGACCTGTTTCCCGAAGGCCGCGCGCCGCTCGTCGTGTGCAATCCGCCGTGGCTGCCCGCGCGCGCCAACTCGCCGATCGAGCACGCGATCTACGATCCGGACAGCCGCATGCTGCTCGGCTTTCTGAACGGGTTGGCGGCGCACCTGGAGCCGGGCGGCGAGGGCTGGCTGATCCTGTCGGACCTGGCCGAGCATCTTGGGCTGCGCACGCGCGAATGGCTGCTCGCGGCGATCGACGCCGCTGGTCTCAGCGTCGTGGCTCGGCTGGACACCCGGCCCACGCATCCGCGCGCCGCCGACGACACCGACCCGCTGCACGCCGCGCGCGCGGCCGAGGTCACTTCGCTGTGGCGCCTCGCCGCGAAGACCGATTAATCGAATCCGTTTCAGCTTCAAAGGAACCGCACCATGAATACCCGCCGCCATCTGTTTACGTCCGAATCGGTATCCGAAGGCCATCCGGACAAGATCGCCGACCAGATTTCGGATGCCATCCTCGACGCCTTCCTGGCCGAGGAGCCCGAGGCCAAGGTGGCCTGCGAAACGCTGGTCGCCGACAACCTCGTGGTGATCACCGGCGAGTTCAAGACCGTGCGCCGCGAACTGTTCGACGAGGTCAGGGACCGCGCCGAGGCGATCGCCCGCCAGGTGCTGCGCGACATCGGCTACCGCGACGCCGGCACCGGTATCGACCCCGACGCCTGCGAAGTGCAGGTGCGCTTCAACCACCAGTCGATCCAGATCCACAAGGGCATCACGCTGGCGGGCGGCGACATCGGCGCCGGCGACCAGGGCCTGATGTTCGGCTACGCCTGCGACGAGACGCCCGACCTGATGCCGTATCCGCTGTGGCTCGCGCACCGGCTGGTGCAGAAGCAGGCCGAACTGAGAAAATCCGGCGCCCTGCCGTGGCTGCGGCCCGACGCCAAGAGCCAGGTCACGGTCGCCTACGAGGGCCAGAAGATGGCCGGCGTCGAAACCGTGATCCTCTCCACCCAGATCGCGCGCGACCTCGACCCCGCCTGGGTTGCGCAGGAAGTCGCGCGCGAAATCGTCGATCCGCTGGTGCCGCACGACCTGCGCACGCCGACGTTCCGGCTGTGGGTCAATCCTGCCGGCCCGTTCGAAATCGGCGGTCCCAACGGCGACACAGGCCTGACCGGCCGCAAGATCATCGTCGACACCTACGGCGGCTCGTGCCCGCACGGCGGCGGCGCGTTTTCCGGCAAGGATCCCACCAAGGTCGACCGCTCGGCGGCCTACATGGCGCGCTACATCGCCAAGAACCTGGTCGCAGCCGGCCTGGCCCGCCGCTGCCTGGTGCAGCTCGCCTATGCCATCGGCGTGGCCGAACCGGTGTCGCTGCTGGTCGACACCTTCGGCACCGGCACCGTGTCGGACGAGAAGCTGGAAGACCTGGTGCGTTGCAGCTTCAGGCTCACCCCGCGCGGCATCATCGAAAGCCTAGACCTGCGCCGCCCGATCTACCGCAAGACCGCCGCCTACGGCCACTTCGGCCGGGCTGAACCGGAATTCACCTGGGAGCGGGTGGACAAAGCGGACGCACTGGCCGGCCAGGCGGGCTGAGGCGTTTTAGCCGCGCGTTTGATTCCGTGGGCAGACAAATTGCCTGCTCGCGCTCGATCGATATTAATATCTGAAATAATCTGACGATATAGCTGGATGCGGCCCGGCCCTGCCGGGGGACCGCCAGGCAGCGCAGGCCCGGCAGGCGGGATGGGAATCGGGCGCGCACTGAACCATGAACGCAGGCAAACTGGACGGATGACGCCGTGTCCCGAGTGATGGAAGACAAATTGTCCAAGGAAGAGCCCGCCTCGGCGCAGCGCGAGGCCGGCGTGCTGTCGCTCGACCAGATCAAGCTCAACATCGGCGACCACATCCAGCTCCAGTTCCAGACCGGACAGGAGCAGACCCGCTGCATCGTCACCCTGGTCGGCTACCTCGAAGGGCAGAGCGTGATCGTCACCACGCCGGTCATCAACGGCAGCATGATGCTGGTCCGCGAAGGCCAGGACTTCGTCATCCGCCTGTTCAGCGGCAAGAGCGCCTACGCCTTCACCTCGATGGCGCGGAAGGTGACCAACACCCCCTTCCCGCATATCCACCTGGCCTATCCGAAGGAAGTGCGCGGGATGGTCGTGCGCGGCAGCTCGCGCGGGCGCACCAACATCATCTGCCACGCCACCGCCGAAGACGGCCGCGGCTACGCCTGCGTGGCGCGCGACATCAGCATGGGCGGCACGCTGATCGCCGCAAACGACAAGATCGGCGAAGTGGGCGAGGCGCTCACCCTCAAGTTGCGCGTCAAGGTCAGGGACACCGAACACTTGCTGACGCTGAATTGCCTGATTCGCTCGGTGAATCCGTCGCGCCCGTCGGTCGACGAAAACCCCACCATGCTGCATGGACTGTCATTCGAGAACATTACCGGCCAGGACACGCTGGTGATCTCGGCGCTGCTCTACCAGCAGATGATCAGCGCCCAGGAGTCGGATAAGGCCTGACTGCCGAAACAGAATCCAGAAACAGGCTGTCCCGGATTCCAGACAGTCTGGCGCAGACAGCCTGACATTGGCATGATTTTTCCTAGCGTTTGCCCGACGCGTGCCGCGCCAGTTCCAGCCCCGTTTCCTCGTCCTGTTCCTTGTCGTCCGATGTCGCTGACGATTTCGGAAGCTCGGTGACCTTGCCCCCGCTCGAGCCCTCTGAATGCAGCGCCATGTTGCCGGAGATCGAGCCGCCTTCCTCGACCATCAGCGCACCGTAGCGTATCGTTCCCGAAACCCGCCCGGTGGCGTACACCACCAGCCGCTTGCGGGCCGTCAGTTCGCCCTCGAAGGTGCCGCGCACCTCGGCCACGTCGATCTCGGCCTTGCCGGAGAACACCCCGCCCTCGGCGATGCGGATGTCGCGGCTGTTCATCGAGGCTTCCACCCGGCCTTCCACCACCAGGATCTCGCAATCGGTGATCTCCGACCCCTTGAGCTTGATGTTCGGCCCGACGATCAGCTTGTTGCCGTCCTCGCTGGCCGCGGCAGAACGATGGGTAGCCGACAGGTTTACCGTCTTGTCCTTGTCGGCGTCGGCCTGCCTGGACTGTTCGGACGGCTTGGGCGGATAGCCCGAGTGGATCGCCCGGTTCGTGTCGGCACGCGAAGAAGTCGACGTGCCAGGTTGCATGAAGGATTTGAGCATGGGTAAGCCTCTCTCGTATCTGGGTTGTAAAACGCTCTGGTGTGGTTGCGCCCGGAACTGGACACGAAGGTGCTAGTGCAACAGTCGAGCCAGCTTGAGAAAGCATTTGTTAATCAAGCAGATAGCGAATTGAATGGGGCGCGCTTTGGGCCTGGAACCGGCCAGAATGTCGCCTATTGGCGACAAGGATCTTGAGAGTTTCAGGTAATGGCTAGTTAAAACATAGGGTTATGTGGTTTCCAGCACGTCGCGATTTGGCGACAAGGGGCGGCATGAGCAACGTCCCTTCACGCCGTAGCTGCAGCTTCACCGGTGTGGCGTCAGATGGTAGTGTGATGCTTTTCGTAGGGAACCAGCAGACAGATGTACGGGTGTCCCTTCTGATACTTCACTGGTACGGCGGAGCCGGCTACGAGGCTGATATGGCCGCGCAGGTGTTTGGTGAGCTCGACAGCGTGTTGCCCGATCGGTGTGAATGTGAATCGAACCTCGGTTTCCTAGTGCTTGAACCTGGAGGTGCCGACGATGCGGTGCGTACACGACAGAATCGTGGCTTCAGCTGACAAACCGTTTTTCAGCAGCGAAGCGTTGTCGGAACGGATCGCGAAATGGACCATCAACCAGGAAATCAGGAACGGCACCCCTGTGATGAACTTCATCAGGAGCTTGGCCTGGACTGGAAAGGGCATCCTCTGGTCCGCTATCAGTTAAAACCAGGCGGGGGTGTGATCACTTGATTTGTTTCAGGTCAGATTCTTGTACCCGCGATACCACTCCACCCACTTGCCGATGCCATACTCCAGCGACGTCGCCGGCTTGAAGCCGGTGTCGCGGATCAGGTCGGACACGTCGGCATAGGTCGCCTGCACGTCGCCATCCTGCATCGGCAGGAAGTTTTTCTTCGCGGTCTGTCCGAGCGCGGCCTCGATCGTGCCGATGAAATCCATCAGCTGCACCGGCGTGTGGTTGCCGATGTTGTAGACGCGGTAGGGCGCGTGGCTGCTGGCGGGGTCGGGATGCTTGTGGTCGAAGTCGGGGTTGCCCTGCGGGATGCGGTCGAGCACCTTGACCGTGCCGTCGGCGATGTCGTCGATGTAGGTGAAGTCGCGCGACATGTCGCCGTGGTTGAAAACGTCGATGGTGCGGCCTTCGAGGATCGCCGAGGTAAAGAGCCAGGGCGACATGTCGGGCCGGCCCCACGGGCCGTAGACGGTGAAGTAGCGTAGCCCCGTGGTCGGCAGGCCGTACAGGTGCGAATAGGTGTGCGCCATCAGCTCGTTGGCCTTCTTGCTCGCGGCGTAGAGGCTGACCGGGTGGTTGACCGGGTCGTGCACCGAGAACGGCACCTTGGTGTTGGCGCCGTAGACGGACGACGAGCTCGCGTAGACGAAGTGCTTGACGCCGTGGTGGCGGCAGCCTTCGAGCAGGTTGGCGAAGCCGACGATGTTGGACTGGACATACGCATGGGGATTCTTCAGCGAGTAGCGCACGCCGGCCTGCGCGGCGAGGTTGATCACCGCGTCGAAATGGCCTTTCTCGAACAGGTCTTCCATCACCATGCGGTCGGAGATGTCGTCCTTGATGAAGCGGAAGTTGGGGTAGGGCTTGAGCTGTTCCAGCCGCGCCAGCTTGAGCGCCGGGTCGTAGTAGTCGTTGAGGTTGTCGATGCCGATGACTTCGTCGCCGCGCTTGAGCAGGATCTGGGCGACGTGCATGCCGATAAAGCCGGCCGCGCCGGTAAGCAGGATTTTCATTGTTGGGCCTCCAGAGTGGCGTCGATTCTAGCACTGGCGCATTTACAATCCGGTGATGCCCTCCATCCGCCTGATTCTCGACGCGAGCCTGTACCGGCTGGCCCTGCTGCTGGCCGTGCCGCTGGTTCCGTTGCGCCTGCTGCTGCGCGGCTTCAAGGAGCACGGCTACTGGCGGCATCTTCCCGAACGGCTGGGCTTCATGGGCAGGCTGCCGGCACGGCCGGTGTGGCTGCACGCGGTGTCGGTGGGCGAGGCCCGCGCCGCCGCGCCGCTGGTGGACAGGCTGCTCGCCCTGACCCCGCCGCCGCCGGTGCTGATGACCTGCATGACGCCGGCGGGCCGGGCCACGCTCGAACAGCTGTTCGGCGACCGCGTGACGGTGCGCTACCTGCCCTATGACCTGACGCACCTCGTGCGGCGTTTTGTGCGGCGCGCCCAGCCCCGTCTGGGCATCATCATGGAAACCGAGTTGTGGCCGAATCTGGTGCGCGAGTCGCGCCGGGCCGGCGTTCGCCTGCATCTGGTCAACGCGCGATTGTCGGAGCGGTCCGCCCGCGGCTACGGCAGGCTGCCCGCGCTGACGCGGGCCACGCTAGGCGGTTTCGCCGCCGTCGCCGCGCAGACTCAGGCCGACGCCGACCGCCTGGCCGCGCTCGGCGCGCGCCAGGTGCAGGTGTGCGGCAACCTCAAGTTCGACATCGATCCGCCAGCCGCCATGATCGCGCTCGGCGAGATGTTCCGCGCCCGAATCGGTCCGCGGCCGGTGTGGCTCGTCGCCAGCACGCGCGATGGCGAGGAAAGGCTCGTGCTCGACGCGTTCGCGAGGCGGGCCCCGACCGACGCGCTGCTGGCGCTGGTGCCGCGTCATCCGCAGCGCTTCGACGAGGCGGCGGCGCTGGCCCGGCAGGCGGGCCTCGCGTTGCAGCGGCGCAGCGACGAGCAGCCGGTGGCGTCGTCCACCCGCGTATGGCTGGGCGACAGCCTCGGCGAAATGTTCGCCTACTACCGCGCAGCGGATGGCGCCCTGGTCGGCGGCAGCCTGCTGCCCTTCGGTGGCCAGAACCTGATCGAGGCGTGCGCGGTGGGGTGCCCGGTGTTCCTCGGACCGCATACCGAGAACTTCAAGCAGGCGGCGCAAGACGCCATCGCGGCAGGCGCCGCGATCCGGATCGAAGACGCCGATGCGTGGGCCGGGGCGGCCGAGCGACTGATGCGGGACGACGCGGCGCGTCGACGCATGGGCGAGGCCGGCCAGGCGTTTGCCGCCGCGCACAAGGGTGCGGCCGGGCGGGTGTGGGCGTTGCTGGAGCGCGGGCTGGCGGACTGACGCATCCGCCCCTTCAGGCAGCGGATGCGCGGATCAGGCGCCTAGCGCGATGCGGCCTGGATGGGCTTGCCCAGGCCTTTCAGCGCATCCCTTTTCAGAACCAGCGCCGCAGGCAGAGGCGACGTGACGGCCTTGCCGGACGTGGGGGCCGGATTGCTCTTCGCGGGGATCAACAGCTTGTCGATCGCTTCGAGATCGGCGGCCGACAGTGCGCCGACTGCCGCCTTCAGCGACAGGCCGGCGAGCAGATAGGCGTAGCGCGCGCCCGCGAGGTCGCGCTGGGCGGAGAGCATCTGCTGCTCCGCGTTCAGCAGGTCGAGGTTGGTGCGCACGCCGACCTGCAGTCCCAGCTTGGTCGATTCGAGCTGGGCCTTGCTGGACACGAGCGCCTGTTCGAGCGCGCGCACGCGGGCGGCGCCGCTGTTGACGTTGAGCCAGGCCTGGCGGGCCTGCAGGCTCGCCTCGCGCGTGGCGTTCTCGAGGTCCTGGCGGGCCTTTTCCTGGTTGGCGACGGCTTCGCGCACGCGCGAACTGGTCAGGCCGCCCTGGTAGATCGGCAGGTTCAGCTCGACGCCGATGGTGGCGACGCGCGTGTCGACCTGGGTGGTGCCGAAATTCTGACCGTTGTTGAGGGTGTAGCCGGCGACCGCGTCGATCGTGGGATAGTGGCCGGCGCGATTGCGCTCGACTTCCTGGTCGGCGATGGCCTTCGACAGGCGCTGGATCTCGGCCTGCAGGTTGCCTTCGGCGGCGCGTGCGGACCACTCGTCGATATGGCCCGATTCCGCGGGCAACTGTTTCTGGTCGGCCAGGGTGTCGAGCGCGCCGGCCGGCTTGCCGATCAGTTTTTCGAGCGCGCGCAGACGGATGCTGAGCGTGTTCTGTTCGGCGATCTCCTGCGCCACGGCCAGGTCAAAGCGCGCCTGCGCTTCGTGGGTGTCGGTGATGGTCGCGGTGCCGACCTCGAAGTTGCGCTTGGCAGACGCCAACTGCTCGGTGATGGCGACTTTCTGCGCCTGGATGAAGGCGATGTTGTCCTGCGACTGCAGCACGTCGAAATAGGCCTGCGCGACGCGCAGGATCAGGTCCTGCTCGGCGAGCCGGAACTGGGTTTCGGCGATCCTGACCTGCCCCTTGGATTGCTCGTACTGCACCAGGTTCTGCTTGCGGAACAACGGCTGGGCCGCGTTGATCGACAGCCCGTTGGAGTCGTAGCGGGCATCGCCGCCGGTCAGGCTCGATTGCACATCGTTGTAGCGGACGTTCCCGCCCAGGCTGACGTTCGGCAGCAGTCCGGCGCGGCCCTGCACCGATTTTTCCTGGCCCGCTTCCAGGGCGGCGCGCGCCGAAGCGTACTGGGCGTCGTAGGCCTGCGCATCGCGCAACAGGTCGGACAGATTGGCGGCCTGCGCGGCAGGGGCGAGTGCCAGCGTCAACGAGAGGAACAACGGCTTCAATTGCATGGCAAATCCTGTTTGATGGCTTGGGTTCAGTAGCGCGGCATGGCCGGATCGACTTCGTCCGCCCAGGCGGCCACGCCGCCGGACAGGTTGATCACATTCGCAAACCCTGCCGTTTCGAGATAGCGAGCCGCGTGGTAGCTGCGCACGCCATGATGGCAGATGACCACGGTTTCGGCATCCTTGTTCAATTCTTCCAGGCGCGAGGGCAATTCGTGCATCGGGATCAGGATCGCGCCGGGCAGGCGGCACAGGTTCCATTCCCAGGGCTCCCTGACATCCAGCAGCACCGGCGTATGTCCGCTTTGAATATAGTCGGCCAGTTCGGGGGGACGAAACTGTCGCATGGGCGCTCTCAGAACACGAAGGCGTTGGGGCGCGACGCGTTGAGCAGCGGGGCCACGCAGGTTTCGAACAGCACCACGCTGCGGGTGGCGCCGGGCGCGGTGCAGGTGATGAGCTGCGCCTGCATGACCGGGGCTTCGCCGACGATCGCAAACAGCCTGCCGCCGACCTTGAGGCGGCGGCGGAACGCGTCCGGCAGCAGGGGCGTGGAGCCGGTCAGCACGATGACATCGAAACCGGCATCGTCGGGCCAGTCGCGCGCGGCGTCGCCGCTGTGCAGCACCACGTTGTTGAAGCCGTGCGCGCGCAGCTTTTCGGTCGCGGCGGCGGTGAATTCGGGCACGATGTCCACCGACACGACTTCGGCGGCTTTCGAGGCGAGCAGGGCGGTGAGGTAGCCGCTGCCGGTGCCGACCTCGAGCACCCGGTCGGTCGGGCGGATCGCCAGTTCCTGGAGCGCGCGGGCCTCGAGCTTGGGCGTCCACATCGCCTGGCCGTGGCCGAGCGGGATTTCCATGTCGACAAAGGCCAGTGCGGCGTGCTGTTCGGGGACGAAATCCTCGCGCCTGACCTTGAGCAGCAGGTCGAGGATGTCCTGGTCGAGAACATCCCACGGGCGGATCTGCTGTTCCACCATGTTGTAGCGCGCTTGCTCGATATTCATGCGGTACCCTTGCCTGTAGAGATTGAAACTGCAGCCTAAATTAAGTTTACGACTCAATAAGTTAGACGGGGTCTTGCCTTGCAATTATTTCACATTTCGGCTAACTTTGGCCGTTCGCCAGGGGTCTCCAGCCGGTTGCTGCCGGATGGAGTGAGAAATACCCTTTGAACCTGATGCGGAAGAGCCTGTTTCCTGCGGAAACAAACTCCAACCCGCCGTAGGGAGGCTCAGACGGCCTCACGCGTGTACCTATCGAGCGAGGCGACAGCCTCGATGATTTTCCCCGCGAGGCGGTTTTCGGCGCCTCCGATCATTCTTTACCAGGAGCGCCCTCCATGAACGCCAACCCCAAGTTTCTTGCCGCGACCGCGCACGTCGACGAAGCCGCGGTGAAGCCGCTGCCCAATTCGCGCAAGATCTACGTCGAGGGCAGCACGCCCGACATCCGCGTGCCGATGCGCGAGATCAGCCAGGCCGACACGCCCTTGATGTTCAGCGGGGAACCCGGGCCGGGCGGAGCCCCTGCCCGCTCCGAGCCCAATCCGCCGATCTTCGTCTACGACTGCTCCGGCCCCTACACCGACCCCAACGCCAGGATCGACATCCGCCAGGGCCTGCCGGCGCTGCGCACGAAATGGATCGAGGCGCGCGGCGACACCGAGGTGCTGGGTGACCTCTCGTCAGAGTACGGCCGCCAGCAGGCCGCCAATCCGGAACTGGCGACGATGCGCTTCCCCGGCCTGCACCGCCATCCGCGCCGTGCCAAGGCGGGCATGAACGTGACGCAGATGCACTACGCGAAGCAGGGCATCATCACCCCGGAGATGGAGTTCATCGCGATCCGCGAGAACAACAACCGTGCCGCGTACCTGGAGTCGTTGAAGCAATCCGGCCCGATGGGCGAGAAGCTCGCCGCGCTGATGAACCGCCAGCATCCGGGCCAGAACTTCGGCGCGATGCTGCAGAACGAGATCACGCCTGAATTCGTGCGCAGCGAGATCGCGCGCGGCCGCGCCATCATCCCCAACAACATCAACCACCCGGAATCCGAGCCGATGATCATCGGCCGCAATTTCCTGGTGAAGATCAACGCCAACATCGGCAACTCGGCGCTCGGTTCCAGCATCCAGGAAGAAGTCGAGAAGATGACCTGGGCGATCCGCTGGGGCGGCGACACCGTGATGGATCTGTCGACCGGCAAGAACATCCACGAGACGCGCGAGTGGATCATCCGCAACTCGCCCGTCCCGATCGGTACCGTGCCGATCTACCAGGCGCTGGAGAAGGTCGACGGCAAGGCCGAGGAACTGACCTGGGAGATGTTCCGCGACACGCTGATCGAGCAGGCCGAGCAGGGCGTCGACTACTTCACGATCCACGCCGGCGTGCTGCTGCGCTACGTGCCGATGACGGCCAACCGCATGACCGGCATTGTTTCCCGCGGCGGTTCGATCATGGCCAAGTGGTGCCTCGCGCATCACAAGGAGAGCTTCCTCTACACGCACTTCGAGGACATCTGCGAAATCATGAAGGCCTACGACGTGGCCTTCAGCCTGGGAGATGGTTTGCGCCCCGGTTCGATCTATGACGCCAACGACGAGGCGCAGCTTTCCGAACTGCGCACGCTCGGCGAGCTGACCCAGGTCGCGTGGAAGCACGACGTGCAGGTGATGATCGAGGGCCCCGGCCACGTGCCGATGCAGCTGATCAAGGAGAACATGGACATCCAGCTCGAGTCCTGCTCCGAGGCACCGTTCTACACGCTCGGCCCGCTCACGACCGATATCGCGCCCGGCTACGACCACATCACCTCGGGCATCGGCGCCGCGATGATCGGCTGGTATGGCACGGCGATGCTGTGCTACGTGACGCCGAAGGAACATCTGGGCCTGCCGGATAAAGATGATGTGAAGGAAGGCATCATCACCTACAAGCTCGCCGCGCACGCCGCCGATCTGGCGAAGGGCCACCCCGGCGCACAGATCCGCGACAACGCGCTCTCCAAGGCACGGTTTGAGTTCAGGTGGGACGACCAGTTCAACCTCGGCCTCGACCCCGACAAGGCGAAGTCCTTCCACGACGAGACGCTGCCCAAGGAGTCGGCCAAGGTCGCGCACTTCTGCTCGATGTGCGGCCCGCACTTCTGCTCGATGAAGATCACGCAGGACGTGCGCGAGTATGCGGCGAAGGAAGGCCTGAACGAAGCCGAAGCGATCGAGAAGGGCATGGAGGTCAAGGCGGTGGAATTCGTGAAGCAGGGCGCCGAGGTCTACCGCAAGGTCTGAGCGTGACGCCGCGTCGACCGCCTGGCTGGAGAGGATCGATATGCTCATCAGCCTGATGCGCGGTTTGGCCGGGCTTCTGTTCCTGCTGTTTGCCGCGCTGGCGGGCGCGGCCCCGTTGTCGACCGCGGTCGAGCACGACGCAGCGCTGGGCTTATCCACCGATGTGCTGGTCGAGACGGACGGGCGGCTCGGATTGCCCGAAGCGATGGCCGCCTTCAAGGCGGGCAAGTTCACGCCCGGCAACCGCCCTGTGCTGAATTTCGGGATCGGCTCGAAACCCGTCTGGATCCGCCTCGCGGTGAACAATCCGGATGCTGGACCGGCGGACCGGCGCATGAGCATCGAGACGGCCTGGCTCGACCGGATCGACGCCTATTTCCTGCACAACGGCCTGGCGGTCGGCGAGCGCCATGTCGGCGACCGCCTGCCATTCAGCGAGCGCCCGCGCCCCTATCGCCTGTTCGTGTTCGACCATGTGTTCGAGCCGGGCGCGAGCGAGGTGTTCCTGCGCATCGAAACGCCCGACCCCATGGTGGTCCCCCTGTATCTGCTGAGCCGGGAAGGCTTCCAGAAGCGGCTGGCGCAACTGGAACTCAGCTACGGCATCGTGTATGGCTTCCTGCTTGCGCTGATGGCGTACAACGCGATTTTGTACGCCAGCCTGCGCAGCGCGCGCTACCTGTTCTACTCGATCTATCTCGCCCTTTTCGTCGCGATGAATGTCGCCTATACCGGCCACGGATTCGCCTGGCTGTGGCCGGATTCGCTGGCCTGGCAGCAGTGGTCCAATCCGGTGCTGATGTTCCTGTATGGCGCGGCGGGTTTGCTGTTCGCCAACCGTTTCCTCGAGATGCGCCAGCACTTCCCGCGCGTGCGGCAGGCCGTGTTCGGTTTTCTGGCCGTGTTCGGCGGGCTGCTGGCCGTCGCCGTCGTGGCGGGCGCCCAGGAGTTTGCCTTGCTGGTCGCCTTCACGTTTGCTTTCCTGTTCTGCGTCATCATGCTGGTGCTGGGGGCGCTCGCGGTGCACGCCGGTCAGCGCCCTGCCAAGTATTTCCTGATCGCGGCCTTCTCCGCGATGACGGGCGCCCTGCTGACCACGCTGGCGGTCTGGGGCAAGATTCCCTTCAATGGCTGGACCTACCGGGCGGTCGAAATCGGCATGCTGATCGATGCGACCCTGCTGGCGCTGGCGCTCGCCTTGCAGCTTCGCGTCTCGCAGGAACGCAGGATACGCGCCGAGCGCCTGGCCCAGCTCGACCCGCTGACCGGGCTGAACAACCGCCGCGCGTTCTACGACCAGACCGTCGCGACCTGGAGCAATTCGGTACGCCATGACCGCGACGTTTCGGTGATGCTGTTCGATATCGACAAATTCAAGCAGATCAACGATGTGCATGGTCACGCGCATGGCGATGCGGTGCTGAAGGCGATTGCGGCCTTTCTCAAGCAATCGGTCAGGGAAGGCGATGTGGCGGCCCGCTGGGGTGGCGAAGAGTTCATCGTGTTCATGTCCGACACCCATCTCAAGGAAGCCGTCATCCTGGCAGAGCGGCTGCGCGAGGCGGTCATGCGCGTGCGCGTCCCGCATGAGGGCGGGGTGACCACGGTGACGGCCAGTTTCGGCGTGGCCCAGCGGCTGGACGACCGCATGACGCTGGACGACCTGATCGCCAGGGCCGATGACTGCCTGTATCAATCCAAGCAGCAGGGTCGCAACCGGGTGACTTATCGCCTGGACACGGATGACGGCGTTTGACGTGCTTGCCAAATGACGCTCATCCGGGCCGCGTATAATCCGCAGGCGCCCGTTGGACGTGCCCTTTTGACTCTCTGCCCGTCGCCATGACCGACCCTACGCTGCTGCTGTACGCCCTCATCCTCGGCCTCGTTGAAGGCATCACCGAGTTCCTGCCGATTTCCAGCACCGGCCACCTGATCATCGCCGGCCAGCTGCTCGGCTTCAACGGCGAGAAGGCCAAGGTGTTCATGATCGCGATCCAGCTGGCCGCGATCCTCGCCGTGGTGTTCGAGTACCGGGCGCGACTCGGCCACGTGGCGGTCACGCTGCACACCGAGCCGGCGTCGCGCCGGCTGGCGATCAACCTGATGGCGGGTTTCCTGCCGGCGGCCGTGCTCGGCTTCCTGTTCTACAAGGAGATCAAGGGCTATCTGTTCGACCCGATCGTCGTCGCGTCGGCGCTGGTGATCGGCGGCCTGCTGATCCTTTGGGCCGAGCGCCGCAAGCACGTGATCAGCACCGAGACCGTCGACGATCTCAGCTGGCGCCGCGCGCTGGCGGTCGGCTTTGCCCAGGCGCTGGCGATGATCCCCGGCACCTCGCGCTCGGGCGCGACCATCATCGGTGGCCTGTTTCTCGGGTTATCCAGGAAGGCCGCGGCGGAGTTTTCGTTCTTCCTCGCGATCCCCACGATGTTCGCCGCCACGGCGTACGACCTCTACAAGAACTGGCGGCTGTTCGACGTGAACGATGTGCCGCTCTTCGCGGTGGGCGGCGTGGCGGCCTTCGTCAGCGCGCTGATCGCCGTGCGCACACTGATCAAGTTCGTCAGCCGCCATGACTACACCGTGTTCGCGTGGTACCGCATCGTGTTCGGCGGCGTGGTGCTCGCGACCGCCTATTTCGGCCTGGTCGACTGGGGCGTGGGTCACTGAGGCGCAGCGCAAGGGCCTCGATCGCGGCCCATCCTGGCGCCACAGTCAGGGTTTAAAAGCGTTTTGCCGGCGCCTTTTCCAGAGGCTAATATGGCTCTCCTGAAATCGGGCAGTCCAGTCGACGCCGAAGGCCAGATGCAGTCGGTCGTCTTTCGATCCATGACCTCAAAGGAGATCGCGATGCACAGCAACACGGTGAAGTGGATGGCGGCGGCAGCCGCCAGTTCGTTGATGATGGCCGGACAGGGCGCGGCGCACGCCGACGCGGGCGGCAGCCACGCAGACATGTCGTTCTTCGTCACCAGCACGGGCCCCGGAAAGGGAGGCGATCTGGGCGGGCTGGAAGGCGCCGACAAGCACTGCCAGAAGCTGGCTGCGACCGTGGGCGCGGGCAGCCGCACCTGGCGTGCCTACCTGAGCACGCAGGGCGCAAAGCTCAACGATGCGGATGTCGTCCATGCGCGCGACCGGATCGGCGCCGGCCCGTGGTACAACGCCAAGGGCGAGATGATCGCAAAAAACGTCGCGGACCTGCACTCGGCGAACAACAAGCTGACCAAGCAGACGGCGCTCGACGAGGCGGGCAATCTGGTGAATGGCCGCACCGAAAAACCCAACAAGCACGACATCCTGACCGGTTCGCGACCCGACGGCACGGCCTTCGGCGGCGGGCCGTTTGCGGACATGACCTGCGGCAACTGGACCAGGAGCGGTGCCGAAGGCTCGGCCGTGCTAGGCCACCACGATCGCGTGGGGCCGATCGACCATGAATGGGCCAAGTCCTGGAATTCTGCTCATCAATCGCTGGGCTGCAGCCAGGAGGCTCTGCAAAAAACCGGCGGCGACGGCTTGTTCTACTGCTTTGCGGTGAAGTAAGGGGGGCGCGGAACGGGGCGGGCAATACGCCCGCGCGAGCCCGTATCCCTGTTCCTTCATCCCGCTTTTGGCGGGTTCTTGTCGAGCTTACGCTGCAGCGTGCGGCGGTGCATCTTCAGCGCGCGCGCCGTGGCCGAGATGTTGCCGTCGTGCTCGTTCAGCACCTTCTGGATGTGTTCCCACTCCAGCCGCGCGACGGTCAGCGGCTCGGGGCTGACTTCGAGCGCGGCGTCGGGCTCGTCGCGCTGCAGGGCGGCCAGGATCTCGTCGGCGTTGGCGGGCTTGGCGAGATAGTGCCGTGCGCCGAGGCGCACCGCCTCGACGGCAGTGGCGATGCTGGCGTAGCCGGTGAGCACGACGATGGCGGGCGCGGGATCGCGCGCGGCGAGTTGCTCGACGACCTTGAGGCCGGATTCGCCGGGCAGCTTGAGGTCGACGACGGCGTGGGTGGGGGCAAAGCTGGCCGCCAGCTGCCGGGCCGCGTCGGCGTCGTGCGCGACGGCGACTTCGAGGCCGCGCCGGGTCATGGCGCGCGACAGCGCGTCGGCAAAATCGGGGTCGTCCTCGACGATCAATAGCCTGTTCATTCGGCTGCGCTCCAGGGCAGCAGGATGCGAGCGACGCTGCCGCCGCCTGTGCGCGCGGACAGCGTGAGGGTGCCCTGCAGCCGCTCCAGCGTGGCGTGGGTGAGTGCCAGCCCCATGCCCATGCCTTGCCCCGCCTTGCTGCTGTACCCCGCGCGTCCGGCCAGCGCCTGCTGCTCCGGCGTCAGGCCCGGCCCGCGGTCGGCGATGTCGATTTGCAGGCCCTCTGGGGTGGTGCTGGCGTCGAACTCGACGGCATCCGGCGAAGCGTCGACCGCATTGTTGAGCACGTTGTGGATCGCCTGTTCCAGCCCCTCGGGCGGCACGAAGTCGCGGCGGTCTGCGTGGATGCGGGACACGAGCGAGGCCTCGGGGCGCACGACCTGCCAGCGCTCGAGCAGGTCGTGCAGCCAGGCGTCGAGCGCCTGCGGGACGTTGGCGGAATGCCGGGCGCGTGAGGCGAGCTGGTCGAGGATGCCCTTGCAGGCCTGCGCCTGTTTTTCGAGCAGGCGGCAGTCCGCGCCGATGTCGGGGTCGTTGGCGAATTCGCGCGCGAGCTCGTGCGCCGTGGTCTGGATCGTGGCGAGCGGCGTGGCCAGTTCGTGCGCCGCGAGCGCCGCCTGGGTGCCGAGCGCGAGGATGCGCTCGTCGCGCAGCTGCTTCTCGCGCAGTTCGGCGAGTGCCTGGTCGCGCCGGCGCAGGGCCGCCTGCATGCGGGTGACGAAGAAGGCGATCAGGCCCGCGCTGATCAGGAAATTGAACCACATGCCGCCGAGATGCATGCCGTAGGCGGCGACCGGATCGGCCACGGCCAGGGGCTGGAAGTAGAACAGCAGCAGGGCGTAGTAGGCGCCCGCCACCGCGGCGAGCGTCCATACCCAGCGCGGGCGCAGGCTGATCGCGGCGATGACGACCGGCACCAGCATCAGCGACACGAACGGGTTGGTGACCCCGCCGCTGAAAAACACCAGCACCGCAAAGGCGGTGAGGTCGGCCAGCAGGTGCGCGAGGAACTCGACCTGCGTGGCCGGCATGTCCTGCCGCAGGCGCCAGGCGGTGGACAACGAAAAGACGAGCATCAGCCCGAGCACCGCTGCCATCGGCAGCAAGGGCATGCGGATGGCAAGGCCCCAGTGCAGCCAGGCGATCCCGGCCGCCCAGCCGGCGATCAGCGAGAGGCGCACGGCTAGCAGGCGCCCCAGCAGGGCGCGCGCCGGCAGGGTGGTCAGCAGGGTGGGGGCGGGGGCTCGCGGCATGGCGGCCATTGTAATCCGGCCCAGGCAGGGGGCGGCTTGCTGCGACGATATGCCACATTCCTTGAAGGTGGCTTAAACGGGACAATGGCCTCTCATTTAGCCCCGTTGATCTTGCCATGCCCACCTTTGCACCCGTCCCGCGTCTGCTCACTGTTCTGATCGCCGCCAGCCTGTTGTCCAGCGTGGCGGGCGCCAATGAACCTGCCGTGCTGGCGACGGTGCGGGTGGAAGGCCAGCCCGAGGATGCCGCAGCCCTGGGGTCGCAGACCGTGGAGTTGCAGCGGTTGAAGTCCACGACGAGCGATACGGCCAGTTTGCTGCGCGACGTGCCGGGCATGAGCCTGTATGGTGCAGGCGGCGTGTCGAGCCTGCCGTCGATCCGCGGCCTGGCGGACGACCGCCTGCGCATCAAGGTCGACGGCATGGACCTGATTTCAGCCTGCCCCAATCACATGAATCCCGCGCTGTCGTACCTGGATCCGTCGCAGGTCGAGTCGATCGAGGTCTACGCGGGGATCTCTCCGGTCAGCGTCGGCGGCGACAGCATCGGCGGATCGATCGTTGCCAGGACCGCAGAACCGGTGTTCGCCAAGCCGGGCACGGGCAGCCTCGTCAAGGGAGAAGTCGGCGCCTTTTACCGCAGCAACGGCAATGCCCGGGGGGCCAACGCGGCAGCGACCTATGCGACCGAGGGGTTCAATATTTCCTATGCCGGCGCCATTGCGCGGTCCGACAATCATGTCGCGGGCGGTGACTTCAAGGACACGCTCTTTACTGCAGGGACGGACCCAGGCTTCACCGGCCATCCGGGCCACACCCTGCCGCTCGACGAGGTGGGATCGACCGCCTATGACACGCGCAACCATACGCTGGGTCTGGCGTTTCGCGGCGGCCAGCATCTGGTGGAAGCCAAGTTCGGCCTGCAGGACCTGCCCAGGCAGCTGTGGTCCAACCAGCGCATGGACATGCTCGGAAACGACCAGAAGCGCGTGAACTTGCGCTACCTCGGCGACCTCGACTGGGGCAAACTGGAAGCGCGCATCTACCATGAGGACGTCGATCACTTCATGGACTTCGGCGACGACAAGAAGTACTGGTACCAGCAAGGCTCCCCGAGCTATTCCGGCGCGCCCTGCGGGGGGCCCAGCGCAACCTGCGCCGCGGGCATGCCGATGTACACGGCGAGCACAAACACCGGAGTCGTCGTCAAGGCCGATGTCAATCTGACCCCGCAGGATCTGCTGCGGATCGGCACCGAATACCAGCGCTACCGGCTCGACGACTGGTGGCCGGCCTCCGGCGCCAGCATGTGGCCCAACACCTTCTGGAACGTCAACGACGGCGAGCGCGACCGCGCGGCAGTGTTCGGTGAATGGGAGAGGCAGCACAGTGCGCAGTGGGTGACGCTGGCCGGCCTGCGCTACGAGCGCGTGATGATGGATACCGGCAGTGTCACGGGCTACAACCCTGCGGGCGGTGGCAACCAGGGGCGGGATGCGAACAACTTCAACGCCCAGGACCACACGAAGACCGACAACAACTGGGACATGACCGCTCTGGCGCGCTACACGCCTGACGCCACGCGTGACATCGAGTTCGGCTTCGCCCACAAGACGCGCTCGCCCAACCTGCACGAGCGTTATGCCTGGTCCACCTGGCAGATGGCGGCGCTGATGGTCAACTGGTTCGGCGACGGCAACGGCTACATCGGCAACCTCGACCTCAAGCCCGAACAAGCCAACACGGTTTCCGCCACCTTCGACTGGCATGCGGCCGACCGCAACTGGGCGTTCAAGGCAACGCCTTATTACACCCATGTCACGGACTACATCGATGCGATCCAGTGGGATGCGACTGCGAATGCGCCGCGTACGACGCTGGTCAGGAACCAGTACACCGTGGTGAAATTCGTCAACCAGTCGGCGCGGCTCTATGGCATCGACCTGTCGGGCAAGATGCCGCTGGCGAAGACGGGCATGGGCGAGTACGGGCTCAAGGGCCTCCTCAGCTATGCCAAGGGCGAGAACCGCGATACCGGCGACGGGCTCTACAACATCATGCCGCTCAACGCCAGGCTGACGTTGACGCACAAGTTGCGCGGCTGGAACAATGCTGCCGAAGTGGTGATGGTCAGCCGTAAGGATGACGTTTCCGCCATGCGCAACGAAATGGAGACGCCCGGATATGCCCTGCTCAACCTGCGCGGCAGCTATTCGTGGAAGCAGGTGCGCGTCGACTTCGGGGTGGAGAACGTCTTCGACCGGCTCTATTATTCCCCGCTCGGCGGCGCCTATCTGGGGCAGGGCACGACGATGACCACGTCAGCGGTTGCGACTGTCCCGCAATGGGGTACGCCTGTGCCCGGCATGGGACGATCGATCTACACTGCCCTGACTGTCGAATTCTGAACTTTCAACCGAGGATGAACCGATGAAAACCCTACTTGCCTCTGCACTCGCGATCAGCTTCATCAGCCTGCCTGCCTGGGCCGCCAACATCAGCGTGACCGGCGCCTGGGCGCGCGCCACGGTGCCCGGCCAGCCGGTCAGCGGGGCCTACATGCAGATCGTGTCCGACGCCGATGCGCGGCTGGTCAAGGTCTCCAGCCCGGCCGTGCCGCGGGTGGAGGTGCACGAGATGAAGATGGACGGCGACGTGATGCGGATGCGCGAAGTGAAGGCGATCGAACTGCCCAGGGGCAAGACCGTCACGCTCGAGCCCGGCGGCTATCACCTGATGCTGATGAACCTGAAAAAGCCGATCGCGGCAGGCGATGTGATTCCGCTGACGCTGACGGTGGAATCAGCAGGCACGCAGCAGACCGTCGAAGTGAAGGCCGAAGCCCGTGCCATGGGCGGCGGCATGCAGCACCACCATCATCACCACTAAGACCGGGTACGACAACCCATCAGTTTCGCTATGGTCGACGCGCCCCGCATCGTCGATTGCCTTGTCGCTCATCCTCGCCATAGCTACGGCTATGGCTGCGGTTCGCTTCGCGCACTCGGTGCGCGGATGCGCGTCTTGGCATGTACGCAAACTGATGGGTTGTCGTACTAGTCGCGACGTGCACCGAGGATCGCGCCGCGCGTGCGCAGGTCCTCAAGCAGCGCGCTGCCCGCGTGCAGGACCACGCCGGGATCGGGGTGGCGGCTTTCCTCGGCGACCTGTTGCAGCGCCTCGCGCCCGGTCCGGCTGCCGTCTTCGAGCAAGGCCAGCAGGCGCGCGGTGAACGCGTTGATCTCGGTAAAGGCCACCTGGTCGTCTGCGTTGCGGAACACCAGCACATGCGTTTCGGCCGGCCGGACCTTGCGGCGCGGCGCGATGCGATGCACCGGCCAGTCGTAGCGCAGGTTCGCCAGCACCGGATTCAGCACCGGTACGCCATCCAGCAGATTGCCATCAGCATCGATGTTGCCCTCGGCGCGCTTGTTCGAGACCGAGAGCACCAGCTCGATCCACTCGTAATGGGCCAGCGCCAGCAAGAACGGCGGGTAGTCTTCCGTCGGCGTCCATTCGTTCTGCAGGAACTGCACGAACTCGTCCGGAATCTGGCGGAAGTAGGGCGTGTGGCTGCGATGCGTGCTGAAGAATGCGCGCACCAGCCGCGCCCATTTGCGCTGGCCGAGCACCCGGCGCAGCACCGGGAAGCACGTCAGCAGGAAGCCCTCCACGTTGTTGTAGAGCAACTCGTTGTAGATTTTCATGCGCCGTGCCGCCACGCCGGCCGGTCGCGGGTTGGCCTTCGGGTCGCGGATGTGCGCCGTGAAGTCGAACTGGTAGCGCTGGAACTCAGGAAGCGCGGGCGGCTTGCTCATGAGGGCGATGCGCGGACTGCAGGCGCGCGATGTGCTCGACTTCGCGCACCAGCTCGGCCAGCGGCGGAATGTTGAAGTCGCGTTCCAGCAGCGTGGGCGCCACGCCGTGGAGGCGGTAGGCTTCGTCGAGCAGCGTCCACACCGGGTCGATGACGTCGGCGCCGTGGGTGTCGACGATCAGGTCGTCGGCCTCGTTGTAGTGGCCCGCCATGTGCAGGTAGACGATGCGCTCGGTCGGCATGGCGCGGATGAAGTCGAGCGCGTCGTAGCGGTGGTTCACGCTGTTGACGTAGACGTTGTTGACGTCGAGGTGCAGGTCGCAGTCGGCTTCGTCGAGCACCGCGCGGATGAAGCCGGCCTCGTCCATCTCGGCGATGGGCGCGGCAACATAGAACGATGCGTTCTCGATCGCGATGCGGCGCTCGAGGATGTCCTGCGTGCGGCGGATCCGCGCCGCGACGTATTTCACCGCCTCTTCCGTGAAGGGAATCGGCAGCAGGTCGTACAGGTGCCCGTCGTCGGAGCAGTACGACAGGTGTTCGGTGAACAGTGCGATGCCGTGCGCATCCATCAGCTGCCGCGTCTTGTGCAGCAGCATTTCGTCGAGCGGCGACGGGCCGCCCAAAGAAAGCGACAGCCCGTGGCAGACGAAGGGATAGCGCTCGGTAAACCTGCGCAGGTCGCGTCCATGCGCGCCCCCCATGTCGATCCAGTTTTCCGGAGCGATCTCGAAGAATTCGATGGCGTCGGGGACGTGGGTCTTCAGCTCGGGCAAGAGCTCGCGCCGAAAACCCAGCCCCGCGCCGTGGGGGCGCAGGGTGGTCATCGGCGAGTTACTTCTTCATGCCGCCGCATTTACCTTCGCCGCACTTGCCGTGCATCATCTTGCCCATTTCGGACTTGTCGAGCACGCCGTCCTTGTTGGCGTCCATCTGGTCGAACATGGCCTCGTGGCCCTTGATGAATTCTTCCCTGGTGACCTTGCCGTCCTTGTTGGCGTCCATGTAGGTCATGCCGGGCTTGCTGTCGCCGGACCGCATGCCGCCGCACTTGCCCTGGCCGCACTTGCCTTCCATCGGCTTGGCTTCGGCGGGCTTGGCGCCATGGTGGTCGGCGACCTGGTAGCCGCTCGACAGACTGTTCAGGGCAAAGGGGTTCTCGGCGGCCGAGGCGACCGGTGCGGCCGCCATGCTGGCGACGAAGGCAGAACCGACTGCAGACGCGATCAGGGTTTTTCTGGACATGGTGTTTCTCTCCTTTATTGACATCGAACAAGCGGCAACGATCGTCTTGATGCTGCCGGATCTTGCAACACGCTCACGAACCAAGCTTGTTGCGCAAAGTATCCGAGATGCGCTGCCGGGCGTCGGGGGCGAGCCCCGGCAGATCGTCTTCTTTCGTTTCCATGCGGAACTGGCGGCGCATTTCCTGCAATTGCTGCGTAAACCGGCTGCAGTTTCTGCACATGGCCAGATGCAGCCGCATGGCCATCCGGTCTGCCAGCGGCAGTTGTTCGTCCATTGCCCGCGAGGCAAGTTCCGTCGTCTCCTTGCACGTCGGCATCCATTTCATGCAGCACCTGCCCTCGAAAATCCATTCAGTTCGAGACATTGCCGCATGAAAAGCCGTGCCCGGTGCAGCAATACCCAGCAATTGGTCGGCGTAATGCCCAATTCCTTACAGATTTCGCTCGTTTCCATGCCGGCCACCTCGCGCAGGCTGAACACCTGGGCCATGGCGGGCTTCAGCCGGTCGGCGCATTCGTCCAGCACGCGCCGCAGCTGGCTCAGCTCCGCCTCGGCGTGCGGATTGCCCCAGGCTCGCAGCGGCTCCGCCCAGTGGCCGTCTTCCTTGAACAGCGCGTCGACGGCCTCGTCGCCGTCGGGGCCGCGCGGCAGCTCGACCTCGCGCACCTGCCGACGGATCAGGTCGACGATCTTGTGCTTGAGAATGCCGGTCAGCCAGGTGCGGAGGCTGGCGTCGCCCGCATAGCGCGCCTGGGCGGAGAGCGCGGCCAGCAGCGTTTCCTGGACGGCGTCCTCCGCCAGTTCGTCGGAATGCAGCTGGCGACGGGCCATGCGGAACAGGTAGTCCCCATGGTCTTCCAGCCAGGTGTGCGCATCAAGAGAGTTCATCCAGGGTCCTTGCTCAGGGCATGCAATACCCAGGCACTGTAGTGCCAGTCCGGCGCGTCAACAAGTGCGAGCCGGTAAAAACCGGCCGGACAAAAAGGGGCGACGCCACCGTGCGCGGCCGAAGCCTCTGCGCACCCCTTTTGTAATGGCGTAAAATTCGCATCAAATCAACCCGGAGTCGCCATGACCACGCCTCATACCGCTGCCGAGAAAGCCAATATCCTGTCCGAAGCGCTGCCCTACATCCAGCGTTTCTACGACAAGACCATCGTCATCAAGTACGGCGGCAACGCCATGACCGAGCGCCACCTGATGGAGGCCTTTGCCAAGGACGTCGTGCTGCTGAAGCTGGTGGGCATGAATCCGGTGGTCGTGCACGGCGGCGGACCGCAGATCGCCGACCTGCTGAAGAAGATCGGCAAGCAGTCCGATTTCATCCAGGGCATGCGCGTCACCGACGAGGAGACGCTCGACGTCGTCGAGATGGTGCTCGGCGGCCTCGTCAACCAGGACATCGTCACGCTGATCAACAAGCACGGCGGCCGCGCCGTGGGCCTGACCGGCAAGGACGGCAACTTCATCCACGCCAAGAAAATGCTGGTCAAGAGCAAGGAAAAGGCCGACCAGATGCTCGACATCGGCCAGGTCGGCGAGATCACCAGCATCGATCCCGAGATCATCCAGGTGCTCGACGCGCGCGACTTCATCCCCGTGGTGGCGCCGCTCGGCACCGACGCCGACGGCAACGCCTACAACATCAACGCCGACGTCGCGGCCGGCAAGATCGCCGGCGTGCTGCAGGCCGAGAAGGTCATCTTCATGACCAACACCCCGGGCGTGCTGGACAAGCAGATGCAGTTGCTGACCGGCCTCACGCCGCGCGAAGTCGACGAGCTGACCGCCGACGGCACCATCTCCGGCGGCATGATCCCCAAGGTCGGCTACGCGGTCGACGCGGTCAACAGCGGCGTGAAGACCGCGCACATCATCGACGGTCGGGTCGAGCATGCGCTGCTGCTCGAAGTCCTGACGCCCGAAGGCGTCGGCACGTTGATCAAGCGGGGTTGAGCATGCGTTACTGGCTGATGAAATCCGAGCCGAGCGACGTCAGCATCGACGATCTTGCCGCCATGCCGAACCAGAGCGTGGCCTGGTATGGCATCCGCAACTACCAGGCGCGCAATTTCATGCGCGACCAGATGCAAGTCGGCGACAAGGTGCTGTTCTACCATTCGTCGTGTGCCGAGCCGGGCGTGGCCGGGCTGGCCGAGGTCAGCAAGCTCGCCTATCCCGACGCGACGCAGTACGACCCCAAGAACAAGTATTTCGACCCCAAGGCGACGCCCGAGAATCCGCGCTGGGTCAACGTCGACGTCAGGCTGGTGAAGAAGACGCGGCTGATGCCGCTGTCTGAGATTCGAGGCTATCCCGAACTCGCCAACATGCGCATCCTGCAGCGCGGCAACCGGCTTTCGATCACGCCGGTCGATCCTGCCGAATACGCGTTCATCGTCAAGCATCTCTGATGTTCGATCCGGCATGGATGGCCGCCTACGGCGGCCTCGGCCTCGTGGTCGGCTTCGTTGCGGGCCTGCTCGGCGTCGGCGGCGGCCTGATCATCGTGCCGGTGCTGATTTTCATGCTGCACGCGCAGGGCCTGGCCGTCGGCATCGAGCCGCAGGTCGCGCTCGGCACGTCGCTGGCCTCGATCCTGTTCACCTCGCTGTCGAGCGTGCGCGCGCATCATCGCCACGGCGCGGTCGAATGGCCGCTGGTGCGACGCATCAGCGCAGGCATCGTGCTCGGCACGCTGGCGGGGTCGCTGCTCGCAGCCAACGTGCCGGCCACGGTGCTGAAGCTGTTCTTCGTGGTCTTCCTGTTCTACGCCGCGACCCAGATGTGGCTCGACTTCAAGCCGGCGCCGCATCGCGGCCTGCCGGGGCGTGCCGGGACGACGGCGGCGGGCGGCGTGATCGGCGCGGTGTCGAGCTGGGTCGGGATCGGCGGCGGCACGCTGTCGGTGCCCTTCATGCTGTGGCACAACGTGCCGCTGCACCGCGCGATCGCCACGTCGGCGGCGATCGGTTTTCCGATCGCCATCGCCGGCACGGCGGGCTACGTCCTGGGCGGATGGTCGGCTCCGGGCCGCCCCGATAGCAGCCTTGGCTTCATTTACCTGCCGGCACTCGCCGGCATCGTGCTGGGCAGCGTCCTGACGGCGCCGCTGGGCGCGCGGACCGCGCATCGTCTGCAGGTGCGGCCGCTCAAGCGGGTGTTTGCCGTGCTGCTTTTCGCGCTGGCGCTGCGCATGGCGTCGACCCTGTAGCCGCGCCCGCGGCGGGGCGGCATAATAATCTGATCCCGGGCCGCCGCGAAGGAGCCGGCTTGGGTAAAGTAGCAACATGGGGCCGAGCGCTCATGACATCGATAACGGAGGACGGAGCAATGAAGAAGAACGGGGTATTGGCCTGGCTGGCCGGTGTGGCAGTCATGTGTTCGATGAATGCATTCGCTTCAGAGGGGGCGGCCGATTACGCGCGCGAAAAGAAATGGGCTGACGAGGTTGTGCCCGGCCTCGTGGTCGGTGATCCGGTCTACCTGCAAACGCCGCGCGGCCACCACAAGTTCCTGACGCTGTTCACGCCCGTCAATGACACCACCAAGGCCGTCATCGTCGTGCACGGCATGGGCATCCATCCCGACTGGGGCATGGTCGGCACGCTGCGCACCGAGCTGGCCGACCGCGGCTTCACCACGCTGTCGATCCAGATGCCGATCCTCGCGGCCGACGCCAGGAGCGAGGCGTACCCGCCGACCTTCCCCGAGGCGGCCGAGCGCATCGGCGAGGCGGTCGCGTTTCTCAAGGGCAAGGGCTATTCGCAACTCGCCATCGTCTCGCACAGCCTGGGGTCGCGCATGAGCCATGTCTACCTGACCGGCAAGCCGGATGCGGCCGTCAAGACCTGGGCCAGCCTGGGGATTTCGATGGGCGCCTACCAGACGGGTGAACTGCCCGTTCTCGACCTGTACGGCGAAAACGACCTGCCCCCGGTGCTGAAGCTGGCCGGGGAGCGCAAGGGGAGCCTGAAAGCGGCAGGGTCGAAGCAGCAGGTGATCCAGCGCGCCGACCACTTCTTCACCAGTCGCGAAGGCGAGATGGTCGCGGCCGTGGCCGACTTCCTGAACGCAACGCTGAAGTAAGCATCCACTTACCCTGATCGCGGCGGCCGGCGTAGTCCGGCCGTTTGCGTTTTGGCGCTCTCAGCCGAGCAGGCGGGTCATCGCCTCGCGGTATTTCTCGCTGGTCTTCGCGACGATGTCGGCGGGCAGCACCGGGCCTGGCGCCTGCTTGTTCCAGCCGCTCGATTCGAGCCAGTCGCGCACGAACTGCTTGTCGAAGCTGGGCGGGTTGCTGCCCGGGCGGTACTGGTCGGCCGGCCAGAAGCGCGACGAATCCGGCGTCAGCGCCTCGTCGATCCAGACCAGCTTGCCGGCTTCGTCGAGGCCGAACTCGAACTTGGTGTCGGCGATGATGATGCCGCGGGTGAGCGCATACTCCGCAGCGGCCTTGTACAGGGCGAGGCTGACGTCGCGCACCTGCTGGGCGAGGTCGGCGCCGATCAGTTTCGTCATGTCGTCGAAGTTGATGTTCTCGTCGTGCGCGCCGACCGCGGCCTTGGTCGACGGCGTGAAGATCGGTTCGGGCAGGCGGTCGGCCTGCGCCAGGCCCGCCGGCAGGGGAATGCCGCACACCGACTGACTCGCCTGGTATTCCTTCCAGCCCGAGCCGACCAGATAGCCGCGCACGATGGCCTCGACCGGCAGCGCCTTGAGCTTTTTGACGACGATCGCGCGGCCGGCGACCTGGTCGCGCTCGTTTTCCGCCACGACCGATTCCGGCGCGATGTCGAGCGCCTGGCTCGGCACGATCGATTTCAGCTTGTCGAACCAGAAGGTGGATACCCGGGTCAGCACCTCGCCCTTGCCGGCGATCGGCGTCGGCATCACGACGTCGAACGCGGACAGCCGGTCGGTCGTCACGATCAGCAGCTTGTCGTCGCCGACGGCATAGATGTCGCGCACCTTACCCTTGTGGACGAGCGGCAGCGACGAGATACGGGATTCAAGCAAAGGTTGGCCGAGCAAGGGTGCGGACATGGCAGAAGGTGAGGAATCTGGAGAGCCGGCATTATAGCCGCCGCGATAGAAGGCGCTCGTTTCGTAGGCGCAGCGCAGTTCGCGCAGCGCGACCAGCAGCACCGCCGCCAGCGGCACCGCCAGCAGCACGCCGACGAAGCCGAACAGCTGGCCGAACGCGGCCAGCGCGAAGATCACCGCCACCGGGTGCAGGCCGACCCGCTCGCCGACCAGGCGCGGCGTGATCACGTAGCTTTCCAGCACCTGGCCGGCCAGGTAGATGCCAGCCACCCAGGCCACGCCGGTCCAGTCGGCAAACTGCAGCAGCGCGACCAGCAGCGCCAGGATCAGGCCGAGGCCGAACCCGAGGAAGGGCACGAACGACAGCACGCCGGTGAGAATGCCAATCGGCAGCGCGTAGTTGAGCCCCACGGCCCACAGCGCGATCGCGTAATACGCCGACAGCGTCGCCATGACCGCGACCTGCCCGCGCAGGAATTCACCGACCACCGCATCCATCGCGCGGGCCACGCGAGTGACCGCGCCCGTCCAGTCGCGCGGGGTCAATTTGGCGACCCGTTCCACCATCAGGTCCCAGTCTTTCAGCAGATAGAACATCACCACCGGGATCAGCAGCAGGTTGGCCAGCACGCCGACGATGGCGAGCGCGCCCGTTTGCAGAGACGGCAGCCAGTCGGCGCTGTTCTGCGTGGCCTTCTCTGTGAGCCAGGCCTTGAGCGCGCTGGTGTCGGTGCTGATCGTGAGGCCGAACGTCTGCTGCAGCCAGGGCAGCAGGCGGGTCTGCAGCAGGTCGAGCGCCGCCGGCACGCGCTGCGACAGTTCGGCAAACTGGCCCTGGAAAAGCGGCAGGGCGATCAGCATCAGCGAAAACAGCACCAGTCCGGCCAGCACGATGACCAGCACGGTGCCGGTCCCGCGCGACAGGCCGCGCGTCTCGAGGCGGTCGACCAGCGGGTCGAAAATGTAGGCCAGCAGGGCGCCGGCGAGGAAAGGCGTGAGGATCGGCCCCAGCAGGTAGACCAGTCCGCCCGTGACAAGCAGCGTCAGCAATACGAGCCAGGGAATGTTGCCGGGCAGTCCGGAGCGGCGAATAGGGTCCATAGGCGGTAAAATACCGTATTTTTGATTCTGGAGCCGGGCGTGTCTTCCATTTCCTACAAAGATGCCGGTGTCGATATCGACGCCGGCGACGCGCTGGTCGAGCGCATCAAGCCGCTGGCCAAGCGCACCATGCGTCCCGAAGTGCTCGCCGGCATCGGCGGCTTCGGCGCGCTGATCGAGATCTCGAAGAAATACCAGGAACCGGTGCTCGTTTCCGGCACCGACGGCGTCGGCACCAAATTGAAACTGGCCTTCGAGCTCAACCGCCACGACACCGTCGGCATCGATCTCGTCGCGATGAGCGTCAACGACATCCTGGTGCAGGGCGCCGAGCCGCTGTTCTTCCTCGACTATTTTGCCACCGGCAAGCTTTCGCTCGACACCGCCGAAGCGGTCATCGCCGGCATCGCCACCGGCTGCGAACAGGCCGGTTGCGCGCTGATCGGCGGCGAGACCGCCGAGATGCCCGGCATGTATCCGGAGGGCGAGTACGACCTCGCCGGCTTCGCCGTCGGCGTCGTGGAGAAGTCGAAGGTTATCGGCGGGCAGTCCATCGCCGCGGGCGACGTCGTGCTGGGACTGGCGTCGTCGGGTGCGCACTCCAACGGCTACTCGCTGATCCGCAAGCTGATCGACATGACCCACATCGGGTTCAAGTCCGATTTCCATGGCCGTCCGTTCGCCGATGCGGTGATGGCGCCGACGCGCATCTACGTCAAGCCGCTGCTGGCGCTGATGGCAACTATCAGCGTCAAGGGCATGGCGCACATCACCGGCGGCGGCATCACCGGCAACCTGCCGCGTTGCCTGCCCGAGAGCGTGGCGGCCAGGGTGGACCAGGCCAGCTGGACGCGCCCGCCGCTGTTCGACTGGCTGCAGCAGGCCGGCAATGTCGCACCCGACGAGATGCTGCGCACCTTCAACTGCGGCATCGGCATGTGCGTCGTGGTGGCGGCCGCCGACGCCGACGCAGCGATGGCGCAACTGCAGGCGAGCGGCGAAACGGTGTGGAAGATCGGCGAGATC
>JBFHQA010000005.1:0-35051 GCA_041592455.1 Thiobacillus sp. | reverse complement strand
CCGTATCCCGTTAACCACTGACGACTCACCGCACCCCTACCTCCTCACGCCTCACTTTCTAAAATGAACATCATCGAAACTGCTCTCCCCGGCGTGCTGCTGATCGAACCCAAGGTGTTCGGCGATGCGCGCGGCTTTTTCCTGGAAAGCTGGAACCGCAAGACCTTTGCCGATGCGGGCCTGGATGTGGATTTTGTGCAGGATAATCATTCGCGTTCGGCCAGGGGTGTGCTGCGCGGCCTGCATTATCAGATCAACCAGCCGCAGGGCAAGCTGGTGCGTGTGGTGAGCGGGGCGGTGTTCGACGTGGCGGTGGACGTGCGCAAGTCGTCGCCGCATTTCGGTCGATGGGCCGGCGTCGAGCTCTCGGCCGAGAACCAGCGCATGCTGTGGATTCCGCCCGGCTTTGCGCACGGTTTCGTGGTGTTGTCCGAGTCGGCCGATTTTCTGTACAAGACCACCACCTACTATGCGCCGCAATGGGAGCGCGGCATTCGCTGGGACGACCCGCAGATCGGCGTGGAATGGCCACTTGAGGGCGCGCCCACGCTGTCGGCCAAGGATCAGGTGCTGCCGGGGCTGGACGCAGCCGAGGTGTTCGCATGAGCCAGCCGCGCATTTTGCTGACCGGACCCAACGGCCAGGTGGGCTGGGAGCTGCGCCGCACGCTGAGCGGACTGGGCGAAGTGGTGGCGCTCGATTCCAGCGAGATGAACCTGGCCGATGCCGATGCGGTGCGCCGCAAGGTGCGCGAGATCGCACCCGGCATCATCGTCAACCCGGCGGCCTACACGGCGGTGGACCGGGCCGAGAACGAGCCCGAGCTGGCCCACGCCGTGAACGCGGAGGCGCCCGGCGTGCTGGCCGAAGAGGCTGGCCGGCTGGGTGCGCTGCTGGTGCATTACTCCACCGACTACGTGTTCGACGGCAGCGGCGACACGCCTTGGCGCGAGGACGATGCCTGCAATCCGCTCAATGTGTACGGCGCGTCCAAGCTGGCCGGCGAGCGGGCGATTCAGGCATCGGGATGCCGCCATTTCATTTTTCGCACGTCGTGGGTGTACGGCGCGCGCGGCAGCAATTTTCTGCTCACCATGCGCCGTCTGATGCGGGACAAGGCCGAGCTGCGCATCGTGGACGACCAGGTGGGCGCGCCCACCTGGTGCCGCGACCTGGCCGAGGCCACAGCCGAGATCCTGGGGCAGGTGCTGTCGCCGGCCTGTGGGTTAGGCCGTGCCACGCCCTGGGGCCTGTACCACATGAGCAATGCCGGAGAGACCTCGTGGTACGGCTTTGCCGAGGCGATCCAGTCGCTTGATCCGGCGGGCAGGGGCCATGCCATCACCAGGCTGCTGCCGATTCCCAGCCACGAGTATCCCACCCCGGCCAGGCGCCCCCACAATTCGCGCCTCGACAACGGCAAGCTGGAGCAGGCATTCGGCCTGCGCCTGCAGGACTGGCGCGCCGCGCTGGCGCTGTGCCTGGATGAACTGAATACTTGAAACCAACAATAACCTGGAGGCGTACGTGAAAGTTTTGCTGACCGGCGGTGCCGGCTATATCGGGTCGCACACGGCCGTGGAATGCCTGGCGGCAGGCCACGAGGTGGTGGTGTTCGACAACCTGTCCAACAGCAGTCCCCGCTCGCTGGAGCGGGTCGAGTCGATCGCCGGCCGGCCGGTGATCTTCGTGCAGGGCGACATCCGTGAGCGCGCCGCCCTGCGCCAGGTGTTTGCCGAGCATCGCATCGACGCGGTGGTGCATTTTGCCGGGCTCAAGGCCGTCGGCGAATCGGTCGAGAAGCCGCTGCTGTACTACGACAACAACATCGTCGGCAGCGTGGCGCTGTTCGACGAAATGGCCGTGGCGGGCGTGAAGACCGTGGTGTTCTCGTCGTCCGCCACGGTCTACGGCGACCCCGCAACCGTGCCGATCACCGAATCGTTTCCGCTGTCGGCCACCAATCCCTATGGCCGCTCCAAGCTGTTCATCGAGGAGATGCTGCGCGACATCGCGCGCGCCGACGCTACCTGGAATATCGCGCTGTTGCGCTATTTCAACCCGGTGGGTGCACACGAGTCCGGCCTCATCGGCGAAGACCCTCAGGGCATTCCCAACAACCTGATGCCCTATGTGGCACAGGTGGCCGTGGGGCGCCGCCCGCATCTCAACGTGTTTGGCGGCGACTACCCCACGCCCGACGGCACCGGCGTGCGCGACTACATCCACGTGGTGGATCTCGCACGCGGGCACGTGGCGGCCTTGAACAAGCTGCAGCAGCTGGGCGGCGTGCAGACCTGGAACCTGGGCACCGGGCGCGGCGTCAGCGTGCTCGATATGGTGCGCGCATTCGAGACCGCAAGCGGCAAGCCCGTGCCGTATCAGATCGTGGCCCGCCGGGCCGGCGACGTGGCGCAATGCTGGGCCGACCCCGCGCGCGCGGCGCAGGACCTGGGCTGGCGCGCCGAATACGACCTCACCCGCATGTGCATCGATACCTGGCGCTGGCAGCAGGGAAATCCGGAGGGGTATGGGGGGAGTGAGTGGTGAGTGGTGAGTGGGGGCAGCCTGCAGCTGGCTTCACTTGAATCCTGTAACTTGCTCTTGCTAGATCCTGCCCAGCGGGCCGCGCCCGCGGAAATACTGCACCGCCAGCCAGCCGCCGAACAACCCGCCCAGATGGGCAAAATGCGCGATGCCTGCCGTGGTGTTGGTCACCCCGAGGAATAGCTCGATGGCGCCGTATCCGATGACGAAGGTCCGTGCGCGTATCTGGATGAACGGCAGGAAGATCAGCGTGATGACGCGGTTGGGAAAATACAGCGCATAGGCCAGCAGCAGGCCGAACACCCCGCCTGAGGCGCCGATGACAGGGCCCGAGGCTTGCAGGAAGTATCCCGTTACGGCGATCTGCGTCATGGCGGCCACGATGACGCTGAGCAGGAAGGTCAGCAGATAGCGCAGGTCGTTCCAGCGCCTTTCCAGGGCCGAGCCGAACATCCAGATGGCCACCATGTTGAACCCCAGGTGCAGCAGCGAGCCGTGGAGGAAACTGTAAGTGACCAGCTGCCACACGTGGAGCACCCCGCCCGATCCCGGAGGCCATAAGGCAAATGTGCGATAGATCTCCGGCCCGGTGGCGATCCCGAGCGTGAACACCAGGATATTCAGCAGGATGAGGGTGAACGTGATCGGCGGCATGTCGACAGTGTCATGATTTGAGAATCAAGTGGCAAGTGGCAAGTGGCAAGTGGCAAGTGGCAAGTGGCAAGTGGCAAGGTGTGCCATCATCGAGACTCCTTGCCACTTGCAACTTGAATCTTGCCCCTTCATTAGTATGATTGTCGCAATGCGCAAAAGCAGGCGCTCCTGTATACAGCTATAAAAAAACAAGCAGCGGGGAGGGATGGGAGATGTTGAAGTGGTTCATGGACAACGTGTTCGTCGTGGCATCGGTCCTGATCGTGATCACGTGGTTCGTGGTGCTTTGGCTCATGTCCCGTTTTCGCCAGATGCGCGAACTGGCCAGAAAGCAGGAAAACGAGCGCGCCATGGAGCAGGATGCCATCCGCAGGGCCGGGTCCAAGCTCAAGTACATCAATAGCCAGCGCAAGCAGCGCGAGGATGGCCGGGGCGATCCGCTGAAGGACCTGTTCGGCGTGGAGGCGCCGACAACGGTCGGCCCGGTCATGAAAAAACCTTATTCCGGCAAGCGCGGCGACAACAACAAGTGAGCAGGCTGTTCGCTAGCCGGCCAGGTATTTCACGCCGATTCCCGTTAGCACCACCGCCAGCAGGATGCGCAGCCAGGTCTCCTTGAAATGGCGGCTGATGTGGGGCCCCAGCCAGGCCCCCAGTGCGGTGCCCGCGAGCATGGGGATCAACAGTCCCCAGTCGAGCCTCACGCCCATGGCGACATAGTTGAGGATGGACGCCGACGAGCTGACGAACACGGCCAGCGCCGCGGTGCCGGCGACGACGAACATCGGCAGGCGCAGGCCCATTGCCATGAAGGGCACCAACAGGAATCCTCCACCCACGCCCAGCGCGGCAGCGAGCGCCGCGATCACAAAACCGGCAGCGAATCCGCTGGCAGGCCGATAGCCGAACACCTCCCCGCCAAACTCGAACTCAAGACGACGCCACGACCAGGGGCGGGTCTTCACGCCGAGCGAACAGGGCTTCTCGCCCTGGGCTGCCAGGCCTTCGAAGGCGGCGGCAGCACGCGCGGAGGGGCCCTGTTGCGGGGTGGTCCGGCGCAGCGACCAGGCAAGCTGCGCAGCGATGAACAGCACGAGGATCGCGAACACGGGCTTGAAGTCGGAAAGGTCGGCCAGGTAGTGCATCGATAGCCGGCTGCCGACCAGGGCGCCGAGCAGGCCGCCCGCTGCGAGAATCACCCCCAGCCGGAACACGACGCGACACTGGCGCAGGTAGTGGGGCACCGCGATCAGCGGCGTGGCGAGGGTGAGCACCTGGGCCATGGGCTTGACCTGGTTGGCGTCGGTCAGCCCCATCACCGAGATCAGGCCGAACGAGGCCAGGATGCCGCCTGCTGCACCCACCAGGGAAAACACGAGGCCGACCAGTACGCCCCAGGAAAAGGGCAGGCCGGTTTCCAGCCAGAGCGCGCCGAGTTCGAATGTCATGGCAGTGTGGTTTCGTTGTTGTATGCGAACCCCAAGGATACGCGCCAATGAAGCGTGGCGCGCGCAACAGCGATCTTTCCCTGCTCGAAGCGAGAGATACCGAAGGCAAAAACCGGAAATGAACGGGATTCTGATGAAAACTGCCGGAAGCGGCAGTGAAGGCCACACATCGAGTCATTCAACGTGTTGGTCGGGGTGAGAGGATTCGAACCTCCGACTCCTGCGTCCCGAACGCAGTACTCTACCAGGCTGAGCTACACCCCGAGGCAGATGGTGGGTTCAGCCAATGCTGGACCCATTTTTTCGAACAAACGGGAAAGGACTTCTATGCGGTTAAAAACTACGGTCAACCGCGAAAGCCGCTAATTGTAGCAAAGCTGATTTGGAATTTGAATCAGGTAAGCAAGAAATTGCTGCATTGGCTGTTTCGGCTTCGCGTTGGGCAGCCTCGCGCGTGTATTGCAGGGCGCGCGTGTCCTTGATCGCGGCGAGCACGCTCTGGAATTCGGTGAGGCCGCCGTGCTCGATGGCCTGGCGGATGCTGGCGGCCTGCTCGGCGGTGCCGTGCTTCATGGCGTAGAGCAGCGGCAGGGTGGGTTTGCCTTCGGCCAGGTCGTCGCCGATGTTCTTGCCGGTCTTGAGGAAGTCGCCGGAATAGTCGAGCACGTCGTCGATCAACTGGAAGGCCGTGCCGAGATGCATGCCGTAGCGCCCCAGCGCGTCCTTCTCTTCTTCGGTGCCGCCGCCGATGACGGCGCCGAGCCGGCCTGCGGCCTCGAACAGCTTGGCGGTCTTGTAGCGGATCACGCGCAGGTAGTTTTCCTCGTCGATGTCGGGGTCGTGGCAGTTGAGCAACTGCAACACCTCGCCCTCGGCGATGGTATTGGTGGCATCGGACAGGATGCGCTGGACTTCCATGTTGTCGACGCCGACCATCATCTGGAAAGCGCGCGAATAGAGGAAGTCGCCGACCAGCACGCTGGCGGCGTTGCCGAACAGCGCATTGGCGGTTTCGCGGCCCCGGCGCAGCTCGGATTCGTCGACGACGTCATCGTGCAGCAGGGTGGCGGTGTGGATGAATTCGACCACCGCGGCCAGTTCGTGGTGGGCCTTGCCCTGGTAGTCGAAGCAGCCGGCCGACAACAACACCAGGGCGGGGCGCAGGCGCTTGCCGCCGCTGTTGATGATGTATTCCGACACCTGGCGGATCAGCACCACGTCTGAATACAGGCTTTTGCGAATGACTTGGTCGACGGCTTGCATGTCGTCGGCCAGGAAGGATTGCAGGCTCTCCAGGGACACGATTCGGGCTTTTTATTGGCTAAGCCCGCCATGTTAGCAGCCCTGCGGAGGTTTTTCACGGCCGCGGCGGGTTGGCCAGTTTGATAAAGAGCTGGGGAAAGGGGCTCTGGAATGGTTTGACTTGCGAGTTGCCCCCCGCTATAATCTCGCGCTTTCCTGGGATCGTATGGTTGGAGACCCCCCATGTACGCAGTCATCAAAACCGGCGGCAAGCAATACCGCGTGAGCGCCGGCGACAAACTTAAAATCGAAAAGCTCGAGGCCGAAGTCGGCAGCGAGATCACCTTTGACCAAGTGTTGATGGTGGGCAACGGTGCCGACATCAAGATGGGCGCGCCCATGCTGCGTGGCGCCACGGTCACCGCTACCGTGCTGAACCAGGCACGCGGCGACAAGATCAAGATTTTCAAGATGCGCCGTCGCAAGCATTATCGCAAGAGCCAGGGCCATCGTCAGTACTACACCGAAGTACAAATCGGCGGCATCACGGCATAAGGAGCACACAACATGGCACACAAGAAAGCAGGCGGTAGTTCACGTAACGGCCGCGACTCGGAATCGAAGCGCCTCGGCGTGAAGTGCTACGGCGGCGAAATGGTCTCGGCTGGCAACATCATCGTGCGTCAGCGTGGCACCCAGTTCCACCCCGGCGACAATGTCGGCATCGGCAAGGACCACACCCTGTTCGCCAAGGCTGACGGCACGGTCAAGTTCGAGGTGAAGGGCGCTGCCCGTCGCAAAACGGTTCGCATCGAGCCGGTTGCAGCCTGATTTGATTTGAACTGAGTTCAACTCGACAGCCAGAAAGCCCTGTCCACTGGATGGGGCTTTTTTGTTTGTGGCGCGCAGGGTAACGGGACAAATATCATGAAATTCATCGACGAAGCACAAATCCAGGTACTGGCCGGCAAGGGCGGCGACGGCAGTGCTTCGTTCCGCCGCGAGAAGAACATCCCCAAGGGCGGTCCGGACGGCGGCGACGGCGGACGGGGCGGCAGCGTGATCGCCGTTGCCGACCGCAACATCAATACCCTGGTCGAGTTTCGCTACACGCGCAATTTCAAGGCGCAGAAGGGCGAGAACGGCCGCGGTGCGCAGTGCTACGGCAAGTCGGGCGAAGACCTGACTGTTCGCGTGCCGGTTGGCACGGTGTTCACCGATATCAACAGCGGCGAGGTGGTGGCCGACCTGGCCGAGCACGGGCAGACGGTGTGCCTCGCCAAGGGCGGCAAGGGCGGCCTCGGCAACGTGCATTTCAAGTCGAGCACCAACCGGGCACCGCGCCAGCACACGCTGGGCGAGCCGGGCGAGGAATTCGAGCTGGCTCTGGAACTGAAGGTGCTGGCCGACGTGGGCCTCTTGGGCATGCCCAACGCGGGCAAGTCGACGTTCATTCGCGCGGTGTCGGCCGCGCGCCCCAAGGTGGCCGATTATCCGTTCACGACGCTGGCGCCCAACCTGGGCGTGGTGCGGGTAGACAGCGAGCGCAGCTTCGTCATCGCCGACATTCCGGGCCTGATCGAGGGCGCGGCCGAGGGCGCCGGGCTGGGGCACCAGTTCCTGCGGCATCTGCAGCGCACGCGGGTGTTGCTGCATCTGGTCGACATTTCCCCGCGCTGGGAAAGCGGCGATCCGGTGCACGAGGCGCGCGCGATCGTCGAGGAACTGCGCAAGTACGACCAGGCGCTCTACGACAAGCCGCGCTGGCTGGTGCTGAACAAGATCGACATGGTGGACGAGGCCGACCGCACGGCGGTGGTCGAGCAGTTCCTGAAGGACTACGGCTGGGATGGGCCGGTGTTCGTGATTTCGGCGCTGGACGGGTCGGGCTGCAGCGAGCTGACCTATGCCATCATGGAGTATCTGGTGTCGCAGTCGGCGCCCGCCGAAGAGCCGCCCGCTGCGGATCCGGCCGCCGGTTAGGCGTCCGTTTCGTCGGATTCGGGCGCGTCGCCGCCCACGCGCTTCCAGTCGTTTTCATGCAGCGCCACCTGGTATTTGGCCCAGCGGGCGAATTCCAGCGGGCTGCACTGGCCTTTCTTGCGCCGGCAGGTTCCGGCA
Source organism: Thiobacillus sp. (assembly GCA_041592455.1). Classification (GTDB taxonomy): domain Bacteria; phylum Pseudomonadota; class Gammaproteobacteria; order Burkholderiales; family Thiobacillaceae; genus Thiobacillus. The sequence goes on along the minus strand of JBFHQA010000005.1, from coordinate 27,039 downwards.
ATGCCCTTGAAGTGATAGACCACCTCGCCCGAGTCGGCGTCCGAGCCGATTTCGGCCAGTTGGCGCACGCCCCAGGTCCGGCCATAGGCGCCGTTGCTGTAGAAATACCCTACTTTCAGTTCGTCCAGGCTCATGTCGTGATGCGTCGATAAATGTCGGTGACTTGTACCGGTAATTGTCGCACGTCATCCAGAATGATGTAACGGGCCGCGCCGTACATGTGCGGGAGGTAGTCGCGGGCCTCGCGGTCGAGCGTGATGCAGAAGGGATGGATGCCGGTGCGGCTGGCCTCGAGCAGGGCCATGCGCGTGTCCTCGATGCCGTACTGGCCGCGGTAGACATCGAAATAGTCGTCCGGACGGCCGTCCGACAGGGTGACCAGTACGCGGGTGCGGGCTTCGACCTGGTTCAGCAGTTTGGTCATGTGGCGCAGGGCGAAGCCCATGCGCGTGTATTCCTGCGGGCGGATGCCGGAGATGCGGGCCTTGACCTCGTCGTCGTAGCGCTCGTCGAAGGTCTTGATGCGAAACAGTTCGCAGCGCTTGCGCGTGGTGCCCGAGAAGCCGTAGATCGCGTAGCGGTCGCCGAGCAGTTCGAGCGCCTCGCACAGCAGGATCAGCGCTTCGCGCTCGGCCTCGTTGATCCAGCCCTTGGTCGAGCCGCTCATGTCGACGAGAAAGGCCACGGCGATGTTGCGCTCAGCGCGGTGCAGGCGGACGAACAGGCGGTCGCTCATTTCGCGGCCGTCGCGCGAGTCGGCGAGCGCCTCGACGAGCGCGTCGAGGTCGATCTCGTCGCCCTGTGACTGACGCTTCTCGAGGCGGTTTTCGTCTCGCAGCGCCTCGAATTTCCTGCGCAGGTGGCGGACCACGCCGGCGTGCTTGTCGAGCGTGTCGCGGTAGAAATCGTCGTAGGCGGGCGGCACGGTCTTCTCGCGCATCACGCACCAGTTCTTGCGGTAGTGCTGGCGGCCGTGGTCCCACTCGGGGAACAGCTCGGCGCCTTTTTCATGATAGGTACCCTGCCACACCGCGTCGGGATCCTCGGGCTGGTCGAACACCTGGTTGGGGTCGTATTCGCCGTCGCCGGCCGGGGTCAGGTATTCGGGCGGGATCTCGCCGAAATCGAGGTAGACCGACGTCAGGAGCTGCTTGACGTCGTCGGGCGGGGCGAGCGGGGCGCCGTCCAGCGTGATCTCGAAATCGAGCCGGCCGTGTTCGTCCTGCGGCGTGACCTCGATGTCCGGCTCGGGCCGCGCGGCGTCGGGCGCATCGGCCTCGGGTGCGTCGGCCTCGGCGCTCTGGTGTTCCTCGAGCAGTTCGGCCAGCTTGATGCGCAGGCGCGCCTTTTCCTTGTCGAGGCGGGCGGCGCGCGCGGCGGCGACGGCGTCGGGGCGCAGGTCGCCCTGGTCGCTCCAGCGCGGGCAGCCGGTTTCAAGATACGCGTCTGCGAGCAGCGTCAGGCTGTCGTCGATCGAGGCTTCGCTGCCGGATAGCTGCGTTTCGAAGCGCTGCCAGCCTGCTGGCAGCGGCTCGTCGAGTTCGCTGCGAAGACGCAGCATCTGCCGGTGCAGCCCGGGCAGCTCGCGTGCGATGCGCGCGGTGAGCCGCAGGGTTTCCAGCGCGTGCAGGCGCTGCAGCGCCCGTTCGGGGTCATCGTAGCCGGCGGCGATGCTTGCATGATCGACGCGCAGCGAGCCGAAGCGGGTCTGCGCCCACAGCAGCGCAACCGTGGCCTTGGCAAGCTGGAAGTTGGCGTCGAGATCGGGCAGGGCAGCGATCAGCGGCGGCAGCACGATGCGCTCGCCATCGGTCCAGGCGGCGTCGCCTTCCTCGAGCTTGAGCCGCCGCCCCGACAGGCCGCAGACAAAATTGCCCAGCACCGGCGCGATGTCCTCGAACAGGGCGCCGGCGGCGTCGTTGCGGTGCTGGGCTTCGTCGAAGCTGTCGACTTCTTCCATGACCCTGAGCGCGGTCTGCAGGCCGGTGCGGTCGAAAACGTCGCAGGTATGCACGGCCCAGGCTTCGAGCAGGCGCTTTTCCATGCGTGGCAGCAGGGCCGGTGCGCGGCGACCGAACTGCCAGGCGAGCGTGATGTGGGTGGAGGCGATGCGGCGGATCCAGCCGAGAATGAAGTCCTGCTCGTCGCGCGCCAGCGGTTCCAGTTCGGCCGCGAGTTGCTCGACCTTGTAGAAGGTGAATTCGGTGTCGAGCCAGACATGGAGCTGCGTCTCCATGTCGGCCGCGGAGTGCGGACGCTGCGCCATCAGAAGATGGACGAGGACAGCTCCTGGATCGCCTTGAGCATGTCGGCGTCGTCGGTGACGGCCTCGGCGACGGCCGACTTGCAGGCGGTCACGGGCGAGACGCCGTCGGCGATGAGCTTGCCGGCATGCACCAGCAGGCGCGTTGACGCGCCTTCTTCCAGGCCGCTACCCTTGAGGTTGCGCGTCATCTGCGCAAAGCGCACGAGGCTGTCGGCGATGGCATCGCTGACGCCCGATTCGGCGGCGACGATGCGGCGTTCGAGCTCGGCCGACGGGTAGTCGAACTCGAGCGCGACGAAGCGCTGCCGGGTCGACTGCTTGAGATCCTTGAGCACGCTCTGGTAGCCGGGGTTGTAGGAAATGGCGAGGCAGAACTCGGGCGGGGCCTCGACGATCTGGCCGAGCTTTTCCATCGGCAGCGTGCGGCGGTCGTCGGCCAGCGGGTGGATCACGACCATCGTGTCCTTGCGCGCCTCGACGATTTCATCCAGGTAGCAGATGCCGCCGCAGCGCACGGCGCGGGTGAGCGGGCCGTCGACCCAGACGGTCTCGCCGCCCTTGACCAGGTAGCGGCCGACGAGGTCGGACGCGGTGAGGTCGTCGTGGCACGAAACCGTGATCAGCGGGCGCTTGAGCCGCCACGCCATGTGTTCCATGAAGCGCGTCTTGCCGCAGCCGGTGGGGCCCTTGAGCAGCACCGGAATCTGCTGGCGATAGGCCGCCTCGAAGAGCTGGATTTCCTCGCCGACGGCTTCGTAATACGGCTCTTTTTCGATGAGGTGATGCGCGGGGTCGAGAGTGCGGGCGTTCATGCTTGAATCAGGTTGGCTGGCAAGGGGTTAGAAACATCCGGATTGCTGCTTTTGGCGCTCGAGGTCCTTGACCTCCAGGTTCCATTTTTCCATCTGTTCCAGCGTGTAGCCCTTGCGGCGGGCCTGGTCCATCTTGTCGAACACGCGCCCAAGCTTGTCGGTCAGGGTGTCGCACTGGCGGGCCGAGGCCTGCGCGGCCGGCTTGACGGGAACCTGGCGGTTTTCGACCTGGATCGGCGGGATGACCTCGACGGCGGGGGCAGGCTTCGGCTTGGCCGCGGGCTTGGGCCTGGCTTCGGCCGGCGTTGGCTTGGCAACTGGCGGTGGGGCTGCGCGCACCGGGTCGGGCAGGGGCGGCGGATCGATTTCGACTTCCCGCACTTCACGGGCGTTGCGGCAGGGCAGGTTGGAATACGTGACCTTGCCCTGCGCGTCGATGCACTTGTTGAGCGTATTGGCTTCCGCTGCTGCCGGCAGGGCAAGCGAGGCCAAGGCGGCAACAGCGATCAACAGGCGCATGGGCTCAGTGTTCACCTGAATACTTGTCGTCCTCGAGAGCCATCTTCTGTTCGAATTCGGCTTCCTTCTGCTGCTCGGCCATGGCACGGCGGCGTTCGAGGCGCTTCTCGTAGGCATCGGGACGCTCCTCCACGAATTTCTCGCCGAACAGCGCGTGGCGCAGGAAATTGAGGCCGAAGTCGAGCAGCGCTTCATCGTCTGCGACCAGGGTCGCCATGATGTCCATGGGGATGTCGTAGGTCTCGTTGAAGCTCGGGCTCATGACAAAGGCGCGGAAGCGATCGACGTCGTAGCTGGCCATGAAGAACAACTGGTTGGAAACCGGCGTCGGCTTGCCGATCGCGGGGCCGGCGGACTTGCGCTTGACGACGAGCTGGCGCCAGGCGTGGGCCTTGCGGTCGTATTCGTCGACGCCCTGGTCGGCGCGGTATTCCTCGATGGTCTGGGTCTTGTCCTCGAAATGACCGAGGCAGTGCGGTTCCCTCACCAGCGCGTAGGCGCTGCGGTCGACGTATTCATCCGAGCGGCGCATGGTCAGGAGCGCGACCGGGTAGTAGCGGCACGCGGTGGGGCGGTCTTCGTAGACGCCGCAGCCTTCCGGCTTCATGAACTGGCAGGCGGTGCCGCCTTCGACCGGCTTCAGCTTGATGCCGGGCATGCCGTCCTTGTCCATTTCGAACGGAACGGAGTATTGCTTGAGGAAGTCGCCGGACGACATGTCCAGGCGTTTCTTGAGGCGCAGCACGTCGTAGGGCGTGAGCGGAATATCGATGTTGCTGCAGCATGCGTTCCAGCACTTGACGTCGCGGTGGCAACGGAACTGGAGCTTGGCGCTCTCCTGGATCATGATGGGTTTGACCGGGCTGCTCGCAAACGGCGAGTCGGCGATCATGTCTTTAAATTCAGCTTCGTTCATGTTTCAACCTCGCGGGGCAGGCCCCTGACTTCAAAAAAACAACACACAGTCGGAAATGCATAGGGTACGCGCTTTCGACTGGATGCTGAACAACCTCGCTTGCCTTGGTGGTATTGCTACCGGAAAAAAACGGGCGCCCCGAGGCGCCCGTAAACCCTACGTGTTTCTTATTTTAGTGTGCAGCAGGCTTGAACAGCTTGGACTTGTCGACAATATCCACGTGGGCGCGCTTGAAGCAGTTCCACTGTTTGGAGTTCTTGTCGTAGACCGAGTTCACGAAGCAGTGCCAGTTTTCCTCGTCGACGAAGTTCTTGTCGGCGCGGTAGTAGAAGCCGGGATAACGGCTTTCCTGACGGAACTGGATGTGCTTCATGTGGGCTTCGGCCGTGAGGATGCGGTGGTAGTTCTCCCACGCGCGCAGCAGCTCGTGCAGGTCTTTCGCACGCATCTTCTCGGCGTCTTCCTTCAGCATGTTCAGCTTTTCTTCGGCCACCGCCAGCATCTTGTCGTTGGTGGTGTAGTAGGTCGCGACGCCAGCCACGTACTCGTCCATGATCTTCTGCAGGCGGAACTGCAGCATCTTGGGCGTGATGTAGTTGGGGTTCACGTCGATTGCCGTGGTGTAGTCCTTGAACTCGAGGTAGGTACGCACCGGCTTGTAGATATCCTCGACCAGCTGCTCGACGGAGGTGTCGAGTTCGGGCTTCAGATCCTTGTTGTCGAGGCAGTACTTGACCATGGACTTGGCGCACATGCGGCCTTCGGCGTGCGAGCCGGAGGAGAACTTGTGGCCGGACGCGCCCACGCCGTCACCGGCGGTGAACAGGCCCTTGACCGTGGTCATCGAGCGGTAGCCCCAGCTCCAGCCGGAGGGCAGGTGACCCGGGATCTTGTCCTTGTCGGGGTGGTCTTCGGAGGTCGGCGCGCCGACGTCGGTCGGACCCGACACCCAGATGCCGCAGCAGCCGGAGTGCGAACCCAGCAGGTAGGGCTCGGTCGGCATCAGCTCGGAGTTCTTCTTCTCGGGCTCGATGTTCTCGCCGACCCAGATGCCGCACTGGCCGACGCACATGTCGAGGAAGTCTTCCCAGGCTTCGGCTTCGAGGTGCTTCACTTCGCGCGGGGTCAGGGTTTCACGCAGCTTGGCGAGGGCGGTCACGGTGTCCATGTAGATGGGGCCGCGGCCTTCCTTCATCTCCTTCAGCATCAGGTGGTTGCGCAGGCACGAAGCCGGCACGGCAGCCTGGCCGTAGGGAGGGTAGTCGTTCAGCAGTTCCTTGTTCTTCTGCATGTAGACTTCGCCGTTGGCGTTGACGGCCTGGGCCTTGAACAGCAGGAACCAGGCGCCGACCGGGCCGTAGCCGTCCTTGAAGCGGGCGGGCACGAAGCGGTTTTCCATCATGGTCAGCTCGGCGCCGGCTTCCGCAGCCATCGCGTAGGTCGAGCCGGCGTTCCACACCGGGTACCAGGCACGGCCGGTACCTTCACCGACGGAGCGCGGACGGAAGATGTTCACGCAGCCGCCAGCGGCCAGCAGGATGGCCTTGGCCTTGTAGACGTAGACCTTGTGGTCGCGGGTCGAGAAGCCGACCGCACCGGCGATGCGGTTGGGGTCGTTCTTGTCGTTGACCAGCTTGACGATGAAGATGCGCTCCTGGATGCGGTCCATGCCGAGCGCCTTCTTGGTGGCTTCAGCCACGATCCACTTGTAGGATTCGCCGTTGATCATGATCTGCCATTTGCCGGAACGCACGGGCTTGCCGCCGTCCTTCAGCGCGGGCAGGCCCTGGGAGCCGTCGTGGCGCTCGCCGTTTTCGTCGGTTTTCCAGATCGGCAGGCCCCATTCTTCGAACAGGTGCACGGAATCGTCGACGTTGCGGCCGAGGTCGTAGGCCAGGTCGTCACGGGTGATGCCCATCAGGTCGTTGGAGACCATGCGGGCGTAGTCGGCGGGGTCCTGCTCGGAGCCGATGTAGGTGTTGATCGCGGACAGGCCCTGCGCGACGGCGCCGGAACGGTCCATTGCGGCCTTGTCGACCAGCTTGATCTTGAGATCGACGCCGGTTTCAGCCTTGGCGGCGTCAGCCCAGCGCATGACTTCGTAGCCGGCGCCGCAGCAAGCCATGCCGCCGCCGATCAGGAGGATATCGACTTCCTCCTGGATTACTTCGGGATTACCAAATTCTCCAGCCATTTCACACCTCTTTCAATTAAATCTGATTACTTACGGATCAATTCGGCGGGGTTGCCTGCGCGGTAACCACCCATGACGTCCTTGGTGAAGGAGCCAACAGCTTCGATGTCAGCCATCTTGGGCATCGGCTTGCCGCCGTAGGGATCGATCGAGCCTTCGGGCGTGGTGCGGATCGGGAACTTGAAGCGCTTCAGGGTGCCGTTGCGGAACTTGATGGTCCACATGATGGAGTCGGAACCACGCAGCGGCTGCACCATGCCGCCCAGCGGCACGACGTCGGCGTAGTGGCGGGCTTCGATGGCCTGTTGCGGGCAGATCTTCACGCAGGAATAGCACTCCCAGCACTGCTCGGGTTCCTGGTTGAACGCACGCATGGCGTGGCCGGTTTCCGAACCGTCCTTGTCCAGCTTCATCAGATCGTGCGGGCAGATGTACATGCAAGCGGTCTTGTCCTGACCCTTGCAACCATCGCACTTGTCGGTACGAACGTAGGTTGGCATTACAGTCTCCTTCTTAGTTAGCTAACAATCCGCGTACGTCGCGGTCCGCTTAGAACTGAACCCGTCCTTGGCCGGGGCGTATCGCGAATCCGCTTCCGGTAGGCTCGTGTCCTAAAACTGTTTCCCCGGAGGTTGAATGCGATTCCGGGAGGGTTGGGCTGGCCTCGCGGCCAGCCGGGCGATCATGCAGCCGAGTGGCCTTTCAGCTCGATCTTGACGTTCTGCTCTGCAGATAGACCAGCGTAGTACTTCTGCAGCACCTTCGCCACTTCGGGGCGGCTGAACTCGACCGGGAGGTCCTGGCCTTCGGACAGCATCGAGCGCACCTTGGTGCCGGACAGCAGGATGCGGTCGTCCTTGGTGTGGGCGCAGGTGCGCTGCGAGGCCATGCCGCCGCACTTCTTGCACCAGAAGGTCCAGTCGATGTTCATGTTCACCGTCTCGAGCGAGCCCTTGGGGATCTCGTCGAAAATCTTCTGCGCGTCGAACGGGCCGTAGTAGTCGCCGACGCCGGCGTGGTCGCGGCCGACGATCAGGTGCGAGCAGCCGTAGTTCTGGCGGAACAGGGCGTGCAGCAGCGCCTCGCGCGGGCCGGCGTAGCGCATGTCGAGCGGGTAGCCGGCCTGGATCACGGTGTTGGGGGCGAAGTAGTTCTCGATCAGGGTGCCGATCGCTTCGGAGCGCACGGCGGCGGGGATGTCGCCCGGCTTCAGCGCGCCCAGCAGCGAGTGGACCAGCACGCCGTCCATGGTCTCGATGGCGATCTTGGCCAGGTACTCGTGCGAGCGGTGCATCGGGTTGCGGGTCTGGAAGGCGGCCACCTTGGACCAGCCGGCTTTCTCAAAGGCGGCACGCGTTTCGGCCGGGGTCATGAACTGGTCGCCGTATTTTTCCTTGAAGCCGCCGGTGGACAGCACCTTGACCTCGCCGGCCAGGTTGTACTTGCCCTGCTCCATGACCATCTTGACGCCGGGATGCTCGAGGTCGGTGGTCTTGTAGACCATCATGCACTCGTGGGCCTTGTCGATGCTGTATTTCTCGCTGACCTTCATGGTGCCGAGGATTTCATCGCTTTCGGCGGAGACCAGCGCCAGTTCGTCGCCGTCCTTGATGCCTTCCTCGTCGGTGGACAGCGTGACGGGGATGGGCCAGAACAGGCCGTTGGCCATTTTCATGGCGTCGCACACGCCCTGCCAGTCGGAATGCAGCATGAAGCCGGTGAGGGGCGTGAAGCCGCCGATGCCCATCATGATGAGGTCGCCGGTTTCGCGGGAGCTCATCTTGAGCTTGGGCAGGGAGGCGGCGCGGGCTTTTTCGGCAGCGAGTGCATCGCCGGTCAGCAGCAGAGGTTTGAGTTCTCCACCACCGTGGGGGCTTACCAGTTTGGACATGCTGTCTCCTCAGACTTTATGTGGGTATTTATTACCAAGGAGGATAACACCCGGTCCGGAGCCTGAATAATCCTTTATTTTTATTTAAGGATAAGCGGGTTTGATATTGGCAACGCGCAAAAAAAAGCCCGGTGAAACCGGGCTTTTTCTAATTGAATCAATGTCTTATGCGTCAAAGAAGGCGGGCATGTCGGTCTGCTCGGTCTTGATGACATCGACCCAGCAGGGCTTGGTGTCGCCCCCGGCGGCAGCCAGTTTCTTGGACTCTTCGTAAAGCATTTTCCAGCGGTTGTAGAGGCAGTCGCTGACCTTGCGCATGCCGGAGTCGAAGTAGGAATTATGCAGGTCGCCAATCGTTCGGGTGAAGGATTCCATCTGCTCCAGCAGGTTGTGCGGGTAGCCGTGCCGGTTGGGGTCGGCGTACTTGACCATTTCGCGCTTGACTGCCCGTACGAAGACTTTCTGGCCTTCTGTCAGGTCGGCTTCGGTGCGGGGTGAGCCGCCAAAATTCATCACTTCCTGGATGAACCCGTTCAGGCGTTCGCCGAAGTCGAAGTTGGAATAGTCGACGTTTTGCATATAACCTCCTTTATTAGATGGTGCTTATAAGACTGGATTTGACTCCGCTTCCTATCCTACGCCCCGAGCGGCATCTGTCTAGCGTCTTTTCAAGACCGAGGCGTCTTTATTGCCTAAGCCCTTGAATCCAGCGGGAATAAATTTTGTCCGCTACCTGGTGGAGGGGGGCGACCCGCCCGGCCATGTCCGCCTGGATCTGCTCGGGCGTCTGCACCGCGGGGCTGGAACTGGCCGCGATCTCGGCTGCGCCGCTGATGCACCAGCTCGCGATCAGCTCGGGCGTCATTTCGACGTGGCACTGCATGCCGATATGGCGGTCGTCGAGGACATAGGCCTGGTTGGCGCACCAGGCGCTTTCGAGTATGCGCACGGCGCCGGGCGGCAGCGAGAAGGTTTCGCCGTGCCAGTGAAACACCGACATGGGCCCGGCGCTGTCGCCCAGCCAGGGGTGGGCCGCAGCGGAGTCGGTGATGCGGACGTCGCCCCAGCCGATTTCCTTGACCGGGTTGGCGCTGACGGTTCCGCCGAGCGCCTTGGACATCAGTTGCCCGCCCAGGCAGTGGCCGATGACCGGCTTGCCCGACGCGATGGCCGAGCGGATCAGGGCCAGCAACGGCGGTATCCAGGGCAGGTCGTCGTTCACGCTCATGTGGCCGCCCATCAAGCAGACGCCCGAAATGCCGTTAAGATTGTCTGGAACGGCCTCCCCCTCGTCGATGCACACGAGCCGCCAGGGGATGTTATGCCGGTCCAGGAACGTGGCGAAATAGCCCGGCCCTTCGGTGCGGGAATGACGAAAAATCAGAACAGGATCCATGATGTCTCTCAAAAGCCGGATTGCGAATGCCACCATCATAGCCGCAGGCAGCCTGCTTGGCGCCTCAGCGTGGGCGACCAGCGTGTCGGTGGTGGGGTTGTTCAAGGACAAAGCGATCGTGAGCATCGATGGCGGCAAGCCGCGCACGATCAGCGTGGGGCAGACGATGCAGGGCGTGACGCTGGTGGCTGCGGATTCAGGGGACGCCAGCTTCGATGTCGAAGGCAAGCGCCGCACCTTGGGCATGGGGCAGTCGTTCGCCGGCGGCGCCGCGAGCAGCGGGCGGCAGAGCGTGTCGCTGACGGCCGACGCGCGCGGCCACTATGAGGCACGCGGCTCGCTGAACGGTTTTCCGATCACGTTCCTGGTCGACACGGGGGCGACGAGCATCGCCATCAGCGCGGCCGAGGCGAAGCGCATCGGACTCGACTACGAGGCCGGGCAGGCGGTGGGCGTCAGCACGGCGGCGGGCGTGGTGCCGGCATGGCGCGTCAAGTTCAATACCGTGAAGGTGGGCGGCATCACGGTCAACCAGGTCGACGGCATCGTGCTGGAGGCCGGGCTCAGCCAGCCGCTGCTGGGCATGAGTTTCCTGAACCGGATGGAGATGAAGCGGGACGGCCAGACGATGACGCTGATACAGCGCTACTGACCGGAACGCTCATGAAAAAGGCCTGCATCTGCAGGCCTTTTTCGTTGGTGAAGCAGCGGCTTACTGGCTGGTCTTGTCGCGCTCGATCAGCGCATAGGCGCTATGGTTGTGGATCGACTCGAAGTTCTCGGCCTCGACCACGTAGGCGTCGATCAGCGGCTCGGCGTTCATCGCGGCGGCGACGTCGCGCACGATGTCCTCGACGAATTTCGGGTTGTCGTAGGCGCGCTCGGTGACGTATTTCTCGTCGGGACGCTTCAGCAGGCCGAACAGTTCGCACGAGGCCTGGTCCTCGATCTTGCGCACCAGGTCTTCGATCCACAGGAAGCCGTTGGTGCGCGCGCTGACCGTGACGTGCGAGCGCTGGTTGTGCGCGCCGTAGTCGGAAATCTTCTTCGAGCAGGGGCACAGGCTGGTCACCGGCACGACGACCTTGGTGGTGTGGGTGTACTGGCCTTTTTCGATGGCGCCGATGAAGGTGACTTCGTAGTCGAGCAGGCTTTGCACGCCCGAGACGGGTGCCGACTTGTTGATGAAGTAGGGGAAGGTCATCTCGACGTAGCCGGATTCGGCCTCGAGGCGCTCGACCATCTGGCGCAACATGCCTTCGAAATTCTCGACCGAGATCTCGCGCTCGCGCGTGTTGAGGATCTCGATGAAGCGCGACATGTGCGTGCCCTTGAAGTTGTGCGGCAGGTACACGTACATGCTGAAATTGGCGATGGTGTGCTGGACGCCGTCGCTCTTGTCGGCCACGCGAACGGGGTGGCGAATGCTCTTGATGCCGACCTTGTTGATGGCGATTTTCCGTGTGTCGGCCGAGCTTTGCACGTCGGGCATGCAGACGGGGTCGCAAATCTGGTTCATGGCAGGCTCCTGATGTATATGTGCAGTTTAGACTGAGTATAAACTGCCGGAATAGTTGAGTAAACTACTCGGGTAATAGGGTTATCCGCTGGCGGACGCTGCGCTCGATGCCTGTGGCGTCGAGGCCGCAGTCGGCCAGCATGCGTGCCGGGTCGCCGTGCTCGATGAAGCTGTCGGGCAATCCCAGGTGAAGAACAGGCGTGGCGATGCCCAGCGCCGACAGGGCTTCGGCCACGCCGGCGCCGGCGCCGCCCGCCACGGCGTTTTCCTCCAGCGTGACCAGCAGGCGATGGCCGAGCGCCAGTTCGCGCACGAGGTCGATATCCAGCGGCTTGACGAAGCGCATGTCGGCCACGCTGGCGTCGAGCGCGTCCGCCGCCGCGAGCGCGGGGGCGACCAGGCTGCCGAACGCGATGAAGGCCACGTCCTGGCCGCGGCGGCGCATCACGCCGCGGCCGATGTCGACCGGGTCGAGGCCGGGCGCGATCGGGGCGCCGGTGCCGCTGCCGCGTGGATAGCGCACGGCCGACGGCCCGTTGTGCAGGAAGGCGGTAGTCAGCAGGCGGCGGCACTCGTTTTCGTCCGACGGTGCGGCGATCAGCATGTTGGGGATGCAGCGCAGGAACGACAGGTCGAAGCTGCCCGCATGGGTCGGGCCGTCGGCGCCGACCAGGCCGGCGCGGTCGATCGCCAGCATGACCGGCAGGTCCTGCAGGGCGATGTCGTGGACCAGCTGGTCGTAGGCGCGCTGCAGGAAGGTCGAGTAGATCGCCACGACCGGCTTGACGCCTTCGCAGGCGAGGCCGGCGGCGAACGTCAGCGCGTGCTGCTCGGCGATGCCGACGTCGAAATAGCGCTTGGGAAACTCCTGCGAGAAGCGCACCAGCCCGGAACCTTCGCGCATCGCCGGGGTGATGCCGACGAGGCGGGTGTCCGCTGCTGCCATGTCGCACAGCCAGTCGCCGAACACCTGGGTGTAGGTGGGCTTGCCGCCGGTCTTTTCGCTGACGCCGGCTTCCGGATCGAAGCGGCCGACGCCGTGGTAGAGACAGGGATTGGTCTCGGCTGGCGCGTAGCCCTTGCCCTTCTTGGTGACCACGTGCAGGAACTGCGGGCCGTCGAGCTGCTTGATGTTTTCCAGCGTATACAGCAGCACATCGAGGTCATGTCCGTCGATCGGGCCGATGTAGTTGAAGCCGAATTCCTCGAACAGCGTGCCGGGCGTGACCATGCCCTTCATGTGCTCCTCGGCGCGCTTCGCCAGTTCGCGGATCGGCGGGGCGACGGACAGCACTTTCTCGCCGGCGCGGCGGGCGGCCGCGTAGAAGCGGCCCGACATCAGCTTGGCCAGGTAGTTGTTGAGCGCGCCGACGTTGGGCGAGATCGACATGTCGTTGTCGTTCAGCACCACCAGCAGCGGCAGTTCGGTCGCGCCGGCGTTGTTCAGGGCCTCGAACGCCATGCCGGCGGTCATGGCGCCGTCGCCGATGACCGCGACGGCGCGCTGGTCCGACTTCAGTTGCTGGAAGGCCTCGGCCATGCCGAGCGCGGCCGAGATCGACGTGCTGGAGTGGCCCACGCCGAAGGCGTCGTATTCGCTCTCGGCGCGGCGCGGAAAGCCGGCGATGCCGCCCCCCTGGCGCAGGCCGGACATGGCTTCGCGGCGACCGGTGAGGATCTTGTGGGCATAGGTCTGGTGGCCGACGTCCCAGACGATGCGGTCGCGCGGGGTGTCGAACACGTAGTGCAGCGCGATCGTGAGTTCGACCGTGCCGAGGTTCGACGCCAGGTGACCGCCGGTCTGGGCGACCGAGTCGACGAGGAAAGCGCGGATTTCGGCGGCCAGCTTCGGCAAGTCCTCTGCCGGCAGGGCGCGCAGGTCGTCCGGCGAACGGATGGAATCGAGCAGCGACGAGGACATGTCAGAACGTGCGCTCGACCACGAAATCGGCCAGCTGGCGCAGGCGGTCGGCCGATGGCCCGAGGTTTTCCAGTGCCTTGTGCGCGTCGGCACGCAACTCCAGCGCCAGTTCGCGTGCGCGGGCAGCGCCGAGCAGGCTGACGTAAGTGGGCTTGTTGTTGGCGGCGTCCTTGCCTGCGGTCTTGCCGAGGGTGGCGGTGGGCGCTTCTGCGTCGAGCACGTCGTCGACCACCTGGAAGGCGAGGCCGATGCACTTGGCATAATGGTCGAGCGCGGCCTGGGCGGCTTCGCTGACGTGGCCGCATTGCGCGCCCAGCAGGACCGATGCGCGGATCAGCGCGCCGGTCTTGTGGATGTGCATGAATTCGAGTTCGGTCAGGTCGAGCGGCGCGCCGACGCTGGCCAGGTCGATGGCCTGGCCGCCGGCCATGCCGCGCGAGCCGGACGCCTGGGCCAGGGTCTGCACCATCCTCAGCTGCTGGTTGGCATCGGCAGTCAGGTCTTGTGCGGTCAGGATCTCGAACGCCAGGCTTTGCAGCGCATCGCCCACCAGCAGGGCGGTGGCTTCGTCGAATTCGACGTGCACGGTGGGCTTGCCGCGCCGCAGGGCGTCGTCGTCCATTGCCGGCATGTCGTCGTGCACCAGCGAGTAGGCATGGATCAGTTCAACGGCCGCCGCGGCGTGCTGCACGCGGTCGGGCTCGGCGCCCGTGACTTCGCCTGCGGCGAATGCCAGCAGCGGGCGCACCCGCTTGCCGCCGCCGAGCACGGCATAGCGCATCGCCTCGTGCAGCCGCTGCGGCGCGATATCCAAGGGGGGGAGCGTGTCGGCCAGCACGTTTTCCATGCGCGCCTGGCATGCCTGCATCCAGCCTGTAAAGTCAGTCATCGGTGTCTTCGGTCCTGGTGGACGGGCCGGCCTTGAAGTCGGCCAATGTGCCGTTTTCGAGAATCTTGACCTGCTGCTCGGCTTCGGCCAGTTGCTGGCGGCAATACTGCAGCAGTTCGGCGCCGCGCTTGTAGGCGGTCAGCGAGGCCTCCAGCGGCAGCTGGCCCGATTCCATTTCACCCACAATGGTTTCCAGTTCGGCGAGCGCAGACTCGTAATCTTTGGGCGGGGTGGCGGCGCGGGGTTTGGCCATGGAATCGAAGCCGGCAGGAACAAAGCGCGTTACTTTAACAAATTCAGCGCATGGACGCCTCCCCGGGGTAAACCCCTATGCTAAAATTTTGTGCTTTCCCTGCTTGCAGGGCAGGGATATCCGTATATCCGGTGGGCTTCGGGAAGTTCGTCCCGATACGATTTTTAATGATGACCGCTTGAAGGTCACGCTTGCCGCTCCAGTGCCGTTGTCTGGAGGGGGCTTGGTTTTGAGTAGGGTACGCCATGAGCGATCTCGCCGAATCCAGCGCCTTGTCGCTAACTTCGCCTCAGTTGCCAGTTTCCTGGTATTTCGATCCGGCCATCTATGCGCTGGAGCTCGAGCATTTGTTCAAGCATGGCCCCGGTTATGCGGGCCATCAGCTGATGGTGCCCGAGACGGGCGATTACCACGCGCTGGAAATGTTCGACGGCGCGAAGATGCTGGTCAACAGCGGCTCGGGCATCAAGATGCTGTCCAACGTGTGCCGGCATCGCCAGGCCATCATGCTGAAGGGGCGCGGCAAGCTACCGTCCAACAACATCGTCTGCCCGATCCACCGCTGGACCTACGACAGCCAGGGCCAGCTGATGGGTGCGCCAGAGTTTCCGGGCAATCCCTGCCTCAACCTCAACCGTACCGGCCTGCAGAACTGGCAGGGCCTGCTGTTCGCGGGCGGGCGCGACGTGAAAGCCGACCTCGCCGGCATGCAGGCGGCGCGCGAGCTGGATTTCTCCGGCTTCATGCTCGACAGCGTGCAGGTCACGCACTACGCCTGCAACTGGAAGACCTTCATCGAGGTGTACCTGGAGGACTACCACGTCGCGCCCTATCATCCGGGTCTCGGGCATTTCGTGACCTGCGACGACCTGAAGTGGGAATACGGCGACTGGTGGTCGGTGCAGACCGTGGGCGTGAACCGCGGGCTGTCCAGGGCGGGTTCGCCGGTGTACCAGAAATGGCACGACCAGGTGATGGCCTACCAGCAGGGCAAGGTGCCGAAGCACGGCTCGATCTGGCTGACGTATTACCCCGGCCTCATGGTCGAGTGGTATCCGCATGTGCTGGTGGTGTCGTCGATCGTTCCGACCGGCGTGGAGTCGTGCTCCAACGTGGTGGAATTCTATTATCCCGAGGACATCGTGCTGTTCGAGCGCGCGTTCATCGAGGCCGAGCAGGCCGCGTACCAGGAAACCGCGGTGGAAGACGAGGACATCTGCGAGCGCATGCACAAGGGCCGGCGCGCGCTGTATCAGCAGGGCATCAGCGAGACCGGCCCGTACCAGTCTCCGCTGGAGGATGGCATGATGCATTTTCATGCCTTCCTGCGACGCGAGATCGAACCCCATCTCAAATGAGCATGCTCAGTCATTCCAACGGGCGGCCGACACCGCCCGTTTTTTTTGATCGGCGCCTTCCATGAAGTCGAGCTGGATGCTGGTGGCAGCCGCGCTGTTCGCGATGATGGGCGTGATGGTGAAGCACGCCTCCGCCCACTTTTCCAGCGCCGAGCTGGTGTTCTATCGCTCGATCTTCGGCCTGTTTGCGATCTGGATCATGATTGCGGCCAGCCGCCGCCAGCTGGTGGCGCCGTTGCTGACGCGCCATCTGCGGGCGCATGTCTGGCGCGGACTGTCGGGCTTCAGCGCACTGGTGCTGTTTTTCTATGCGCTGGCCAATTTGCCGCTGGCCACGGCGGTCACGCTGAATTACACGGCGCCGCTGTTTCTGGCGGCGCTGTCAGCATGGTGGCTGCACGAGCGGCATGGGCGCGGCCTGGTCGGCGCCGTGCTGCTGGGATTCGTCGGGATCGTGATGGTGCTGCAGCCCCAGGTCCGGGAGCAGGCCTGGCTGCCCGCGCTGGCCGGCCTGCTGTCGGGCATGCTGGCAGCGACGGCTTACGTCAACGTCAAGAATCTCGGCAAGCTGGGCGAGCCGGAATGGCGGGTGGTGTTCTACTTCACGCTGCTTTCGACCCTGTGGGGCGGCGCCTGGATGCTCGTGGCGGGGTTTCACCGGCCGCAGGCCGAGGACTGGCCCTGGCTGGTCGGCATCGGCGTCACCGCGACGCTGGCCCAGCTCGCGCTGACGCGCGCCTATCATCGCGGACGCACGCTCACGGTCGGGGCGCTGGCCTACACGACGGTGGGGTTTTCCGCGATTTACGGCGTGCTGATCTTCGGGGAAAGGCTTCCGCTCATGGCCTGGATCGGCATGGGGGTGGTGGCGCTGGCGGGCATTCTGGCGGTGCGCCTGTCTGCCCCTCCGCGGCCCGATTCGCTATAGTGAGACAACAACACAAAGGAGTCAGTCATGATCAATCTCGACGCCAAGGACAATCAGGTTCTGGTCACCGTCATGGGGCAGTTCACGCTCGATGACTATCGCGAATTCGAGCAGGCCGTGTGCCACGGCATCCAGTTCCAGGGCGAGGTCAATGTGCTGTTCGACCTGAGGGACATGCTGTCGTATAGCGTCGACGTCGCCTGGGAGGAGATCAGGTTCTCGCGCGAGCACAAGAACGACTTCGGACGCATTGCGATCCTGACCGGCGACCAGTGGGTGGCGTGGAGCATGTGGATCAACCGCTTGTTCATGTCGGCAGACATCCGCTTGTTCGACGAGCTGGAGCTGGCCCAGGATTGGGTGGCGGGAGGCGAATTGCCGGCGACGGCAAACTGATGCGGGCGCTGCTGGGCGCGCTCGCCTGCCTGGCTAGCTGGCCTTTCGCGGCGCATGGCTGGCAGGTCGTAAACGAAACGCCGGAGGCCGTTGTGTCGGTCGATCTGGCCAGCCTGGAGCGCGATGCAGGGGTAGTCAGCTTTCGCGAGCGGCATGCCTTGCGCAGCGGGAAAATCGACCCTGGCAGCCTGCGGCCGCTGCGTGAAGAACTGCACAAGCGGGTGATCGACTGTTCGCGCATGCGCGTGGCCACGCTGTCGCGCGCCGTGTTTACCGATAACGATGCGATGGTCGATCACATGGCGGTGAAGCCTGGTGCGGCCCGCTGGAAGACGATTGCGCCATCGGCCCCGCTCTACAAGCTGGTATGCAGGCCCTTACCGCAGCCCGGCGGGTAACGGCCTGGCGGGGGCAGGCCGAAAAACGTTCAGGTTGTCGTAGTACGTCGCCGCTTCATTCGCCGGATCCCAGCCGGGGATGCCTTGTATCGGAAGCGGCGCCAGCATCTTCGGGGTGTCGATCGACCCGAGCGCCGCGACCGCGAGCGCTTCCGCTGCTTCCAGTTCCAGTGAAGCGCTTTCCAGCATCAGGCATTTGCCGGTCATGGAAGGATAAGGGGCCAGCGTCTTTTCCAGCAGCGCGTGCCCGACCACCACGAAACACATGCGCGTTTCGACCGCGCGGCGCTGGCCATCAAACAGCGGCTTCCAGGCGCGTTCGGACAGCATGGCCTGAAGCGCCGCATCCGGGCTGACGACCCACACGCCGGATTCGTCGAGGACTGTCAAGGCATCGCGGCGGCGGCCCCGCAGGCTTTCGGTCTCGGTCGCCATCGCTTCGCCGTGGGCGGCATTCAGCGCAGCCTTGAAGCGCGGAAATCGCAGCCACACCAGCGCGTTCAGGATGTCGTGCCAGGTGTCCGCCCGTGTGGGCACCTCGCCCGACTCCAGGATATGCGTTTCGTAATCGCGTGCCGACAGGCGGCCGTCCGGCGAGAAGAAGCGCACCGGCAGGCCTTTCGCCTGCGTCGTGTCGAGGCGGGCAGCCTGTTCGTTGAGCGCGTCGAGCGAGGGCAGGGCGGTCGCCAGGTCGAGCGCCTCGATCAGTCCCTGGTAGGGAAGAAATGCGGGATGCTCGAACTTCAATGCAGCGACTCGGACAGGGCCTGGCGGTATTGGCGGGTCAACGGGTGCGTACTGCCCAGCAGGTCGAACAGGGCCAGCAGGCTCGTGCGTCCGATGTCGTGGCGATAGGTCCGGTCGGTGCGGGCGATGAAAAGCAGGTCCGCCATCGCGCCGGGGTAGTCGTCCTGCGTCAGCAGGATCGAGGCACGCTGGTAGCGCGCCTCCAGCGATTCAGGCTGGCGGGCAAGCTGCTCGTTCAGTTGCGTCAGCGGCGGGGCCTGGCGGGCAGTCTCGACCAGCGTCAGGTGGGCGATCAGGTGCGCGATGTCGGGCTCGGAGCGGGCTTCCGGCGGCAGGCTTTCGAGCAGCTTCAGGGCGTGTTCGCTGTCGCCTTCGGACCACAGCAGCTTCGCCAGGTCGCGCGGGATGGCGAGGTTCTCGGGTTCGGCCATCGCCGCATTGGCGAGCAGCATGCGCGCCTGCTGGACGTTGCCGGATTGCCAGGCCGCCACGCCCAGGGCATGCGCCCGATTCGCATCGCCGGCGATGAAGCGGTCGAGCACCGCGCGAAAGCTGCTGTCGGGATCGGCGCCGTGGATGGTGTGGGCGACTTCGCCGCGCCAGAAGAACTTGACCGTGGGCACCGAATTCACGCTGAAGCGCCGCGCCAGTTCGGGCAGTTCGTCGGCGTTGAGCATGACCAGCAGGAACTTGCCGCCGTATTCGGTGGCGAGCTTGACCAGCCGAGGCATCAGGATGAAGCACGGCCCCGCCTTGGGGGTCCAGAAATGCACCAGCACCGGCCCCTTGTGCGAGTTTTCCAGGACCAGCCGGTTGAAGTTCTCGGCGCTGGCATCGAATACATAGGGCGAGAGAGTCATGTCAGTCGAAGCGTCCGGTCCGGGCGAAGCCATCGGTGGCGGCAACAAGTTCGTGCGCGATGCCGGGCTCGAAGGCCGAATGCCCGGCATCCGGGACGATGACATAGCGCGCTTCGGGCCAGACTCGCACCAGATCGTCTGCCGAGACGATGGGGCAGACCGCGTCGTAGCGCCCCTGAACGATCACGGCGGGGATCGAGCGGAGGCGGTCGACGTTGTCGAGCAGGCTATTTTCCGGCAGGAAGATGTCGTTGACGAAATAGTGCGCTTCGATGCGCGCCAGGGACAGCGCGGTCTTATCGCTGCCGAACGCCGACACCAGGTCGGGATTGGGCAGCAGCGTGGAGCAGGACGCTTCGAAGGTGGACCAGCGGTGGGCGGCGGGCTGGTGTATGGCCGGGTCCGGATGCGTCAGGCGGCGATGGTAGGCAGCCAGCAGGTCATGCCGCTCTTCTTCGGGGATGAACTTCGCCAGGTGGCGCTGCGCTTCGGGAAACAGCGCGCGAATGCCGTAC
The DNA here is from genome assembly GCA_041592455.1 of Thiobacillus sp. Classification (GTDB taxonomy): domain Bacteria; phylum Pseudomonadota; class Gammaproteobacteria; order Burkholderiales; family Thiobacillaceae; genus Thiobacillus. The sequence continues at coordinate 7,261 of JBFHQA010000005.1, read as the reverse complement.
AGGAACCAGTCGATCTCGCTGCGGCGGCACAGGAAAATCCCGCGCAGCACCAGCCCCCGGCAGCGTTCTGGATGGGCTTCGGCGTAGGCCAGCGCCAGCGTCGACCCCCAGGACCCGCCGAAGACCAGCCAGGTATCGATGCCGAGCGAACGACGCAGCGCTTCCATGTCGGCTATCAGGTGAGGCGTGGTGTTGTCGGTCAGTTCGCCGTGCGGCGTCGAACGGCCGCAGCCGCGCTGGTCGAACAGCACGATCCGGTAGCGAGCCGGATCGAAGAAGCGTCGCTGGCCGGACGAGGTGCCCGAGCCCGGTCCGCCGTGCACGAACACGACGGGTATTCCGTCGGGATTGCCCGAGGTTTCCCAGTAGATGCGGTGGATGCCGTCGGTGTCGAGCATGCCGCTTGCGTAGGGTTCGAGCGGCGGATAGAGCGGAGTGTGGTCTGGCATGGTCGGTCCTGAAGGTGACCTCGCATCATATCGCCTGGCTGGCTGCCCCGAAACCGTCTGGCGGTTGACTCAGGGACCGGTATCGACAGCAGGGTGCAGGGTACGTATGCTTGTGCTGCGCATGGGTTGCATATGAATGCGTTCAATAAATCAGGTATTTCAAATATAAGAGGAGCGGGTCATGAGTCATGTCGTCAAGGTTGCCTTGCTGGGGCTGGGTGAGGTGGGTGAGAAGTTCGCGGAGCATTTCCTGGAGAAGATCCAGGAGGATCACGTCAAGGTCGAGATCGTGGCCGTGGCGCATCGCGATCTCGAGTCGCCGGTGGCGCTGGGTTTCAGCCAGAGCAAGGTGCCCGTGTTCCAGAATGCGCTCGATGTCGTGAGCCTGGGCGCAAAAGTCGACATCATTTTCGACCTGACCGGCGATCCGGAAGTGCGCAAGAACCTCAGGACAGCCCTGCAGGAGACCCACAACCAGCATACGGTGATCGCCCCCGAAGTGGTGGCGCATCTGCTGTGGAATTTCTTCGGCGAAGGCGAGTTGCCGCGCAGCAGCAAGACGGGGTATTGATGCCCGGCACGCCTGCCCACTTCATGAACGGATTGCCGGTCGCCGTCCCGGCCAGGCGTGCTTTCCCGCGTTCTTCCGGCCGGCTGGATTGAATGGATACCTCGACTTCCCCCTTCAGGCATGCCCACGCGGCGCATCCGGAATGGACCCAGGCGGCCCAGGCATGCATGAGCCAGTTGGGCGCGATCCCCTCGGCGGCATCGCTGGGATTCCTCTATGTGTCGGATGCCTTCGCGGGCGAGCTCGCTGCGATCCTGGCTTTTTTCAAGAGTGCGACGGGCGTGCCGCACTGGACGGGCAGCGTCGGGGTCGGCGTGTGCGCCACCGGGGTGGAATACCTGGAAGAGCCGGCCATGGCCGTGATGCTGGGAGAGTTTGCACCCGGCGATTTCAGCATGCTGCCGGTCATGTCCAGTCCACAGGACATGCAGGTCCCGCCTGCGAACGCCTATTTTGCCGTGGCGCATGGCGACCCCTCCAACAACCGGATCCAGGAACTGATCGAAGGCCTGAGCGAGCAGGTGTCGAGCGGCTTCGTGGTCGGTGGCCTGTCGAGCTCGCGCGGCGAAACCGCGCAGATCAGCGATGAAGTGGTCAAAGGCGGCCTGTCCGGCGTGCTGTTCAGCGAGCGCGTGAAGCTGGCCACGCGGCTGACCCAGGGCATCTCGCCGCTGGGCCCGCGCCATCATGTCACCACGGCGAACAAGAATGTCATCGGCAGCCTCGATCATCGTCCCGCACTGGACGTGATGAAGGAGGAGATCGGCGAGGTGCTGGCGCGCGACCTGCGACGGGCTGCCGGCTTCATCTTTGTCGGTCTTCCAGTCAGGGGATCGGACACCAACGATTACCTGGTCCGCAACATCCTGGGCGTCGATCCGCAGAACGGCCTGGTGGCGGTCGGGGAATACGTCGAGGCCGGAGACGAACTGCTGTTTTGCCGCCGCGACCAGCAAACGGCCGAAGACGACCTGCTGAGGATGCTGAAAGCGATCGGCAGCCAACTCGACGCGCCGATCCGGGGAGGCGTGTATTATTCCTGTCTGGGTCGCGGCCAGCACATGTTCGGCGCGCCGAACCGCGAGCTGGGGCTGATTCGCGACACCCTGGGCGATTTCCCGCTGGTGGGCTTTTTTGCCAACGGCGAGATTTCCTACAACCGCTTGTATGGCTACACCGGGGTGCTGACCCTGTTTGGCTGAGCTAACTTAGAAAGAACGGAGACGAGCATGAGCCTGCACGCCATGAAAGAGGATGAAGTCCGTCTGTTGCGGGAAGAGATCGAGTTACTGATGGCCGAGCGCCGCCAACTGCTCCAGGTGACCGGCGCCGCCGCGGTGTTCGTCGCCAACCTGGACACCGACACCCTTCCGGAGGAGGCCGATACGATCGACGCCGCTGAAATGCTCGCCGAGCAGCTCAACGGATTGTCCGAGGAAACCCTAAAGGATGCGCTTGAATCCGTGCAGGCGCAGTTTGATCCCGACGCGGCCTGAGCGCATGCCGTAACGGCTAACACTTGGCTCTTTCCGACATCAGACGATCGGTCTTGATCGTCACGCTCGCAGCGCTGGGGTACGCGCTGGCTGGCTGGATCAGCCTCAAGCTTTCTTCCTATTTTGCCGAGGTCGTCGCGGCCATCTGGCTGGCTGCCGGCGTGGGCGCCATGGTGAGCCTGCGCCATGGACTCGCCGGGGTCGTCGGCGTGACGCTCGGCGCCTTGGCCATCTACAGCCAGGCCCTGCCGCTCGACAGTGCCTTTCTGCTGGCGCTCGGCGCGGCTGCGGGGGCGGCAGTCATCGGATATCTGCCGCGCTTTCTGCAGCCTTTCAGCTCCACGCTCGACTTTGTTCCCAGCGTCGCCAAGTTCACCCTGGTCGCGTCTCCGCTGGGCTGCGCGGTCAGCGCCCTGGCAGGTGTATCGAGCCTGTACTTTCTGGGCGACCTTTCCAGCAGCCTGGTGCTGAGGGCCCTGTGGGTATGGTGGTTGAGCAGCCTGCTCGGCGTGTATCTGATCGCTCCGCTGCTGCTGACGGCCTCGCGCTGGGACTTGCTGCCCACCAACAAGGCCGCGCGCCTGGAGGGGCTGATGCTGGTGCTCAGCATGCTGCTGCTGACCCTGGCCATGATGCAATACGCCCACCCCCTGCGTCCCGCGGAAGTGGTCCTGTTCGCCCTGATGCCCGGCGTGTTGTGGGCCGCGCTGCGATTCTCCGTGACGGGCGCGAGCATCGCCATATTCCTGTCGGCGATCATCGTGACCTGGGTGGCGGTGGCCTCTTTCGGCGGGCTCACCAGCGCCACCACGGCCCAGGATATTTTTGCGCTGCAGGTCAGCATGGTCATCATGGCGCTTGGCGGACTGTTTGTCTCGGCCGCCCTCACCGAGCGCCGCTATTCCGAGATGCGGCTGGACATGCTGGCCAACCACGACCCCCTGACCGGGCTGCCCAATCGATCGTATTTCCAGGACTTCCTGGGGCATGCGCTGGCGCGCGCACAACGCGAGAATGCCCAGGTCTCGCTGCTGTTCATCGATCTCGACCGCTTCAAGCATATCAACGACTCGCAGGGGCACGAAGTCGGGGACCAGGTGCTGCGCATCGTGGCCAACCGGCTGGACGAGCAGTTGCGGGCAGACGACTTCGTGGCCCGACTGGGCGGCGACGAGTTCGCCGTCGTGCTGGTGCATCCGCCGGCCTCGCGCGCCGCCAGCCGGGTGGCGCGCAAGCTGCTCAAGGCCCTGGGCGTGTCGTTCAAGATTGCCCAGAGGCGCTATGCCATCGGTGCCAGCATCGGCATCAGCGTCTACCCGGACGATGGCACCGACGCCAACACGCTGCTGCGCCAGGCCGACCTGGCGATGTACCAGGCCAAGCAGCGCCGGAGCGGATTCGAATACTTCAGCGACGAACTGAACACGGTGGCGCAGCATCAGCTCAATCTCGAAACGGGCCTGCGCCAGGCGATCGAGCGCAACGAACTGGCGCTGATGTACCAGCCCAAGGTCGATCTCGCCAGCGGCAAGGTGGTGGGGCTCGAAGCGCTGGCGCGCTGGCTGCCGCGCTCGGGCGGGATCATCTGGCCCGACCAGTTCGTTCCGGTTGCCGAGGAAACCGGCCTGATCATGCCGGTCGGGCGCTGGGTGGTGCGGGCCGCGTGCGAGCAGTGGATCCAGTGGCGCGATGCCGGGCTGAATCCTCCGCCCGTGGCGGTCAACCTGTCGCCGCGTCAGTTCTCGGATGCCCGCCTGATCGAGGATATCGATGCCATCATCAGCGAAACCGGCATGGATACGGCCTATTTGCAGCTTGAAGTCACGGAAAGCTCGGCGATGGACAATCCGATGCGGACCTTCGACATGCTCGATGCCTTGCGCCAGCGAGGGCTGCATGTCTACATCGACGACTTCGGGACCGGTCACTCCAATCTGGGCCAACTGAAGCGGATGCCGATCGACGCGCTGAAAATCGACAAGAGCTTTGTCGACAATGTGCTGACGGACTCCGACGATGCCGAGATTGCCAACGCCATCATCCGCCTGTCCCACGCGCTGAGCCTCAAGGTCGTCGCCGAGGGCGTGGAAACGGTCGAACAGGTCGCTTTCCTGAAGCAGAACGGTTGCGACGAAATCCAGGGTTACCTCGTCAGCAAGCCGCTGGCAGCGAACAACGTCAGCGAGCTTTTCGGGCGGCAGTTCGCGTTCTGAGCGCAGCCGGTGTGGCGTCTGGCGTGCCTTCAGTACTGGGCGCCGCGGTCGATCCAGGCGCCTATCTTGTTCACGTTTTCTTCCGACAGCACCGACTGGCCATGCGGCATGCGGATCGAGGGATCCATCTGCCCCGACACGAGCCGGTACAGGGTGCTGCTGACGCTCGAGCCCGGCCTGACAGCCGGCCCCAGCCGGCTTCCCTTCATGATCGCATCGTAGCTGTCCAGCCGCAGCCCTGACTTTTCAAACCCCGAACCGCCAGGCACGTGGCAGGACACGCAATTCGCATCCAGCACCGGCTTGATGTCTGACCGATAGGTCAGCGGCTTGCGTTCGCATCCGGTCTGCAATGCGGCGATCGCCAGGGCAGCCAGGGCAGACAATATGAAACGTGTGGTCATGCGATCTCCTGATTGGATGGGCCCGCGCAGGCAATACGGACAACACGCTGCCTGGGCCCTGGTCGAAGGCAACGCCGTTCCGGAACACCTTGGCTCCATTGTTCCGCAGATTGGCGGCCGTGTCTCGTTCCTTGAGTTCGGCAAGAGAACGTTTTCACGAATGGGCCAATGCGGCATCGCCATCCTGGACATGAAAAAGGGGGCCCGTATCCCGGCCCCCTTGCTCATCTGCGGCTGGCGTCAGGCCGTGCTCAGCCCACCAGTTGCTCCAGCACGAACGGCAGGATGCCGCCCTTGTTGTAGTACTCCACCTCGATCGGGGTATCGATGCGCAGCTTGAGCGCGACCCTGTCGGTATCGCCGTTGGCACGATGGATCACCAGCGTCACGTCCTGCTGCGGGGTGATGCCGGACTCGGTGCCTTCGAGGTCGAAGTTTTCGCTGCCGTCGAGCTTCAGCGTGGCGGCATCGACGCCGTCCTTGAACTGGCAGGGCAGCACGCCCATGCCGGCGAGGTTGGCCCGGTGGATGCGCTCGAAGCTCTTGGCCACGACTGCCTTCACGCCCAGCAGAGTGGTGCCCTTGGCCGCCCAGTCGCGGCTGGAACCGGTGCCGTACTCTTCGCCGGCGAAGATCATCAGCGGAGTGCCTTCTTCCTGGTATTGCATGGCCGCGTCGTAGATCGACAGCTCCTTGCCGTTCTTCATGGTCACGCCGCCTTCCGAGCCCGGCACCATCAGATTCTTGATGCGCACGTTGGCAAAGGTGCCGCGCATCATCACTTCATGGTTGCCGCGACGGGCGCCGTAGCTGTTGAAGTCGGCCTTGTCGACCTTGTGGTCGGTCAGGTAGCGGCCCGCCGGCGAGGTCGGCTTGATGCCGCCGGCCGGGCTGATGTGGTCGGTGGTGACCGAGTCGCCGAAGATGGCCAGCGCGCGTGCACCCTGGATGGAGGCGCTGGCGGCTTTCTGGCCGACAAAGAACGGCGGCTCCTGGATGTAGGTCGAGTGCTCGTCCCACTGGTACACCGCGCCGGTGGGCGCGGACACGCCGTCCCAAAGCGGGTTGTTGGCGCCGACGTTGGCGTAGCTCTTGTATGCGCCGGCATCGGTGGAGTGGTGCAGCAGCGCGGCAACTTCCTCGTTGGAGGGCCAGATGTCCTTCAGGTAGACCGGACCGTTCTTGCCGGCGCCGATCGGCTCCTTCTCGACGTTGAACGGCACGCGGCCGGCCAGCGCAAAGGCGACGACCAGCGGCGGCGACATCAGGAAGTTGGCCTTGACGTTCTGGTGCACGCGGGCCTCGAAGTTGCGGTTGCCCGACAGCACCGAGCAGGCGACGAGGTCGTTGTCGAGCACGGTTTTCTCGATCGCTTCGGGCAGCGGGCCGGAGTTGCCGATGCAGGTGGTGCAGCCGTAGCCAACCACGCCGAAGCCCAGTTTTTCGAGATAGGGCAGCAGCTCTGCAGCTTTGAGGTATTCGGTCACGGCGCGCGAACCGGGGCCCATGCTGGTCTTGACGTGCGACGGGGTGTAGAGGCCCAGTTCGACCGCTTTCTTGGCCAGCAGGCCGGCGGCGATCATGACGCCGGGGTTGGACGTGTTGGTGCACGACGTGATCGCCGCGATCACCACGCTGCCGTGGCGCAACTCATCGCCGCCTTCGACAGGGTAGGTGCGGCGCAGGTCATCCTCGGTCTTGCCGTAGCCGCCGTTTTCCTTGGGCTTGGTCATCAGCGCGTCGAAGGTCGACTCGATGGCGGACAGCGCGATGCGGTCCTGCGGGCGCTTGGGGCCGGCGACCGAGGGCTCGACCGTGGACAGGTCCAGCGTGAGCGTTTGCGAATAGTCGATTTCGCCCGATTTGGGGATGCCGAACAGGTTCTGCGCCTGGTAGTAGGCGCGGATCAGGTCGACCTGATCCTTGGGGCGGCCGGTCGCGGCGAAATACTGGCAGGTGGCTTCATCGACCGGGAAGAAGCCCATGGTGGCGCCGTATTCGGGCGCCATGTTGGCGATCGTCGCGCGGTCGGTCACCGGCAGGGCGGCGGCGCCTTCGCCGAAGAACTCGACGAACTTGCCGACGACCTTGGCGCTGCGCAGCATTTCGGTGATGGTCAGCACCACGT
>JBFHQA010000004.1:0-37830 GCA_041592455.1 Thiobacillus sp. | reverse complement strand
CTGGCTGACCAACGCGATGAACGCCGCCACCGAGAAGAATCTCAAGGGCATTATCGTCAACCGTGAACGCTGCGCCTTCTTCATCCACCAGAGTGTCGCGCTCGCCACCCTGCTCAACACCCAGATCGGCTACAACCAGGCTGCCGAAGTCGCCAAGGAGTCGGAAAAATCCGGACGTCCGGTGCGCGATATCGTTGCCGAGCGCGGGCTGATGAGCGCGGCGGATTTTGATGCGCTGGTGCTGCAGGCGGCGCACGGCGTGGGCAGCGGGGGCGGCGCAGGCTAAGCATGAATGCGCTCAAGCCATTCAAGTGGATTGGATTTCTCCTTGTTGGATTTATTGCAATGTATTTGGCAAGTGAGTTCGCACTAGATAATGATGCGTCAAAGCTTGCCATCAATGATTTCCTAGCAAGCGATGCACAAGTCAACCTCCGAGTCGGCGCCATAAAAGAAGCGGAACTCGTCAAGCGCGTTTCGGTAGCAGCCAGCGAAACTTCCAAGGCCTATCGGCTCTACACATTCGCGTTGAATGGCGAAATGGGTAAAACAACAGTGGTCGTGCGCGCGGAGAGGTCAGACACTGACACTGCGCATGAAAACTTCCTGATAACCGAATTCAAGTAGGGCAGAAACCACATCATGCCTATCCAGTGGTTCCCCGGTCACATGACCACCGCGCGCAAGAAGGCCGCGGAGACGATGGCGCAGATCGACGTCGTGGTCGAGGTGCTCGACGCGCGCCTGCCGGAAGCCGGCAGCAACCCGATGATCCACGAACTGCGCCACTTTCGCCAGCGGCCCTGCCTCAAGGTGCTGAACAAGGTCGACCTCGCCGACCCCGAGGCGACGCGCGCGTGGATCGACCACTACAACAGGCAGCCGGGCGTGATGGCGGTGGCGATCTCGGCGAAGAAGCCGGCTGACGTGGCGAAGCTGGCCGGGCTGGCGCAGAAGCTCGCGCCGCATCGCGACGACGTGTTCAAGCCGTTGCGCTTGATGATCATGGGCATCCCCAACGTCGGCAAATCGACGCTGATGAACGCTTGGGTCAAGCGCAAGGTGGCGGCGGTGGGCGATGAGCCGGCGGTGACCAAGTCGCAGCAGCGCATCAACCTGTCGCCGCGGCTGACGCTGGTCGACACGCCGGGGATGACCTGGCCGAAGATCGAGCACGATTCCGACGGCTTCATGCTGGCGGCGAGCCACGCGATCGGCCGCAACGCGGTGATCGACGAGGAGGTGGCCATTTTCCTGGCCGGCATCCTGCTCGAGCGCTACCCCAGGCTGATCACGACGCGCTACAAGTTTCCGCTCGAGGGACTGGATGCGACCGGCGTGCTGGAAGCGGTGGCGAAGAAGCGCGGCTGCATTCTTAAGGGGCGCGGCGCGGAACTTGACCTCGAAAAGGCCGCGATGATCCTGCTGACCGACTATCGTAGCGGCACGCTCGGCCGCATCAGCCTGGAAACCCCGGCATCGCGCCAGGCCATGCTGGCGGCCGCGAAGAAGCCGGGCAAGCCGGCAGCAAGCGAATCCGACGCGGACGCGTGATCACTCGTCCGCCGGCCAGGCGGGCGCATCGACCCAGCCCACGGTTTCCTGACGGCCCTGCACGGCCGTGACCGGCATCGCCTCCTGCCATGCCCAGCGGCGCAGGGCATGCCGCTTGCCCGAACCGGTGATCACGAACCAGACGCGCAGGCTGCGGTTCAGCCGCGCCGCCGAGAGGCTCACGCGTTCGGGCGGCGGCTTGGGCGCGCCGCGGACCGCGAGCACGTCCGGGTTGCCGGGCGCCTTGCCCCAGTCCTGGCCGGGAAACAGGCTGGCGGTGTGGCCGTCTTCACCCATGCCGAGCAGCACCAGGTCGAAATCCGGCGCATCCGACAGCCAGGCCGCATACGCTGTCGCCGCCTCGTCCGGTCCCCGCTCGGCCGGGATCGGACGCCGGTTCTCGGGCGGAATCGGCGAGGCGCCCAGCCAGGCCGCCTCGATCGCGGCGCTGTTGCGCTCCGGGTGTTCCACAGGCAGGCACCGCTCGTCGCCGTACCAGACATGCCAGCGCGGATCGCCGACCTGTCGTTCGGCCAGCGCACGATAGAGCGCGAGCGGCGTGCTGCCGCCCGCCAGCACCAGGTGGAAAATGCCTCGCGCCGCGATCGCGGCATCCGCCGCTTCGCACACGGCGTCGGCGAGGCGCTCGACCATGACGTCGGAATCGGGGAAAACCCGCCATTCGGGTTGCGTCATAGTTCGTTGCGCCAGGTCTGGTCGTCGCTGTCGAACAGGCGGTTGGAATCGGGCGAGCCCCAGGTTCCTGCGGGGTAGGTCGGGATGTATTCGCGCTCGACGGTCCAGTGCTTGAGGATGGGGTCGACCACCCGCCAGGCCCATTCGACTTCGTCGAAGCGCAGGAACAGCGAGCGGTCGCCCTCGATGACATCGAGCAGCAGCGTTTCGTAGGCGTCGAGCGTTTGCTCGTCGGTCTTGAGGAAGCTGGCGTTCATCTGCATCAGCCGCGTGTCCATGTCGAGCCCCGGTTGCTTGACATGGATTTCCATGCGCATCGATTCGTCGGGCTGGATCGACAGCAGGATCCAGTTGGGGTCGACGGACTCGAGCGGCGTTTCGCGGAACAATTGCTGCGGCGGATGGCGAAAGCGGATCGCGATCATCGAGGTCTGGCGCGGCATGCGCTTGCCGGTTCGCAGGTAGAAAGGCACCCCGCGCCAGCGCCAGTTGTCGATGTAGAACTTGGCGGCCACGTAGGTCTCGGTGATCGAGTTCGACTCGACATTGTCTTCCTGCTGGTAGCCCGGCACCGACTTGCCGTCGATCACGCCGCGCGCGTATTGCGCCCGGATGGCGTGGGCGTGCACCGCGCGCTTGGCGATCGGTCGAATCGAGCGCAGCACCTTCACCTTTTCGTCGCGCAGCGCGTCGGCTTCCAGCGCAGGCGGGGGCTCCATGGCCACGACCGTGAGCAACTGCATCAGGTGGTTCTGCAGCATGTCGCGCAGCGCCCCGGCATGGTCGTAATAGTCGGCGCGCTGCTCGATGCCGATCGATTCGGCCACGGTGATCTGCACGTGGTCGATGAAATTGCGGTTCCACAGCGGTTCGATCAGCGTGTTGGCGAAGCGGAACACCAGCAGGTTCTGCACCGTTTCCTTGCCCAGAAAGTGGTCGATGCGGAAGATCTGCTCCTCCTCGAAATGCTGGTGCAGCAACTGGTTCAGCATGCGCGCCGATTCGATGTCCTCGCCGAAGGGCTTTTCCAGCACCACGCGATTCAGGCCGCGCGGCCGGTTCAGGCCCACGGCCTCGAGGTTGTGGATCACCGCGGCAAACTCGGCCGGCTTGATCGCCAGATAGAACACCGTGGTCGAGCAGGCTTCCTCGGACGGCAGACGCCTGGCCAGTTCCTGATACGACTCGACCTTGTTGAGATCGCCCTGCTGGTAGCTGAAGCGGGCGATGAAACGCTCGAACACCGGGCTGTCCTGCTTGCCCTTGATCCGGTCGGCCAGCACTTCGCGCATGTGCGTGCGCCAGTCGTCGTCGCTCCAGTCACGGCGTGAAAAGGCAATGATCCTGAGCGACTCGGACAGGCGGGCCGCCGCTTCGAGGTGATAGAGCGCGGGCAGCAGCTTGTTGGTGGACAGGTTGCCGGTGGCACCAAAGATCACGAAGGTGCACGGCAGCGCGTCTTCCGACACCTGGCTCATTTGCCCTCCTCCTTGACGGCGTGGCCTCCAAATCCCTGGCGCATCTTGGCCAGCATCTTGGCCGCGTAGTCGTTCTTGCCCTGGGTGGCAAACCGCATCATCAACGCCAGCGACATCACCGGCGTGGGGATGCCCTGCTCCACCGACTCCAGTGCGGTCCAGCGGCCTTCGCCCGAATCCGCGACGAACGGCTCGATCGAATCGAGCGCCTGGTCCTTGGCCAGGAAATCCACCGACAGGTCGAGCAGCCAGGACCGCACCACGCTGCCATGCCGCCACAGTTCGGCAATCGCGCCGACATCCAGGTCGAAGCCCGGCTTGTTCTTCATCAGCGCAAAGCCTTCGGCGAAGGCCTGCATCATGCCGTACTCGATGCCGTTGTGAACCATCTTGGTGAAGTGGCCGGATCCAACCGGTCCGGTGTGCAGCCAGCCCGTAGTCGGCGTCGGGGCCAGCGCCTCCATGTAGGGCTTGAGCCTGGCGGCTGCCGCGTCGCTGCCGCCGAACATGATGCAGTAGCCGTTGTCGAGCCCCCACACGCCCCCCGACACCCCGGCATCGGCGAAGTCGATGCCATGCGCCGCCAGCTTGTCGGCGTGCGGCTGGTCGTCCTTGTAATAGGCGTTGGCGCCGTCGACCACCAGGTCGCCCTTGCCCAGCAAGGGCATCAGCGCGTCGAGCGCCGCCTCGGTTGCTTCGCCGGCGGGCAGCATCAGCCAGACGATGCGGGGCGCCTGCAGGGCCTTGACCATGTCCTCCAGCGAGGCGCAGGCCTGATGGCCCGTTTCTGCGGCGATGGTCTCGCTGACCTCATGGCTGCGGTTGTGCACGGCGATCTTGATGCCCTTGCGCGCCAGGCGCCTTGCCATGTTGCCGCCCATGCGGCCGAGTCCGACGAGTCCGAATTCCATGCTTGCCTCCTTGATTGGGTATGAATAGCTGCAGCGCAGCAATCGTGCCAACTGTGATCACGCTGCAAGACGCGGATATGACGCGCCCGGTTCGCTTTTACGCACTCCGGACGTGCGTCCCGCACCAACATGCCCCTCAGGCTAGCAAACCCGGGAACAGTTTGCCGAGACCGCCCGCGATCATTTCGATCGAAATGGCCGCGATGATGAGTCCCATCAGGCGCGTGACGACGTGGATGCCGGTCTTGCCGAGGCGGCGGGCGATCGCCGGCGCCGCGCGGAACGCCAGCCAGACCGACAGGGCCACCAGCGCCACCGGGATCAGCAGGGCTGTTTGCTGGACGACGTCGCCCCGGGTCGCGCCCGCCGCGACGATCATGTGGGTGATCGCGCCGGGACCGGCCAGCAGAGGCACGCCCAGCGGCACCGCGCCGACAGCGTCCTTTTCCTCGGCCTCCTCGGCTTCGTCCCGGGTCTGGCGCTGCGGACTGACGCGCGCCTGCACCATCGACAGCGCCAGCAGCAGCAACAGCAGGCCCCCCGCCACCGAAAAGGCGGCGAGACGGATGCCGAGCACCTGGAGCAGCGACTCGCCGAGGAAGGTGAACAGGGTCAGCACGCCCAGCACGGTGATGGCGGCGATCCGCGCGGACGAGCGGCTCTGCTCCACGGTAAAGCCATGCGTGGCCATGAGAAACAGCGGGATGACGCCGATCGGGTCGACGATGGCGAACAGGGCGAGCGTCGCCTTGACGATTTCCAGGATGTCCATGCAGACATCATAGCCGCCCGCATCGGCAACGCCCCACTGGGCGGGGATTTAAATTCGGCGGAACACCAGATCCCAGACGCCGTGCCCCAAGCGGATGCCCCGCTGCTCGAACTTGGTGAGCGGGCGGGTATCAGGTCGCGGCGCGTAGTCGGCCACGGTGTTTTGCAGCATGGTCTCGGCGCCGAGCACGGCCAGCATCTGCTCGGCGTAATCCTGCCAGTCGGTCGCCAGGTGGATATAGCCGCCCGGCTTGAGGCGGCTGGCCAGCAGCTGCACCAGCGGGGACTGGATCAGGCGGCGCTTGTGGTGGCGCTTCTTGTGCCAGGGATCGGGAAAGAAGACATGAATGCCGTCGAGGCTGGCCGGTGCCAGCATCGTGTTGAGCACCTCGACCGCATCGTGCTGGATGACCCGCACGTTGGTGAGGCCGCGTTCGCCCACTTGTTTGAGCAACGCACCCACCCCGGGGGTATGGACTTCGACGCCGAGGTAATCGTTATCGGGATGGGCCGCGGCGATCGCGGCCAGCCCCTCGCCCATGCCGAAGCCGATCTCCAGGACACGCGGCGCTTCGCGGTCGAAGACGGCGCCCAGATCCAGTTCGGCTTTCTGATAAGGCAGCATGAATTGCGGCCCGATTTCGGCCAGCGCGCGGGCCTGCCCGGAGCCGACGCGCCCGGCGCGCAGCACATAGGATCGGATGCGCGGATGTGCGCCAGAATCAGCCGTCATGTCACTTGCTTCCGGTAATCAGGCCGCTGGTCGGCGAACTGGGGCTGGCCTGGTAGATTTTCTTCGGCATCCGCCCGGCCAGGAAGGCCTCGCGGCCGGCTTCCACCGCCTTCTTCATGGCGGAGGCCATCAGCACGGGGTTGCCCGCACCGGCAATCGCGGTATTCATCAGCACGGCGTCACAGCCGAGTTCCATCGCGATGGTGGCGTCGCTGGCGGTGCCGACGCCGGCGTCGACGATCACCGGCACCGACAGCCGGTCGATGATGATCTGCAGGTTCCACGGATTGAGGATGCCCATGCCGGAGCCGATCAGGCTCGCCAGCGGCATCACCGCGACGCAGCCGATGTCCTCCAGCTGCCTGGCGACGATGGGATCGTCTGACGTATAGACCATGACCTGGAAGCCGTCCTTGACCAGCACCTCTGCCGCTTTGACGGTTTCGGCCACGTTGGGGTAGAGCGACTCCGCATCGCCCAGCACTTCGAGCTTGACGAGAGAATGCCCATCCAGTAGCTCGCGGGCGAGGCGCAGAGTGCGGATCGCGTCGTCGGCCGTGTAGCAGCCCGCCGTATTGGGCAGGTAGGTGTATTTCGAAGGCGGCAGCGCGTCGAGCAGGCTCGGCTGGCCGGCGTCCTGGCCGATATTGGTGCGGCGGATCGCCACGGTGACGATTTCCGCGCCCGAGGCCTCGACAGCGAGACGGGTCTGCTCAAAGTCCTTGTACTTGCCGGTGCCGACCAGCAGGCGGGAAGAATAGGATTGACCTGCGATTATGAGTGGTTCCATAGATTCAGTAAGGCATAAGGAGTAGGGACCAGACGGAGGGAGAACAAGGCCGGAGTGCACACCTCACTCCTGACGCCTCCCCCCTCACGCCCACTCAGCCGCCGCCGACCGCGACGACGATCTCGAGGCGGTCGCCGTGGGCGAGTTCGGTGCTGGCATGCTGGCTACGGGGAACGATCTCGCCGTTCTTTTCGATCGCGATGCGTTTTCCGGCCAGGTCGAGCGTTTCGACCAGCTGGCCCAGCGTCAGCGGTCCTGGGAAGGTACGGGCTTCGCCGTTGATGACAAGTTCAAACACAAATCACGTCTTCTGGATAATCGGGAGTTTCAGTATCATCCCGAATTCTACCCCGAAGGACACGCCTATCCTAAATCCCGGGATCAGGCGTACCGGACGGCAAACTTCAAGCATGCGGGCGTCGTATAGTGGCATTACCTGAGCTTCCCAAGCTCATGAGGAGGGTTCGATTCCCTTCGCCCGCTCCAGTTTCCTATCCTGCCGGTGCAATTCCCCCTGCCAGTTGCAGCCATCGGGCTGCGGGGACGCGACCTCCCGATTTTTTTCTTCATTTCCACTCAAGTTCCTCCGCAGCCGACCGATAGGTCAGTTATGCGGCTGTGTGTCGATTTCTCGACGCACATGTCGACCACCGAACAGGGCAAACCCGCCGCGAGGCGGGGACGCAAAGTTTCCGGTCTCGCTTGAACGCCTGCACGGGCGCGCGAGACAGCGGGACTGCCGGTCTCACCACGGTATTGCCACTTGTCCCGCTTCCAGGTCGACCCGCTGCCGATACCGCGAGGTGATCAAAATGGAGCGCGAAATGTCAGACAATTCTGTCGTTGTTAATCTCAGCCAGTTCGAGCGGTCACGCCGATCCCAGGTTTCAGCCGAAACCTTGTCCATCCTGCACGACTGCCGCGACCTGTTGATCGATGGTGCCGCCCGCGTCCTCACGCGCCAGGCCGAGGCAATGGAAAACACCTTGCTGGCGATGGCCGACCGCTCACCGCTCATGGAAACGCGCAATTCCTATTACGGCGCGCAAGGCATCCTGAACAAGCGCGCCAACGAGTTGCTGAGCGCCTGCAAGGAAGCCTTCTGCAAGAACTTCAGCGATTTCACGAACGGCGGCGACAAGAGCAGTGCTTCCGAAACCCTGGAGTTGTCGCTGGTCGGCGACCAGGATTTCGAGATCACCCTGGCCGTCGACAAGGCCACCTCGCGCCTGCGCTTCAACAGTGCCGAGGAACTGGTCGAGCTGGATGCGCGCGTCGCCCACCTGCTCGGCCGCAAGGACCTGTCCGAGAACGACAACCCGCTGGGTCCGCGTTCGCTCTGCGAGTCGCTGCTGGACGGCATCGGCCGCATGGACGTGGAGCAGAACATCCGGATCGTGCTGCTGAACCAGTTCGACCTGGTGCTGACGACCGAGCTGGCCCACATTTATGAATCCATCAATCGCCACCTCACCGATCGCGGCGTGCTGCCCGACCTCAAGGTCGGGGTGAAGAATCGTGCCAGCAAGTCCGCCTCGTCTTCCGGTGCCGCCACGCCGGGGGGAGCCGCTCCGTCGAGGCAGCCCGGAAACGACATGTTCAACCTGTTCGAGCAACTGGCGGGCGGGCCTGGCGGGCTGCCGGCGGGCGCCAGCCCGCTGGGCATCGGCGGCTTCAGCCTGCTCGATTCGCTGAGCCAGCTGCAGTCCGGCCCGCTGCTGCTTCCGGGTGGCGTTCGATTCGAACTGCCCTTGCTGGAAGCCTCGACGATCCAGAATGTGCTGCGCAGCCTGCAGCAGAGCCCGGTCATGAAGAATGCCAGCCCGCTCGACGCGGTACTGGTGGATGCCGTGGCGATGCTGTTCGACGTGGTCTTCGACGAAGCCTCGATCCCGGACCGGCTCAAGGCGCAAATCGCGCGCCTGCAGATCCCGGTGCTGAAGGCGGCCATGCTGGACCGCGACTTCTTCTCGAAGCCGAACCATCCGGTGCGCCGCATGCTGGATGCGATCGCGACGCTGTCCGTGCACCTCCCCAACACGGATGCAGGCACCGAGCGGCTGAATGCCATCTCGAACATCGTCAGCAAGGTGATCGACAATTTCGAGAAGGACGTCGCGGTGTTCGACGAGGCCGCGACCGAGTTGGAGGCGATGGGCTCCATGCTCGACGAAAGCCTGGAGGAAATCGTCGAAGCCAGCCTCGAGCAGGATATCGTCCAGATCAGGCAGCAGGAGCGGGCCGAGCTCGCGCCGGTCATCGTGCACGACTTCATCAATCGCGCGCTCAAGGACCAGCCCGTGGTCGAGTCCGTGCGCGAATTCCTGCGCCGCGACTGGGCGCAACTGCTGATGTCCGACTACATCAACGGCGGCGAGACAGGGGCGCATTTCAACAGCCATGTCGAGACGATGCGCGAGCTGGTATGGAGCGTGCAGCCCAAGGCCGACATGGACGCACGGCTGATGCTGGTGCGCATCCTGCCCGGCCTGCTGAAGCGCCTGCGCGAAGGCGTGGCTGAAATCGACCTGCCGGCCAAGCTGTCCGACCGCTTCTTCGCCAACCTGGTCATCCTGCATGCCAATGCGGTGCGTCCGGCCACGCAACCGGTCCCGCTCCCCGAAACCCACACGGAAGAGCCGGAAGAGTTGTCAGAGTCCACGGACATGCCCGAACCGCGCGCGGAAACCGAAGCCGATGAAGCCGCCGCGGCCGACGTCGAGCCTCCCGCGCCCGAGGTGGAAGACGAATTCACCCAGCGCGCCCGCAGTATCCAAAAAGGTGACTGGGTGGAATTCCATTACGAAGACGGCACCTTCCGCTGGGCGCGCCTCGGCTGGGTGGGCGGCGTCCGTCACACCTGCCTGTTCTCCGACCAGGACGGCATGAACAGCTTCTCGATCAGCCTGCATCGCCTGGCCGAGAAACTGCGGCGCGGCGAGGCGGTTCTGGTCGAACGCAAGTCCATCACCGAATCCGCCCTCGGCAAGCTGATGAAGCTGTTCCGGCAGAAACTGGGACACGCATGATTTGAAGTACATCCTTTGACCGAATCACCCGCTCCGTCTCTCACACCCCGGAAACGCGAACACCCGCAAGAGTGTTACGCTGCCGGGGTGCAACCGTTCGCTTCCCGCATCATCGACTGGCAGCAGCGCCATGGCCGCCACACGCTGCCCTGGCAGGGTACGCGCGACCCGTATCGCATCTGGCTGTCGGAGATCATGCTGCAGCAGACGCAGGTTGCGTCCGTGATCCCGTATTACCAGCGTTTCGTCGCCCGTTTTCCCACGCTCGCTGCGCTGGCGCAGGCGGGGGAGGACGACGTGCTGGCCCTGTGGAGCGGCCTGGGCTACTACAGCCGGGCGCGCAACCTGCATGCAGCTGCCCGCATCGTCACCCAGGACCATCAGGGACGTTTTCCCGGTTCGTCCGCTGATATTGCCCGCTTGCCGGGCATCGGCCGCTCGACCGCCGCCGCCATTGCGGCGCTGTCATACGGCGAGCGCTGCGCGATCCTCGACGGCAACGTGAAGCGCGTTCTGGCTCGCCATGGCGCGATTGCAGGCTGGCCGGGAGACAAGCAGGTCGAGGCCCGGCTCTGGCAACGTGCGGAAGCGCTGCTTCCGGACACAGGCATCGAGTCGTATACCCAGGGCATGATGGACCTCGGCGCGCTGGTCTGCACGCGCAGCCAGCCGGGCTGCCACGCCTGCCCTGTCAGTTCGGATTGCGGCGCCCTGGCCCAGGGTCTTACCGCCGTGCTCCCTGCGCCGCGCCCCCGGAAAACCATCCCGGAACGCCAGGTGCAGATGCTGATCCTGCTCGACCGCGGCGAACTGCTGCTGGAAAAGCGGCCGTCCCGGGGCATCTGGGGCGGCATGTGGAGCCTGCCCGAGCTCGAATCCGGAGTCGACCCGGCCACGCACTGCCGCGACCGCTACGGCTTCACGCTGCAGTCCCAGCAACAGTTGCCCGGGCTGACGCATGCATTCACGCACTTCAGGCTGCACATCCAGCCGGTCAAGGCCATCCTCGTTCCACAGGACAGCCGGACGCCCGATCATGTCTGGCTGTCGATTGACGAGGCCGCCGATGCGGCCCTGCCAGCCCCGATACGAAAACTCATCAACCAGTTGTCATGCCCCTGAGACTGTCCCCTTCCTGTCAGCCTGGCGGCGGGCATGCTATAAACCGACGATTGAGGCTTGGATCCATTGACGTGCCCACGGTGATGAATGCGCACAAGCTGATTCGGCAATTGTTCGTGTGGATCCTGCTATCCGCACCGCTTGTCGCGTCGGCCGGGGTCATCGCCCATCCCGGCGTCGGCGTCAGCACACTGAGCTCGGCGAGCCTGCGGAACATCTATACGCTGCGCCAGACCCAGTGGCCGAATCGACTGGCCATCGTCATATTCGTGCTGCCCGACGATCACCCGGTTCACGAGACGTTCTCCAAGGAAAAACTGGGGATGTATCCCTATCGCCTGCGCCAGACATGGGACCGCCTGAGCTTCAGCGGCATGGCGAAGGCGCCGATAGAGGTCAGGGACGAGCAGGAAATGCTGGCACAGGTACGCAGTACGCCAGGCGCAATCGGATATACGAGCAAGGACATCAGCTATGACGGCATCAAGATTATCAGGCTGGATTAATCTGCTGCTAGGCGGGTGGCTAGTGGCCACCCCTGTCATGGCCAACGACATGGCAGGCCCGGATTATCACATCCAGGGGTTTGCAGCCCAGGGCCTGATCGGCAGCACCAACAACAATTTCTTCGGAAAAAGCCGCGACGACGTCAGCACCGAATTCACCGAAGCCGGCCTCCACGGCATGTGGCGTCCGCTGGCGTCCCTGAGCCTGTCGGGCCAACTGCTCTATCGCCAGGCCGGCGCCACCGACGAGGATGGCCTGCGGCTGGACTACGCGCAAGCCGACTGGCAGTTCGTGAACACCGATGCGACCCAACTCGGGATCAAGCTGGGCAAGGTCAAGCTGCCCTACGGCCTGTATAACGAAACCCGCGATGTGCCATTCACGCGCCCGGGCATCCTGTTGCCCCAGTCCGTCTATCTCGACAACAGCCGCGATCTCCTGATCGCGGCTCCGGGCGTGTTCCTGCACGGCTCCCACGTTCATGACTACGGCACGATCGACTATTCCATCGGCTGGATCCGCCCCAATTTCGGCAGCGAATCCGTCGAATATTCCTTTCTGGGCAATACCCGCCCCGGCAAGCTCAAGGGCCAGGATTCGCTGGCGAGCCGCCTGAGGTGGGACACCCCGACCGACAGCACGCTGATGCTGACCTACGTCGACACGCGGATCGACTATGCGCCCGGAAGAACCGACACCCTCAATGCAGGCAATATCCATTTCCGCAACCTGCTGGCCACGGTCCAGCAAAGGCTCGGCACGGTGACGCTGACTGCCGAATACGGCGAACCCAGGGGCGAATTCAACGACTTTGGCGCAGCCCTGCCGAACAATGTCAGGACCGCGCAGGGTCTCTACCTGCAGGGGGAATGGCGCTTCGCTCCCGCATGGGAAGTCATGCTGCGCCATGAACTGATCTATCGGGACAAGACCGACAAGTCAGGCAGGCGATTCCAGGCTGCAACCGGCCTGCCTGCGCACACGATGTACATGCGTGACTGGGTGATGGGATTGCGCTGGGACGTCACCCCCAGCCTGATGCTGCGCACCGAATACCATCACCTGAACGGCACCGGCCTGCTGCCCGGGCCGGACAATCCCAACTTCTTCAGCCGGGAACAGCGCTGGAACATGTGGCTGCTGCAGGCAGCGTACCGTTTCTAGCGGCATGCGTCTTCCTCGCTTCATCAGTCTCAAGTGGAAACTGCTGCTGCCGCTCACGCTGGCGATGGCGGTCGGCACGGTTGCGCTGACATGGATCAACGACGATAACCTGCGGCGTGCCGTCGAGCAGTCGCGCCTCGACAACGCCACGCGCAACGAGGCGCTGCTGCGTTTCCTGATCCAGCAGAACGAACGCCAGCTGATCGATGCAGGCGCGGCCCTCGCCGATTTCCTGGTCGCCAGCAAAAACGGCTCGCTGGGTCTCGAATCCGGCTTCATCCTCCAGCCCTTCTGGGAACAGCTGAGCCTGAACCAGGGCTTCAGGAGCCTGCGCCTGTACGACGCGCGCCAGAAACTGCTGACCGGATTCGGCGAGTTTCCCGCCCCCGACGCCCTGACGACTGCCCAGCTCACCCAGGTGCTGGCCAGCGACCATCCCGCCAGCGGCCTGCATTGCGCCGATCAGTGCCTGTTCTACGGCATGGTCCCGGTGCTGAAGGACGGCGAGACGGCAGGCGCTGTCGTCGTCGCCATGGACCTCTCGAGCCTGCTGAGCGCGTTTGGCCAAAGCAGCGGGCGCGATCTGGCGGTCGTGATCGGAAGCGGTGCGTCCATCCGGGTTCACGCCACGACCAAACCAGACATTCCCGCCCTGATCCGGGATATCCGTTTCGTTTCCCATCCAGGGCATGCCCGGCTCGAATCCACGCTGACCGAGGTCAACGGCAAGATCCAGGAATGGCAGAAACTGCAGCCGCTCGTGTCCGCCCCCGGTCACCCGAACTTCATCACCCGCAAGGACGTCACACAGGATGAAGAAGCCATCAGCCAGGCCTTCCTGACCAACATCGGGACCGGTCTCGTGGTGTTCATGCTGGCCGAAGGCCTGATGCTGATTGCGCTCGGCTGGTTCATGCGCCGCATGGACCACGTCAGCAGAGGCCTGCCCCTGCTCGGCGAAGGGCGCTGGCGGGATGCGCGCCAGCACCTCCAGTACAGCGATACCCCGCCCCGCGACGAACTCTCCAAGCTTGAAGAAGCGGCGCTCACGCTGGCAGGCCAGCTCGAATCCCTGGACACCGCCTCCCGCAACCAGCAGAACGACCTCGCCAAGCTGGTGGACACGCTCTCGCAGGAGCGCGACTTCATCTCCGGCCTGCTCGACACGGCCCAGGCGCTGATCCTGACCCAGGACAGCCAGGGCGTGATCCGCATGGCCAACCACTACGTCGAAACGCTGACCGGCCTGACCGAACACCAGCTGATCGGGCAGGACTTTTTCGAGCAGATGGTCGCCCCGCAGGAGCGCCACGACTGGCGCGCGCGGCTGCTGACGCATTTCGGCCGCGAGCGTTCCCCGCTACGTTTCGAGGCGCCGCTGGTGATCCCGGGGGGCTTGCGCAACATCACCTGGGTGCATTCGCTGATCGGACAGGAAAGCAGCAACGAACCGCTGATCCTGTCGGTCGGACTCGACCTGACCGAACTGAAGAGCGCGCAGGCCCGGGCCAGCTATCTGTCCGACTACGATACGCTGACCGGCCTGTACAACCGGCAGGGCTTCCAGCGGCGGCTGGCGCAGGCCTTGAGCGTAACGCGCGGCGGCGCCCTGCTCCTGATCGATCTCGACGATTTCAAGGCGATCAACGACCTGGCCGGGCACAACGCCGGCGACGCCGTGATCCAGAACATGGCCGAGCGATTGCGCGCGCTGTCGCCCGAGCCGCGCCTGGCTGCACGCCTGGGCGGCGACGAATTCGCGCTGTTCTACGATCCGCTTCCCGATGCCGACCTGCTGCAATCCGCCCGCCTGCTGTGCAAGGGCGACCAGTCCCGGCATGTCGCCACGGCCTGCGTCGGGATCGCGGTGGCTCAAACGAACTACAGCACCGAGAGCCTGATGGGGCACGCCGACCTGGCGCTCTCGCAGGCGCGTTCCAAGGGGCGCGCCAACTGGCATCTGTACAATCCCCAGGACGGCATACGCGAAAGCCTGCTCGACCGGACCGAGCAGCTTGCCGTCATCACCGAAGCCCTGCGCGACGACCGGCTGGCCCTGTATCTGCAGCCCATCATCGACATCAAGGCCGGGCAGACTTCCCACTTTGAAACGCTGTTGCGGGTGCGCGCGCCGAACGGCCAGATCCTCGCTCCCGCCCCGCTGATTGCCGCGGCGGAAGCCTCCGGACTCATCCGGGACATCGACCAGTGGGTGCTCAGCCACGCCATCGACCTGATGGCGAGCCGCCCGAACCTGCGCCTGACCGTGAACCTCAGCGCCCGCAGCCTCGACAATCCCGAACTGCCCGTCCTGCTGCAAGGCATGCTGCAGCAACGCGGGGTCAAGCCCGGACAGCTGACACTGGAAATCACCGAAACCGCCGCCCTCAACCAGCTGACCCATGCTGAACTGCTGCTGAACGGCATTCGCCAGCTGGGCTGCAAGCTGGCACTCGACGATTTCGGAGTGGGCTTCTCCACCTTCCAGTACCTGAAGCACCTGCCCGTGGACTACGTCAAGATCGACGGCTCGTTCATCCGCACCCTCGACAACAGCGAGAACGACCAGCTGTTCGTCAAGGCCATGGTCGAGGTCATTCATGGCTACGGCAAGCTCGCCGTGGCGGAGTATGTCGAGAACGAGGCCATCCTCGTGCGGGTGGACGAACTGGGCATCGACTACGCCCAGGGCTACTACTTCGGGCGCCCCCAGCCTGCCGAGACCGCGCTCGGCACTTTTTAAATGCGACCGCAGTGCTATAAAGAATGAGAACAGTTCTCTCTGGAGGTCGCCATGAACACGCCCCTCACCCCGCCCAGCACAGCCATTTTCGACCCGGACGGATTCCTGCTCGACCCCGACATGTGGAGCGAAAACCTGGCTGACCGCATCGCCCAGAACGATGGCCTGGGCGAACTCAACGAACTGCAATACGGCCTGTTGCATGCCCTGCGGCGGGAATATTCCAGACATGGCACGGTCACGGCCTTGAGTCACGTCTGCCATCTGACCGGACAAGAACCCAGCTGCATGCAGCACCTGTTCCCCACGCCCCGCGAAGCCTGGCGGGTAGCCGGCCTGCCCAACCCCGGCGAAGAAGCCAAGGCCTATCTCTAGCGCCCGGTCGCCCTTCTCAGAGCCGGGCCAGTTCCTCGCGTGTCGCCTTGCCTTCGTCCAGCGCCCCCACCGCATCATAGGTGCGTGCAGCCTGGGCCAGCCAGCGGCCAGCTTGTGACCAGATGCCCTGGTCGCGTGCCAGCCAGCCCCGATAGCGCGCCGCCACGGCCTCCCAGTATTGATCGCCCGCCCGCTCGACCAGTGCCGCGCCTTCGTCGATCAAGGCTCGGGACTCGTCGAACCGTCCCAGTTCGCGATAAAGATTCCCCAGGTTCATCAGATGCTTGCCCAGGTGATGAAAATGCCCGTGGGCGCGGTTCAGTGAAATGGCTTCCTGCAGCCATTGTTCCGCGCCTGCGCGATCGCCCTGCGCCTGCAACATCAGCCCCAGATTGTTGAGGCTGGCCGAGCGCTCGGAAAGGTCCGGATTCAGCGGGATGGATTCACGGTACAGCCGCATCGCCGACACGGCGTCACCCTGCGCATAGGCCAGTCCGGCCAGGTTGTGCAGCGCGGTGGCGAGGTTTTGCCGGCTGCCCTGCTGCCGCGCGAACGCCAGCGCAGCCTGCCCATAGCGCAAGGCTTCCTGCTCGCGTCCCAGTTTCCGCAGCGTCACCGTGAGCCAGTTGTACGCATAGGTCCGCCACTCCGGCTCCGGATGACGGGACTCCACTTCGCGCAATAAACGCAGCGCGTCGACAAAGCGGCCGGTTTCGTAGGCTGCCCGGGCCGCGCACATTATCCCGGCGGGATCGTTCGCACCGATTTCCAGTCGTGCCTGCGCCAGTTGGGCGGCGAGCGGATAGTCGAAGGCCGCCAACGCTTCGTGGCAGGCGTCGGCATGCGCCAGCGGCGCCCACCACGCCAGCGCTGCAAGCTTAATCCAGCGGCGAATCGACATAGGCCTTGCCTTGCGGGCACCCGGAATTGAAATGCTTGACGCCTGCCTGGGTGAAGGCCATCGGCTTGCCCGGACCACCGGTTGCCTCGCTGCGCTCGAAATAGACCCGCACCTCACGCAGCATGGGGCGGCGCTTGGAGGGAACGGGCGTGTTCGGCGTCCGGCAATCGAAGGTTACGGCATCCCTGAGCGCGGGATCGGCCTTGGCCAGCGTCTCGCGCAACGCGTCCAGGCTGACCTCGCGCCCCGCGTAGCCCGCGATCGTGCTGCCGATCGCCCGGTTGACCCGTTCGGTCAGCGAGGCCGAGGCCGCAAAATAATCCGCCTCGCGCAAGCCCGAACAGCTGCCGTGCTTGGCCCACTGATAACGATCCAGGCAGTCCGCGGCGGCCGGCATGATCCGGCCGAGCCGGGCACGCGTCTCGACCGGCAGCTGGATCGCCGGCAAGCTGCAGAATCCGCCCTCCCTTTCGCCGCCGCAATAGGCCGGATGCCTGCGGTCGGCACGGTTCGGCCACAATCCGTGCAGGGTCAGCGGCGTGGCCTCGAAGGCCGGCCCGGACAACTGCTGGCATTGGGTAAATTTCCGCTTGCGCTTGGGGTCGTCCTCGCAGAAGGCCGGCGCCACGCTCAGGGCCAGCAGGTAGTAATCGAACCGGGCCGGTTCCGCGCACCCCGTAAGCGGCATCGCCGCCAGCGCACACGCCAACCATTTCCATTGCATCGTGACTCCTCCGTGTGGATACATCGTGCCATAAAGAGGGCGCTTCGCATCGCCCGGAATCCGGTAAAATTCCCATTTTCCACTTGTTAAGAGATTGATCACCATGTCCATGGCCGACCGCGATGGCGTCATCTGGTACGACGGCAAGCTCGTACCCTGGCGCGACGCCACCACCCACGTCCTCACCCACACCCTGCACTACGGCATGGGCGTATTCGAGGGCGTGCGCGCCTACAAGGCCGAGCAGGGCACGTCGATCTTCCGCCTGCAGGAACACACCGACCGGCTGTTCCGCTCCGCCCACATCCTCGGCATGAAAATGCCCTTCGACAAGGCGACGATTTCCGAGGCGCAGCGCATGGTGGTGCGCGAAAACAATCTCGAATCCGGCTACCTGCGCCCGATGGCCTTCTTCGGCGCCGAGGCGATGGGCATTTCCGCGAAGAACCTGTCGGTGCACGTCATCGTCGCCGCCTGGCCGTGGGGCGCCTACATGGGCGAGGAAGCGCTGACGAACGGCATCCGCGTGAAGACCAGTTCGTTCTCGCGCCATCACGTGAACATCACGATGTGCAAGGCCAAGGCCAACGGCAACTACATGAACTCCATCCTCGCGCACAAGGAAGCCGAGATGGACGGCTACCAGGAGGCGCTGCTGCTCGACGTCGACGGCTTCGTCGCCGAAGGCTCGGGCGAGAACATCTTCATCATCCGCAACGGCAAGCTCTACACGCCCGACCTCACCTCGGCGCTCGAGGGCATCACGCGCGACACCATCATCCAGCTCGCCGCCGAGATCGGCCTGCCGCTGATTGAAAAGCGCATCACGCGCGACGAAGTCTACAGTGCCGACGAAGCCTTCTTTACCGGCACCGCAGCCGAGGTCACGCCGATCCGCGAACTCGACAACCGCGCCATCGGCGAAGGCACGCGCGGCCCGATCACGGCGAAGCTGCAGGCGATGTATTTCGACTGCGTGCACGGCCGCGCCGCCAACCACACCGACTGGATCACCCCGGTCAAATAACGGAGCGACCACAGCATGAGCGAAAGGCACGACAACAAACAGCGCGTCATCGAAGTGACCGAGACCGACCTGCCCCTGCACTGTCCGATGCCCAGCCACGCGGACTGGAACGCTCATCCGCGCGTCTACCTGCCCATCGAGACGCGCGGCGATGCCTTGTGCCCTTACTGCGGCACGCTCTATCGCCTGAAGGGCAAACCCAGCGGCGCGTCTCACTAGGATTCGCCCGACCGAAAAGGAAACCGCATGAAACGTTTTGTCACCCTGGCCGCCCTGCTCCTGCTGTCCAGCCCATTCGCATGGTCTGCCGACAGCCAGCAGGACACGCAGGCACAAATCATGAACATGCAGAAGGCCCAGGCCAAGCTGATGACGGCCATGATCATCGAAAGGCCCAGCCGCCTCGGTTTCAACGAAACCGTGGCCACGCTGCTCGAATCCGCCCGGAAGCGCGGCTGGGACATCGGCCAGGTCATGGACATGCAGGACATCATGCTGAAAGCAGGCCACAAGGATGCCAAGCCCTTCAAGATCCTTTCGCTGTGCAAGAAAAACCTGACCGAAACGCTGCTCAAGGTCCAGGCCGCCAACAAGGCGCTTCCGTTCGCGCCCTGTCGCATGAGCGTGTTCGAGGGCAAGGACGGCATGATCTATATTGCCAAGCCCAACACCGAATTGATGTCCCAGCTGGCCATGCCCGTATTCGTGCCCTACCTGCAGCAAATCGCCACCGAAGAACAGGCCGTGCTCACCAGCGTGCTGAAGTGATCCCCCACGCGGCCCAGCCGCGCGGGACACATCAGCAGACCCCGGCTCGCCGGCCAGCCGATGCATTCGCGGCATCGCATGCTGTTTCACTTCATCAACAGGCTCATTCCTTGTCCACCGTACCTACAACCTATCCGTCCCCCGAAGCTGCCGAGGCTTCGTTCTACGCAGCCTTCGAAGCGCGTTCGCTCGACACCATGATGTCGGTCTGGGCGCACGAAGACGACATCGCCTGCATCCATCCCATGGCCGCTCCGCTGAACGGGCGTGCAGCCGTGGCAGCAGGCTGGCACAGCATGTTCGAGGCCGCGGGACAGTTTCGCGTCCAGGTCGAACTCGCGCATGAAATCCGCGCACCCGAACTGGTCATCCGCATCGTGCGCGAGCATCTCATCATCGGCCACGAAACCGAGCCGCGCCCGCCGATCCTGGCCACCAACGTCTATCGCCGGCAGGGAGAATCGTGGCACATGGTCCTGCACCACGCCTCGCCGCTCCAGGTGGGCGGCACGCCCCCCGCACGCACGCCGCCTGTCGTGCTGCACTAGGACCGTCTCCTGTCGCGGCGGAACGGATGAGCTATCGCGCCCCAGCCTGGCTGCCCGGTGGACACCTGCAAACCCTGTACTCCCGCCTGGTCCCGGACACGGCCCGGGTGAACTATCGCCGTGAACGGCTGGAATTGCCGGACGGCGATTTTCTCGACTTCGATTGGGTCGACGGCCCGCACGACGCCCCGGTCGTGGTGCTGTTCCACGGGCTGGAAGGCAGTGCCGACAGCCATTACGCGCGCGACCTGATGGCCGCCGTCCGCACACGCGGCTGGCGAGGCGTGGTGGCCCATTTCCGGGGCTGCTCGGGCGAGGACAATCGCCTGCCGCGCGCCTACTTTGCCGGCGACAGCGAAGACATCGGGCGCATGCTGCGGCACGTCAAGACCCTGCACCCGGACGCCCCGGTCCACGCGGTGGGCGTCTCGCTCGGTGGCAACGCCCTGCTGAAATGGCTGGGCGAATCGGGCGCATCGGCGCTGGCGCTGGTCGACCGTGCCGCGGGCGTCTCCGCGCCGCTCGACCTCATGGCGGCCGGCAACGCGCTCGACCGCGGATTCAACCGCTGGGTCTACACCGCGAGCTTTCTCGCCACGCTGAAGCGCAAGGCCCTGAACAAGGCACGCCTGTTTCCCGGCACGCTCGACTCCGATCACATCGCCGCCGCCACCACGTTCCGCGAGTTCGACACGCACGTCACGGCGCGCCTGCATGGCTTCATCGATGCGGACGACTACTGGCGTCGGGCATCCTCGAAGCCCCTGCTGAAGCAGATCGCCGTGCCCACGCTGGTCATCAATGCGCGGAACGACCCCTTCCTGCCGGCCTCGGCCCTGCCCGGACAGGCCGACGTCTCATCCGCCGTTACGCTCGAGCAGCCGGCGTCGGGCGGCCATGTCAGCTTTCCTTCCGGGCCCTTCCCCGGCCACCTCGGCTGGCTGCCCAGGCGGCTGATGCAGCATTTCGACACAGGGGCACGGTAGAATCAGGACATCACCAGCACGGGAGCGCGTTGTGGAATACCCCAAGGAAATCTTCAAGGCCTACGACATTCGAGGCATCGTAGGCAAAACCTTCACGACCGGCATCGTCGAGGCGATCGGCCACGCCATCGGCTCCGAAGCGGTGGCGCGCGGCCAGAAGGAAATCTGTATCGGCCGCGACGGCCGCCTGTCCGGGCCCGACATGGCCGCAGCCCTGGCGCGCGGTATTCGCAAGGCCGGCATCGGCGTCGTCGATCTCGGCATGGTCGCCACGCCGATGACCTATTTCGCTGCCTACCAGCTCGACACCAACAGCGCCGTGATGGTCACCGGCAGCCACAACCCGCCCGACTACAACGGCCTGAAAATGGTGCTCGGCGGCGAGACGCTGTCCGGCGACACGATCCAGAAGCTGCGCGAGCGCCTGGTCAACAACGACCTGGTCCACGGCGAAGGCAGCTACCGCCAGTACGACATCGCCGGCCAGTATCTCGCCCGCATCGTCTCCGACGTCAAGCTCGCGCGTCCGATGAAGATCATCGTCGACTGCGGCAACGGCGTCCCCGGCGCCTTCGCACCCAAGCTGTATCGCGACATGGGCTGCCAGGTCGAGGAAATGTTCTGCGAAGTCGACGGCAACTTCCCCAACCACCATCCCGATCCCTCGCAGCCCAAGAATCTGCAGGACCTGATCGCGCGCCTCAAGACCAGCGATGCCGAGATCGGCCTCGCGTTCGACGGCGACGGCGACCGCCTCGGCGTGGTGACCAAGGACGGCAGCATCATCTTCCCCGACCGCCAGCTGATGCTGTTCGCCGACGACGTGCTCTCGCGCAACCCGGGCGCCGAAATCATTTTCGACGTCAAGTCCACGCGCAACCTGTTCAGCTGGATACGCGAACGCGGTGGCAAGCCTCTGCTCTGGAAAACCGGCCACAGCTTCATCAAGGCCAAGATGAAGGAAACCGGTGCGCTGCTGGCAGGCGAGATGTCCGGCCACGTGTTCTTCAAGGAGCGCTGGTTCGGCTTCGACGACGGCCTCTACGCCGGCGCGCGACTGCTCGAATACCTCTCGAAGCAGGCCGACATCAACGCCACGCTGCACGGCCTGCCCGACACGGTGAACACGCCCGAACTCAACATCAAGATGGCCGAGGGCGAGCACTACACACTGATGAACACGCTGCAGAAGACCGCGACCTTCCCCGACGCCCAGGAGATCATCACGCTCGACGGCCTGCGCGTCGAATACGCCGACGGCTTCGGGCTCGCGCGCCCGTCCAACACCACGCCGGTGATCGTGCTGCGTTTCGAGGCCGACAATGCGGCCGCACTGGAAAAAATCCAGGCCGATTTCCGCCGCGTGATCCACGAGGCCGCGCCTGATCTTGCCCTGCCATTTTGAGTAAGGCCGGCAAGCCGCCGCGCAGCCTCCACGTCATCGGCGGCAAGGGCCTCGGCGGAGCGGAGCGCTTTTTCATCCGGCTGGTCAACGCGCTGGCAAGGCGCGGGCATGCGGTCGCGGCGGTCACCGTGGAAGGCGGCGAGATCGCCCGCGCCATCGACCCCGGCGTGCGCCAATATCATGCGCCGATGCTGGGCGTGTGGGACCTCTACTCGCGCTGGAAGATCGATCGCGCGATCGCCGATTTCCAGCCCGACGTGGTCCAGACCTACATGGGGCGCGCGACCCGCATCGTGCATCTGCCGCGCGGCCCGCGTCCGGTGCACCTGGCGCGCCTGGGCGGCTACTACAACCTCAAGGGCTACCGGCATGCGCATGCCTGGGTCGGCAATACGCTCGGCATCCGCGACTACCTCGCCGGCCACGGCCTGCCGGACGACCGGGTGCATTGCATCGGCAATTTCGTCGACACGCCGCGCCGTATGGATACCGAGGCGCTGGACGCCTTGCGCCATCAGTTGGGACTGGATGGCTGTCGCGTCGTCCTCGGCCTCGGGCGGCTCCACCCCAACAAGGGCTGGGCCGACCTGCTTCGCGCGTTTGCCCTGCTTTCCGATTCGGTTGATGCCTCACCTCTCCACCTGCTGATGGTGGGCGATGGCCCCTTGCGCGCCGAACTCGAACAACTGGCCGGCACACTCGGCATCGCACAGCGGGTGCACTGGGCGGGCTGGCAGCATGATCCGGCGCCGTTCTATCAACTGGCCGATGTGTTTGTCTGCGCGTCGGTGCACGAGCCGCTTGGCAACGTGATCCTCGAAGCCTGGGCGAACCGGGCATTGATTGTTTCGACCCGCGCCCAGGGGCCGCTCGAACTGATGCAGAATGATGTGAACGGGCTATTGGCGCCCATTTCGGACGCAGCGGGGCTCGCCGACGTGATCCGGTCTGCGCTGGCGCTCGACCCCGCGCACGCGAAGCGGCTGGTCGAAGCCGGCCATGAGGCCGTCGAAAGCCATTATTCGGAAGCGGCGATCGTCACCGCCTATACGGACCTGTATTCCCGATTGAATGCCTAGGCTGCCGGCAAGGCCTCGGGCTTGTGCAGCAGGTAGCCCTGCACGAAATCGACGCCCATGGCTTTCAGGCATTCGAGTTCCGCTTCGGTCTCGACCTGCTCGGCAATGGTCTGCTTGCCCAGTTCGTGCCCCAGGGTGTGCATCGCCTTGACGATGGCAAGCTGGTCGCGGTCTTGGTCCACCCCGCGCACGAAATCGCCATCGATCTTGAGATAGGCAACCGGCAGGCGCTTGAGATAGCCGAACGAGGACTGCCCCTTGCCGAAATCGTCCAGCGCAAACAGGATGCCGCGTGACTTCAGCGCCAGGATCAGGCTTTTGCAGGCATCCAGGCTGTCGATGGCCGCGGTTTCGGTCACCTCGAAACTGATGCGGGCGGGATCGATCTGGTACTGGCTGATTTCGTCGAGAATGAAGTCAGCGGTTCCGGGATCGCTCAGGCTGCGGCCGGACAGGTTGATCGCGTAGCAGGCATCGTCCTCGGGATGGATATCCAGATAGGCGAAGAAGTTGCGGATCACCCAGCGATCGAAGCTCGGCGCCAGCCCGTATCGCTCTGCCGCCGGGAGAAACTCGCCAGGGGTGATGATCGCGCCGTCCTCGCCGCGCATGCGCAGCAGGATTTCGTACTGTGGCTTGACGGCTCCGGCTGACAGGGCGACCTTGCGCTGCCGATACAACACGAACCGGTGCGCCTCGAATGCCTTGGTGATCGTGCTCACCCACTGCATTTCGTCGTTGATCCGCTGCATGGCAGGATGGGTCTTGTCATAGACCTGGATGACGTTCCCGCCCAGCGTCTTGGCGTGATAGCACGCCGTATCCGCCTGCGCCAGGATTTCGCCGATGTCGGTCATGGCGCTGCTCAGCTCGGTCACGCCGAAGC
The DNA here is from genome assembly GCA_041592455.1 of Thiobacillus sp. Lineage (GTDB taxonomy): Bacteria > Pseudomonadota > Gammaproteobacteria > Burkholderiales > Thiobacillaceae > Thiobacillus. The sequence goes on along the minus strand of JBFHQA010000004.1, from coordinate 13,633 downwards.
TGGCCCCGAGCCGGAACACCTTGTCATCCCACGCAAACCGGAACCGGCCGATCTCGTCGCGCAGCGTCTGCACCAGATCCAGGGCCGCCTGCAGCGATGCATCCTCGAACAGGAGGCCGAACTCATCGCCGCCGAGACGGGCCAGGAAAAGGCTTTCCTGCTCGGTGCAGCGCGCCATGATGGCCGTCAGGTCCTGCAGCAGGACATCCCCCGCGCGATGGCCGCAGGTATCGTTGACCACCTTGAAACGATCCAGGTCGATGTAGCAGAAAATGAAACGTCTCGCGTCCCCTTGCAGGCTCGCCAGCGCCGAACCCAGCCTGTTTTCCATGGCGCGTCGATTCCACAAGCCGGTCAGGTGGTCGCGTTCCGCCTGCCACGCCAGCCGCTGCATCATGCTGCGACGCTCGCTCTCGTCCTGGAACACCAGAACGCCGCCCTGCACCTTGCCGTCGCTGGACCGTATCGGTGCGGCCGTGTCGCTGATGGCGAAGCTGGCTCCATCTGCGCGACGAACCAACGTGTGGCTGTCCATTTCGACCACGGCATTCTTGCGCAACGCCAGTTCGAGCGGGCTGATGACCGGCTCGCCCGAATCCTCGTTGACCAGCGGCATGACCTTGCCGATCCGCTTGCCTTGCGCCTCCGCGTTGCTGATGCCGGTCAGTTCCTCTGCCTTGGGGTTGATGAACTCGATGCGCCCGACCGCATCGGTCACCACCACAGCGTCGCCAATCGATTCGATGGTGACTTTCAGGCGCTCTTTCTCGACCAGCAAATCGGCGTGTTCGCGCCCGATCTCGGCAACCAGGAAGCCCACATGATCGGCCATGGCATTGAATGCCCGGGTCGTTTCAAGCACCTCGGGCGGCGACCCCTGGACCAGGCTGGCGCGCGCGCCCAGGTCGCCCGACGCGATGGCGCCTGCCGCATGGCGCAACTCGCTCAGGCCACGCAGGTTGACCCGCAGCACCCATCGCAGCAGCAGCATGCCGCCGAGCAGGCTGCCGGCGACCAGCAGCGTGAACTTCATGCTCAGCGCCCACAAGCCCTGGACGGTCGGCACGGCGTCGAGCGCGACGGACACCGTTCCATACGACGTGCCGCCGACGACCAGTTCGGACTGGACAAGCGGCTCGCGGATCGCCACCAGGGCGCCGAACCATGCCGGATAGTGCGCGACCTCCTGCAGCGACTGCGCCTCCAGCTTCACCCTTGGACCTTGATACCTCACGCTCAGGATGTTGAGACTTTCCGAACGCCCCTTGATGGCCTGTTCGATCGCCGGGTAGTCCCGCAGCAGGGCAAGGTCGTGAATGGCCGCCATGACCGCGCTCAGTTCACTGACCGCCGCCACGTCGAGGTGTTGCTGCGCACGCTCCCTGAGTGACTGACCCAGGAGGGCAAGGGCCGCCAGGTACATTGCCATAACCAGCACGAATACCGCGCCCATGATGCGCGAATACAGGCTCAGCCGCGACCCCGCCATTGCTTGCAGCTTACTCATTCACGGGAACCCGGGTTTTCCTGAAGAATGCCCGATAGTTGTTGTAGTCGCGATCATCCGCGCGGATGAAGCCGCGCGCCTTGGGCAGGCCGAGTGACTGCGCCGCGGCTTCCAGCACGGCCATGCCGTCGGGGTCGCTCGACATCTGGACGAAAGCCTGCCGGACTTTGTCACCGTCGGACGCGCTGACCCTGGGCGAGGCCATCACGGCGAGATCGAAATAGGGCGGCGATTCGGCCAGGACACGATATTTCACCTGACGCCGCTGCGCGAAATCGGCCATCACCTGATGATTGACGCCAGCCGCTGCAACCTGTCCCGAAAGCAGTTGCCCCATCGCGGCTTCCTGGTTGCCGGAAAACACCGGCGAGACGGTGATGCCTGCGCCCATCAGCAAATCCATCGGCACGTAGTAGCCGGTAAATCCATACGGATTGGCAAATGCCACCGGCAGGCCATCCAGTTCCTTGAGCGATTCGACCGGCGAGGTGTGGAGCACCACGACCTGGCCCCGGATGCCCTTGGTATCCTGTCGCGCCAGAACCCGCCAGCCAAGCCGGTCGCGCTTGGGTGTGAAGAGGTGATTGGTATAGGCAAAGTCAAGCTGGCCTGCCACGATCCGGTCCGTGGTTTCATCGGCAGTACGTCCGATGTGCAGTTCCAGGGGGACGCCTGAGCGGGCCGACACGTAGTTCAGGATCGGATTCCAGTATGCTGCGGTCGACTGCAGGCTGCGGTGATTCAGCACGCCAAAGGCAAAGGGGTCAGGTGAACCGGCATGACTTGCCGCGCTCAGCACCAGGGCCAAGCCTCCCCAAATTCTCCACATCATCTTCCCCATCTCTTATTATCGGAATGTGATTCTTGTTGTGCCGTGAGTGTATCGCGTCCCGGCCAGTCGCCCAAGCAACCCCCTTCCAGCCGATGGCTTTCGGACTAGAATCAGCCTTTGATCCTACTTCAGCACAGGGTGCCGCCATCGACTGCCTTCTTTTCCGCGAATCGGGCGTCGAGCCCATCCGGTTCGACGACATCAGCGACCATGTCGGCCAGGACGACCGGTTCATCTGGATCGAGCTGAGATCGCCCGACAGCCAGACCATCACCCGGCTGGGCGACGAACTGGGCCTGCACGCCCTGGCGCTGGAAGACGCCATTTCCACCCACCAGCGGCCCAAGCTCGAGGAATACGAGGGCCATGTCTTCATCGCCGCGCGTACGGCCCAGCTATGGGAATCCCGGATGGAACTCGGCGAGACCCATCTGTTTGTCGGCAGCAATTTCGTCGCGGCCATCCGGCACGACAGCGGAAGCGGCTACCAGCGCGTGGTGGAGCGCCTGCAGCGCCGACCCAATGGCATCAAGCCCACGACACCCTACGCGCTGTATCTCGTGCTCGACCTCATCGTCGACCAGTTCAGGCCGGTGATCGAAGGCATGCAGGATCGCTTCCAGTCGCTGGAAGGCCAATTGATGAGCGGCAACCGGCCCGGTCGGGATTTCCTGTCCAGGCTCTACGAATTGAAGCGCGACCTGACGGCGCTGCGCGACGCCACCGAGCCGATGCAGGACATCACGCAAAACCTGATCCGCGTGCATCCTGAACTTTCGACCCGGGAACTCAAGGCGTACTACCGCGACATCCACGATCATGCCGTGCGTGTGTCGGCCGCCATCGACCACCTGCGCGACTCGACCTCGGATGCGATGCAGTTCCACCTCGCCACCCTGTCAGTCAAGCAGAACGAGTCGGTGCAGAAGCTCGCCGGCTGGGGCGCCCTGCTGGCCCTGCCCACCGTGGTGTTCAGTCTCTACGGCATGAACTTCGAAAACATGCCGGAACTGAAATGGCCCTGGGCCTACCCCGCCCTGCTGCTCGCCACCGCCGCCGGCATGCTGGTGCTCTATCGGCGCCTGAAAAAGCGCGGCTGGATCTGACGCTGCGGAGTCAGCGTCGCGACCCCTGCGCATAGCGAATGCGCGTGCCCAGCTTCTCGTCGCGATCCAGCCAGACCAGATGCAGGCGTCCCTGGTCGTCCAGCGCGGCCACCGGGTCGGACTGATCCCCCGGACCGGACGCAGCCGGCAAGCTCACGTTGTCGCCGAACGCTTCGCCGTTCCAGTCGGCCAGCCAGACATCCGGCGTGCCGTCGCGCGCGTCGTCCCACACGGCCACCAGTCGGCCCGAGGCATGGCCGACGATGCGGGCGTGCCACTGCACCATGTTGTCGCCAAAGCTGTCCTGCACTTTGATGTTGCGGCCGAAGCGGCGCGCGCCGTCATCCAGCGCAGCATAGACGTCGTAGCCGGAGAGAAAATCGCGCTTGTCCAGCCAGGCCGCTGCCACCCCGTTCTTGCCCCAGGCCGACAGCGTGGGGCGCATCGCGCCCATGCCGGCCCCCAGTCCCTGCGAACTGCCGCTTCGGGTGTCGACCAGGCGGGCCGGCGCCGAGAAGTCGCGGCCTTCGCGGCTGTGGCTCACCATCGGCACCGTATGGCGGTTGCGGCGATCTTCCCAGGCCACCGTCAGGCTGCCGTCGCCGGCCACGGCCAATGCCGGCCAGCCCTGCTCGTCGGTCGGCTCGGCCGCTTCAACAGGCTGCGCGCGGACCACGCTAGGCGCGCCGTCGCGGAGCGCCAGCTCGGCGACCATGATGCGCTTGAATCGGCCCGACTGCTCGGCCCACGCGGCATGGATCGACCGCGCCCCCACCGCCAGCGTGGCCTGCACGGATGCGTGCTTTGAAAGCCTGACCGCCACCCCGCCCGGCACGATCCGGGCATGCACCGCGCCGTTCTCTTCCCACGCCGTGACGAATCGGCCTCCCCCCAGCGCCGCCACCACCGGCTCGTAGCACTCGGCCTGGCTCAGTCGCAGTTCGGGCTGGAAACGCGCCTGCCTGGCAGGCTTGATCGCCAGATAGCACTGCGGGCTGCCGTCGCGATTGTCTTCCCACACCACGCCGACGGTATCGGCCGACACTGCCACGCCCTGCCGGTTGGCCGATTCCAGATGCGGAAAAATCTTCTCGCCCTGCGCCGAATTGACCGTCAGCGCCTCGCTCCAGTCCCACGCGGCCTGTGCCGGCCCCGCCAATACCGCCATCAGGACAAGCGCGGCTCTCACGACTTGCCGCCCAGGAACTCGAGCAGCGTCTTCTGCTTGTAATGGCCGCCGCGCACGTAGCGGTCGTAGTCGCGAAAATCCTGCACGGTCTTGAAGCCGGGTATCTGCATGATCTTGTCGCCCTGCGGCGTCAGGTAGACAAACAGCGGCGTGGCAAACGCCTGCAGCCGCACCCCCAGCTCGGCCTCGGTGATGCGCTCGCCGGAAGGCAGCGTCAGGCGGCGGCCGGATTCGGCATCGACGTACACCAGTTCGTAATGGTCGCTGTATAGCGTTTTCAAGGCCGCATCGGAGAAGGTCTTCTTGTTGGTGTGGTCGCACCAGGCACAACCATAGCGGCCAAAATACAGGAAGATCGGCTTGCCGCTCGCGCGCGCGGCCTTGAGGCCCGCATCGAAATTGACGAACGGATAGTTGGGCGGCGGGTCGGCCAGCGCCGCTGCCGTCCACAGGCTGCAGGCTGCCACAAGATACCGGATGGCTTTCATGTCGTTCTCCTTCGGCTGTTGTTCTGTTTGGTATCCTGCATTCTGATACATTCAGATCTTGATGCAATCCTGTTTTCCGACTACATGACACACGACCCCATCCGAATCGGCCTCGTTTCCATCAGCGATCGCGCCAGCAGCGGCGTCTATGAAGACAAGGGCCTGCCCGCGCTCGAAGCCTGGTTTGGCGACGTGCTGGCGAATCCCGCCGAGTTTGTCACCCGTCTGATTCCGGACGAGCAGGCGCTGATCGAAAGCACGCTGATCGAGCTGGCCGATCACGAACGCTGCGCGCTGATCCTGACTACCGGTGGCACCGGCCCGTCGCCGCGCGACGTCACGCCCGAGGCCACGCTGGCGGTTGCGCACAAGGTCTTGCCGGGATTCGGCGAGGCAATGCGCGCCGTCTCGCTGAAATACGTGCCCACCGCGATCCTGTCGCGCCAGGTCGGCGTGACGCGCGGTTCAAGTTTGATCCTCAACCTGCCTGGGCAGCCCAAGGCGATCAAGGAAACGCTCGACGGCATCTTTGCTGCCGTGCCCTACTGCATCGACCTGATCGGCGGCCCGTATCTGGAGACGCGCCCCGACACGGTCGCGATTTTCCGGCCCAAGTCGGCGATCCGGACGTCGGCATGAGCACGGTGCTCGACTCGCTCGTGCGCGCGCTGCGCGACCTGTTCAGCCTGCGCGTGCTGTGGGTCGTCGTATGGCCCATGCTGGCCGCTCTGACGCTGTGGCTGGTTCTCGGCATCACGTTCTGGGGCACGTTCTCCGGCTGGCTGACGATGGGGCTCGAGGCCATCGGCATCGATGTCTGGCTGGCCGAACTGGAGCCGGTGTGGATCGCCAACGCGCTCCAGGTGTTGCTGCACCTGATGCTGTTCGTGCCGCTCGTGATGCTGACCGCGCTCGTGCTGACTGCGCTGTTCGGCATGTCGGCGCTGATCCAGGTGGTGGCCGGGCGCGACTACCCGGAACTCGCGCGCGAGAACGGCGGCGGCCTGGTCGGCAGCCTCTGGAATGCCGTGATCGCGGTCGTCATCTTCATCGCCATATGGCTGCTGACCCTGCCGCTATGGCTGGTCGGCGTCGGCGTGATCATTCCTTTCGTCGCGGCAGCCTACCTCAACCAGCGGCTGTTCCGCTTCGATGCGATTGCCGAGCACGCCAGCGCCGATGAAATGAAGGCGCTATTCAGGAGCGAGCGCGGATCCTGGTGGGGGCTGGGGCTGCTGACCGGCCCGGTGCAGTTTGTCCCGCTGCTGAACCTGTTGGGGCCGGTGTACGCAGCGCTCGCCTTCATCCATTTCGGGCTGGCGCGACTGAACCGGCAACGGCGACTCAGGGCACCGACGAATACCGCTGCCTGAACGCTTCGTCGAGGTTGATTTCGTGCGCGGTCGCGGCACCGATCACGCACTGTTCCAGACTGGGCGGCATGACCACGCGGCCGGCCGAATCGATCAGCCGGCCGGCCATGATTTCGGCCTTCTGGCGCGGCAGGAACTGCGGTAGTTCAGGGTCCGCGTAGCCTTGCGGGTAGACCGGCCGCCCCCCGGCACCATACTTGTCCGTGGCGCCCAGCGTGTGCAGCAACTCATGCGCGATGACGATGTTGTTCTGTCCAGCCTGACCGGAATCGGCAAAGGCATGAACCACGCCGATCAGGCCCTTCTGGAGCCCGAGCGAATGCTGCAGTGCGACGCCGTCCTGCGGCGCGTGGTACAGCACATACAGCTTGATCCGCCCCAGTTGCGGCAGCCAGGCATCCGACTGCCGATACACCCACCAGCGCAGCTTGAGGCTCCACCCCACCACCTGCAGCACATTGCCGTCGCGCGGCGGCGCCGGCGGGTGGGCCTTGAGTTCCGGCTTGACGGCCAGTTCCATCGCCTGTTTCAGCTTCACGCCGTAGCGGGCCGTTTCGCGCAGCAGGAAGACCTCGATGTCAGTGAAATCAGCCGCATCGAGCGTGCGGATGGCCTCGGCCGCCTCGGCCGATCCATCGCCATTGATCGGAACCAGGTCCACCAGCAAGGGCGCCTGCCAGCCACGTACCATGGCCTGCTCGATCCAGGTCAGGCTCCAGGCACCCGCCAGCACGCCCAGCAACAGCAGAATGCGAAGCCGCCGAAAATTCACGGCCCGCCGACCCGGAAAACGTGACAAGCCGGCATGCTAGCGAAAATACACCTCGCATTGTTCGGGCGGCAGCGGCTTGCCAAACAGGAAGCCTTGCACGAAACCGCATTTCTGCTCGCGCAGGAAGCGCGCCTGCGCATCGGTCTCCACGCCCTCGGCGACGATTTTCAGTCCCAGGCTTTGACCCAGCGCCACGATGGACTGGGCCACCTTGTTGCTGCTCAGACTGGCAGGCACGTCTTTCACGAAAGTACGATCGACCTTGAGCGTATGCACGGGCAGACGGGTCAGGTAACTCAGCGAGGAATAGCCGGTGCCGAAATCGTCAACGGCGAATTTCACGCCAAGCTTGCCAATCGCCTGCATGGTTTCGACACCCTGTTCGACGTCCTGGATCATCATGCTTTCGGTCACTTCGAGCGTGAGCCGGCTGGCGGGAATGCCGACATCCCGGATAATTCGGTTAATCTCGTCGGGAAGGTGCTCTTGGAGTAACTGCCGCGGAGAGAGGTTGACTGCCATGCTCAGGGGCAAACCCAGCCGCGCTTCCCATTCCCGTTGCTGCCGGCACGCTTCTTCCAGCACCCATTGCCCCACAGACACGATCATCCCGGTTTCTTCGAGCAAGGGGATGAACTCGCCGGGTTGTACCAGGCCGAATTCCGGGCTGTTCCAGCGCAGCAGCGATTCGAAGCCGCTCAACGAGCCATCCTCGAGCGAAAAAATCGGCTGGTAGAACAGGGAAAACTCTCGCTTGGCCAGGGCATGCCGCAACCCGGTTTCCATGATCAGACGCTCGTGGGCGCGTGCATCCATGTCGGCGGTGTAGAACTGGAAGCGATTCGTTCCGCCCCGCTTCGCGCGATCCATCGCGGTTTCTGCGCAGCGAATCAGGTCTTCGCCCTTGTCTGAGTCGATCGGTGAGACACTGATTCCCGCACTGAGGGTGAGCACCAGCTCCCGTCCATCGATCGTCATCGGCGAGGCTACCTTGTCCAGCAGGTTCTTGGTCACCGGTGCGATATCGTCCGCTGACGCCACATCTTCGAGCAACACGGCAAACTCATCCCCCCCGAACCGCGACACCGTATCGCCTGGGCGCAGCCCTCCTTCCAAGCGAGAAGCCACTTCCCGGAGACAGGCATCCCCCACCTCGTGTCCCAGCGTCTCGTTGATTACCTTCATGCGGTCGATCCCCAGGAAAAGGACGCCAACGGATCGCCCCCCCCTCTGTGAATTCAGCAAGGCCTGGCTCAGGCGATCCTGGAACAGCACCCTGTTGGGCAGATCGGTTTCGATGTCGTGGGTAGTGAAGTGCTGGAGACGTTCTTCGGTCTGCATGCGCTGGGTGATGTCGCTTCCAACGGAGAGATAATGGATGATCGTGCCGCTCGAGTTGAACAACGGCGTGATGGTCTTGTTCTCGAAGTAGATGGTGCCGTCTTTCTTGCTGTTGACGAACACTTCGCGGAAAGGCTCGCCATTGACGATGGTTTTCCACAATCGCTGGTAGAAGGACTTCTCCTGATAGCCTGATTTAAGGAAAGAAGGCGTCCTGCCTACCACTTCACCCTTCCCATATCCCGTGATAGCCTCGAATGATTTGTTGACATATTCGATCACGCCGCCGGGATCCGTAATCATGACCGCGTCGGCCGTTTGCTCGGCGGCGGTGGAGAGCTTGTACAACTCGGCCATCATCCGGTTGCGTTCGGTCATATCCTGGATCAGTAACGCGCATCCTAGCCTCTGCCCCTCCGGGGTCAGGATACGGCTCGCACCGATGGCAACATCGATCGAATCACCTCCCTCGAGAAGCATGCTGAGTCCATCTCGCCGCACCACGGGTTCGGTTTCGAGGGCGTAAAGTACTTCATGCGTCACGGACTGGCCCGTTTGTCGGCTGGTCAGACTCAACACCTCTTCCAGCTTACGGCCGATCAGGTCTTCCCGCGGCTGGTTCAGCAAGGTTGTTGCCGACTCATTGGCCAGAATGACAACCCCCTCCCGGTCAGTTCCAAGAACGGCATCGCAAAAACTGAACAGCGTGGCATACAGATGATTACGCTCGATGACATCCTTTTCGGCCCGGGCCTTGTAGAGTGCCATCGCCAGATTGGCCTGCAGCTCACGCTGGCTGTATGGCTTGAGGATGTAGCCGTAGGGCTCGGTGACCTTGGCGCGTTCCAGCAAGGCATCGTCGGCATACGCTGTCAGGTAGATGACGGGCACGCCCTTGCGTCTGAACGACTCGGCCACCTCGATGCCATCCATGTCGCCGGGCAGCACGATGTCCACGAGGGCCAGGTCGGGCGACTCCGCCTGGGCGAGCGACAGTGCCTCTGCCGCCGTCCGCGCGACGCCCAGGATCTGATACCCCAGTTGTTCGACCCTGAGTGCCAGATCCTCCGCAACATTGGCCTCGTCTTCCAGTATTAGTATTTTTGCCGTTGGGTTCATTCTTGGGAGAAGGCTCCAGTTGGCTACTCGGAGATCACGACCTGGTTACGGCCCGATTCCTTGGCGCGATACAGCGCACGGTCGGCCTCGGCCTGCAAGGTCACGATGTCATTGAACGGTGGTGCGCTGGACACCCCTGCGCTGAATGTGACCGAAAACATAGTATCGCCACTAGAAAAACAGACACGGGAAAATGCCTCGCGAAACTCGTTCAGCAGATGGGCTGCCAGCTTCACGTCGGCAGAGGGTAGCACGACCACGAATTCCTCGCCGCCATAGCGGCCGAGCAAATCGGTCTGGCGAAACCGTTGCTTCAGCATGCGCGAGAACCTGCGGATCACACGGTCACCCGCGGCGTGACCATACTGGTCGTTGACCTGCTTGAAATGATCCAGGTCGATCATCGCGTACGACAGCACCCCGCCCTGACGCATCTGCAGCCCCAACTCGCGCTCCAGCTGCTCCTCGATGGAGGCATGGTTGAGCAGGCCGGTCAGGCCATCCCGCACCATCAGTGCGGTAATGGCCCGGGCACGGCGAACCCGCGCCTCGACGGTCGCCACCAGATAGTCCGGAGCGATGGGCTTGATCAGAAAGTCGTCGCCTCCGGCCCGCATGGCCTCGAGGTGCGTGGAGATGTCGGTTTCCACCGAAAAAAACACGATCGGCGTGCCGATATACGCCTCTTGCTGCCGGATCACGGCCGCCAGTTCGATGCCCGTGCAGTCGGGTAAATACAGGTCCATCAGGATCAGTTCAGGCTGAAAATCTGCCAGCACTTCCAGAATGTTTGCGGGCTCGGTGACGACGCGCGTCTCGATGCCCGCGCGCTGCAGCATCAGCGCGTTGTGATGGGCGAGGCTGGAGTCGTCATCCACCACCAGCACCCGGTAAGGCTCGCCTTCGTCGCTTGTCGCCATCCGGTCCAGCATCTCGATCACGCCCGCGATATCGAGCGGCTTGCTGAAATAGGCCCGCGCCCCGGCCCGCACGGAGGCCAACCGGGCTTCCAGGTCCACACGCTGCGAGACAAATATGACCGGCGGAAAACTGGCGGATGCCTGCTTCAAGGCAGCAATCTTCTCGATGCCCGCCAATTCCCCTTCCGGAAAAATCACGTCCATGATGACGGCCAGGGGCTGCTCCTTGTCGAGCGCGTCCTTCAACCCAGCCAGGTCATGGAATTCCCGCACCTGGTAGCCATGCAGCTCATACTGCAGGCACTGCTCGCGCGCGAGACTGGTGTCGTCATCGACCACGAATATCAGACGGCGGCCGGCCTCCTCGACCTGCGCTGCCGTACGCGGCGCCATGGCCGGAAGCGTGCTCAGGGACTGGGCAGGATGCGTGAGATCGACCCGCTCGAGATCGCACAGCAAGGCCTCGATTTCATCGATCCCGGGGTGGCCGGGGCCCGCCTCGGATTCGCTCAACTGCCTGAGAAGCTGTTCGAGTTTCCGGGCCTTGAGGCTGACCTCGAAAAACCCGAACGTGGCCCCCGATCCCGTCAGGCTGTGCACCCGGCGATGGATATCCTGCAAGCGCTCGCTGCTCCAATCCTTCCGCAAGGCGTCCAGCGCCGTACGAATCTGGCCGATTTTTTCCGGCAACTGCGCAATGTAGTCCTCGCGCAATGCGCGAAGCTGTGCCAGCACGTGTTCCTGAGCATCATTCATGTGCATGTTCCGGGTTGCCTGTGTCCGTCAAGCTTCATCAATGCAACGATCCCGGGTTGCTGATGCAGCCGGTTTCGAGGCGTCGGCTGACGGTGTTTGGCCTAATGTCTCATTTAATCACAAGTATTCCCCGCCAGGGTTCAGGGCGCGGGGGCGGGGACGGGGGCGGATGGCGCAGCCGGGATCGCGACGGCAGGGGCCGCGGCCGTCTTGCGCGCCGCGCCCAGGCTCAGCTTGCAGGCAACCAGCTTGCCGCCCTCCTCGTTCTTCACCCGCTCGCCCACGCTGACCCGGTCGGCCGCCACCCCGCCCAGCTTGACCAGCGCCTGCTTCACCGCTTCGCCGCGTGCTTGGGCCAGCCGTCGCAACTCATCCTCGGTGACCGGAATCTGCAGGGTCAGTCGTTCCAGCATCTCGGCGTGCAGCGACTTGCCGGCTTCCTTCGCGGACGCCTTGTTCTTGTCCAACTCGGCCTTGAGCGCCTTCACACCGCCCTGCTTGTCGAAACGCGCGTCGTACAGGTCTTCCAGCGCTTTCTGGGCGTTCGGGCTGCCGACGTCGACTGGCCCGGGCTCCTGGTCCGGCACGATCGCCAGGCCCATGCCATTCGCCACATCGCGGCGGATCCAGAACTCCCGGATGGCGCGCGTGTCGCCCTTGATCTCGTACGCCGGCATGACCGTCAGCGTGAGCGCCGGCCGCTTGGCCATGGCCTGCCCGATGTCCTTGAGCTTTTCCTGCTCCGGCGGCAGCAGGCTCTTCGAGCCGAAATCGAACTCCACCGCTTCCAGCTTCTCGGCGCTGATCCCGAGCAGGTTGCCCAGCGCGCGGAATGGCGCCGTCACCAGCTTGGTCAGCACGTTGACGACTGCTTTCCAGACGATTTTTCCGTAGCTGAATTGCGGGTCGTCGAGACTGCCCGACACCGGCAGGTCGAGGTCGATGACGCCGTTGCTGTCCTCCAGCAGGGCGATCGCGAGATCGAGCGGCAGGCTCATCGCGTCCGGGCTGTCGACCCGCTCGCCCAGCTTGAGCTTGTTGACGATGAACTTGTTCTCGCCGGCCAGTTGGCGCTGCTTGATCTTGTATTCGAGATCGACCGACAACTTGCCCGAGTCGATCCGGCGTCCCGCGAACTTGCCCGAATACGGCGTCAGGTTGGCCATTTCCAGGTTGCGGAAGCTGAGCCTGAGGTCGGTGAACTCCGTCGCCTGGAAAGGCTGGATCGAACCGCGCACCCGTGCCGAGCCGAAGTCGTCCACCTTGCCGTCGAGTTCCACCAGCGCCTTGGCAGACGGGTTGGTGGACAACCCGGTCACCACGCCGGAAAGATCGTGCATGCGCGTGCCGAACTGCGGCGTCAGCGACAGGTCGGCAAATTCGGCGTTCGCGCCCACGATGCGCAGGCGCTCGATCGAAAGCGGGAACGAGGCCTGCTGACCGGAGGGCGCCGCTTGCGGCCTGGGCGCCTGCGCGGAGGGCTTCGCCTCGGGGGAACGCATGATCCGCGTCAGGTTGACCGTCTTGTCTTCGAAGATGATGACCTTGCCGAAGGGATTTTGCGCCACCAGTTCGGTGATGCTCAGACGATCGGGATTAAGCCTGAAATGGAGTCGGCTGGACGACAGTTTCTGCCATCCGAGAAACGCCTCCCCGGTTTCCTCTTCGGTGATCGCCAGGTCGTCCACTGCAAACCCGCCGCGATAATCGAGCCGCAGTCCGGACGCAGGCGTCGAAAAGACCAGTTTCGCGCGCGTCGACGCCTCGCCCGAATGCATGTTGAGGCGGGCCACCTGGTTGACGTAGGGCGCAAACGGCTTCAGCGACAGGCCCGCGAGGCGGAGGTCCAGCCGGCCCGACCCCTGGCCCGGAACCACACTGCCGCTGGCGTTGAAACGTCCACCTTGCCTGAGCGAGAAACCGGCCTCGAGCGGCACCGCCTTGTCCATGTCGAGGCTCAGGTCCTTCAGCGTGACAAAGCCCTTGACCACATCGAGGCTTACCGGCTTGCCGGGCGTGTGATCGACGATTCCGATCTCGATGCCGTCGACCGCGAGGCGCGCCAGCTTCACCTTGAGCGGCGCATCCGAACGGGTTTCCGGCTTGCCAGGTGCAGCCTGGGGCGCACCCGCTGCCGGTTTCAGGATATCGGTCCAGTTGAGAGACTTGTTCTTGTTGACGGTGACACGTGACTGGATGCCGCTCAACTCGACTGCTTCAATGTCCAGCG
>JBFHQA010000003.1:0-38835 GCA_041592455.1 Thiobacillus sp. | reverse complement strand
TAGTGGATCGGAGTCCTTTAGGGCTTCAGCGGCTTTACAACCACGGCCTGCCCCTTGCGGGTGGAGCGTGGTTGTTGCCGCATACGACTCCACATGGGCTTAAGCCCATAGTGGATCGGAGTCCTTCAGGACTTCAGCGGCTGTACAGCCTACGGCCTGCCCCGCGCGGGTAAACCCCTGCCAGCAGCAAGTAGATTCCGAGCAATCCCCACGAGACCAGCACGGGCGCGTTGCCCCAGCGCACGTAGGGCGTACTGCCGGCGTAGCCCTGGATCTGTCCGGACAGGCTGCCGGGGGTGAACAGCGGCAGGCTGGCGAGCATCCGGCCCTTTGCATCGATGATCGCCGTGACGCCGGTGTTGGTTGAACGCAGCATCATGCGCCCGGATTCGAGCGCGCGCATCTGCGACATCTGGGCGTGCTGCCAAGGCGCGAACGAGTCGCCGAACCAGGCGAGATTGCTGACGTTGACCAGCACGCTGGCGGCCGGCAGCTGGCGGATGATTTCCTCGCCGAACGCGTCTTCGTAGCAGATGTTGGCCGCGACCCGCTGGCCGCCGATGGCGAGAGGCGCCTGCGTCCGGCTGCCGCGCGCAAAGTCCGACAGCGGGATGTGCAGCACCCGGATCACCCAGCCCCACACGGGCTTCAGCGGGATATATTCGCCGAACGGGACCAGGTGCACCTTGTGGTAGCGCTGGCTGGGCGCGCTGCCGAAGCTGATCACGCTGTTGTAGTAGGCGCCGTCGAGCGACCCGGTCGGCAATCCTGCCAGCACGTCGCCGCCGTTTTTCCGGCCAAGCGAGGCCAGGCCATCGCGATAGACCTCGGGCAGGTCGGACTCGAACAGCGGCAGCGCGGTTTCCGGCAGCACGATCAGCTGCGCGGGCGAGGCGGCGGCCATGCGCGCGTAGCTTTCGAGCGTGGCTTGGGTTCGCTCGGGTTCCCATTTGAGGTTCTGCGGGACGTTGCCCTGCAGCAGCGCCACCGACGTCGGGGCGCCGTCAGGCTGGGTCCAGTCGATGCCGCGCAGGGCCTGGCCGCCGACGCCCAGAGCGGCGATGGCTACGGCCATCCATGCGCGCCGCGACAGCGATGCGTGTGTGGTCCCGGCCCAGGCCAGTGCGGCGGCGATCAGCGCCAGCAGGAACGACACGCCGTATACGCCGACCAGCGGCGCGTAGCCCGCCAGCGGGCTATGCGGTACCTGCGAGTACCCCGCCACCAGCCAGGGGAAGCCGGTGAAAATCCAGCCGCGCACCCACTCGGTCACGCCCCACAGCAGCGGCATCAGCAACAGGACGCGCGGCGCGGGCGGGAGGCGCCATCGAGCCTGCAACGCGCCGACCGCCGCCGGAAACAGCGCGAGAAAGGCGCAGAACAGCAAGGTTGCCAGCGCTGCCAGCCAGGGCGCCATGCCACCGTAGACCGACAGGCTGACATAGACCCAGCTCACGCCCGCGAGGAAGAAGCCCATGCCCCAGGCGAACCCGATCGCAAAGCCCGAGCGGATCGATCGGGTGCGGCCCAGCAGGCCGAACAGTACGGCCAGGCTCAGCAGCGGCAGGGGCCACAGGTCGAGCGGCGCAAAACCGCCGACCGCCAGCGCGCCCGCCGCCGAGCTGGCGAGCAGCACGCGCAGGGGCACCCGGCGGCGCGGGGACGTGTCCGGCCCGGTTGTCGCTGCGCGCATCAATGCGCGGCGTCGAAATCGATGTGGCCGTCGATCAGCGTGTAGCGCACCCGGCCCTGCATGGCATGGCCGAGGAACGGGGTGTTGTCGCCCTGGCTCGCCAGCGTCCTCGGGGTGACGACCCATTCGGCGGTCTCGTCGAAGATGCAGATGTCGGCGCAGCTGCCCACCGACAGGTGGCCGCCGGGCACGCCCAGGATCTGTGCCGGTTTCCACGAGATCAGGTCGATCGCCTGCATCAGCGGCACGCCCATTTCGCGCGCCCATTTCAGCGTCAGCGGCAGCAGCAGTTCGACCCCCGAGGCGCCGGGCGCCGATTCGCCGAACGGCACCTGCTTGACGTCTTCGTCGACCGGCGTGTGGTCGGAGCACAGGGCGTCGATCGAGCCGTCGCGCAGGGCTTCGCGGATGGCGTCGCGGTCGCGCAGGCTGCGGAGCGGCGGCACCAGGTGCAGGTGTGAGTCGAAGCTGATCAGGTCGTTTTCGGACAGGTGCACGTGGGTACTGGCGACATCGCAGGTGATCGACAGCCCCTGGGCCTTGGCGGCGCGCACCATGGCTATGCCTTCGCGCGTCGAGAGGCGGGCGAGATGGACGCGTGCGCCGGTTTCGCGTGCCAGCAGGAGGATCGTCGCCAGCGCCACGGTCTCGGCGAGTGCGGGGATGCCGGGCAGGCCGAGGCGCGAGGCCACCGCGCCGTCGTGCGCGATGCCGCCTTTCGCGAGCGACAGATCCTGCGGCCGCAGCCACAGGCTGAAGCCGAAGGTGGCGGCATACTGCATCGCGCGCAGCAGCACCTGGGCGTCAACGGGCGCTGCGTCGGCCTGGGTGAAGGCGCGGCAGCCCGCTTCGGTCAGTTCGGCCATTTCGGTCAGCATCTGGCCGTCGAGCTTCTGCGTCAGGGCACCGATCGGGTAGACGCGCGGGCCCGGCAGGTTCTTGGCGCGAAACTTGAGCATTTCCACCAGGCCGGGCTCGTCCAGCGGCGGGTCGGTGTCGGGCGGGCAGGCCAGCGAGGTGATGCCGCCCGCGGCGGCGGCGAGCATTTCCGATTCGAGCGTGGCGCGGTACTCGAAGCCGGGTTCGCGCAGCCGCACCGAGAGGTCGACGAGACCGGGGCAGACGACGAGACCGGTGGCGTCGAGGGTGCGGTTGGCGTGGAAGTCGGCCGGCGGCTCGCCGATGCCGACGATCTTGCCGGCCACGACGAAGAGGTCGGTCACTTCGTCGCGCGCATTCATCGGGTCGATGACGCGGCCGTTGCTGATATGGATCTTCATGCTGCACTCCCTCCCGCCAGCAAGGCCATCACGGCCATGCGCACCGCGATGCCGTAAGTCACCTGCGGCAGGATCACCGACTGGGGACCGTCGGCCACTTCCGAATCGATTTCCACGCCGCGGTTCATCGGCCCGGGGTGCATGACGATCGCATCGGGCTTGGCGAGCGCGAGCTTCTCGGGCGTGAGGCCGAAGAACTTGAAGTATTCCTGCGAGCTTGGCAGCAGCGCGCCCTTCATGCGTTCGTTCTGCAGGCGCAGCATGATGACGACGTCGCAGCCGGCGAGCCCCGCCGCCATGTCGTGGAAGACCTTGACGCCCATCTGTTCGACTTCGGTCGGCAGCAGCGTCTTGGGGCCGATGACGCGCACTTCGGGCACGCCGAGCGTGGTGAGTGCGTGGATCTGCGAGCGCGCGACGCGCGAGTGCAGCACGTCGCCGACGATCGCCACCGTCAGGTTGTGGAACTCGCCCTTGTAGCGGCGGATCGTGAACATGTCGAGCAGGCCCTGCGTCGGGTGCGCGTGGCGGCCGTCGCCGGCGTTGACGACCGAGATGTGCTGGGCCACGTTGCGCGCGATGAAGTGCGCTGCGCCGGACTGCGAGTGGCGCACGATGAACATGTCGGCGTGCATCGCGGAGAGGTTGTCGACGGTGTCGAGGATCGCCTCGCCCTTGGTCTGGCTCGAGGTCGCGATGTTGAGGTTGACGACGTCGGCGGAGAGGCGCTTGGCGGCGATCTCGAACGTGGTGCGCGTGCGAGTCGACGGCTCGAAAAACAGGTTGAAGATCGACTTGCCGCGCAGCAGCGGCACCTTCTTGACCTCGCGCTCGCCGACGTCCATGAAGGATTCGGCGGTATCGAGAATCTGCGTCAGGATGGCGCGCGGCAGGCCGTCGAGCGTGAGCAGGTGGCGCAGGCTACCGTCAGGATTGAGTTGTGGATTCATGCAAGTGAAAGGGTCAGGTGGCCGTCGTCCAGGCGCGAGAGGTTGATGTTCTGGTGGGCGGGCACGTCGAGCGTGTGCCCCGCGAAATCGGGCCGGATCGGCAGTTCGCGCCCGCCGCGGTCGACCAGTACCGCGAGCCGGATCGAGGCCGGCCGCCCGTAGTCGAACAGCTCGTTCATCGCCGCGCGCACCGTGCGGCCCGAGTGCAGCACGTCGTCGACCAGCACGATGTCGCGGCCTTCGAGGTCGAACGGCAGGTTGGACGGCTTGACCTGCGGGTGCAGGCCGATACGCGAGAAGTCGTCGCGATAGAACGAGATGTCGAGCGTGCCGAGCGGGGTGGGACAGTGCAGCAGGGCGTGCAGGCGTTCGGCCACCCACACGCCGCCGGTATGGATGCCGACGATGACGGTTTCAGGCGTGAGGGTGGGGGCGATCGCTTCGGCGAGACGCGCAATCAGGGCGTTGGCTTCAGGCAGTGAGGCGGGCATCAAAAAATCCTTGCAGTATGAGTTGCGCGGCGACAGCGTCTGTCAGGGCCTTGTTCTTCTTGCCGTGGATGCCGAGCGCGTGCAGCTCGGATTCGGCCGCCGTGCTGGTGTGCCGCTCGTCGACGAGAAACACCGGCAGGTCAAAGCGTGATTCTAATTTGCGCGCGAAGTTTTTGGCCACCCGGGTCATTTCATGCTCGGTGCCGTCGGCGTGGGTCGGCAGACCCATGACCAGCAGCACGGGCTGCCATTCGGC
The DNA here is from genome assembly GCA_041592455.1 of Thiobacillus sp. Taxonomy (GTDB): domain Bacteria; phylum Pseudomonadota; class Gammaproteobacteria; order Burkholderiales; family Thiobacillaceae; genus Thiobacillus. The sequence goes on along the minus strand of JBFHQA010000003.1, from coordinate 34,165 downwards.
AATGTATTTGGCGATGGCGGTGAGGCGGGCGTCGGTCGATTCGGCCTGGATGACGGCCAGCGGATGCGCGACCCCGATCGACAGTTCGCCCGAGGCGACGCCGGTGCGCTTCAGGCCCAGGTCGAAGGCCAGTACCGTGCCGTGCTGGATATCCTGGCTCAAGCGTGCCCGGCTTCGTCTGACAGGCTGGCGAAGTCGATGCCGAGCAGCTTCATGGCGGCGGGCAGGCGCTCTTCGGGCGGCAGGTCGAAAATCACTTGCGGGTCGGCCGCCACCGACAGCCAGGCGTTCTGCTTGATCTCGTCTTCCAGCTGGCCGGCGGCCCAGCCCGCGTAGCCCAGCGACACCATGAACTTTTCCGGGCCGGCGTCCTGGCTGACGGCCTCCAGCACGTCCTTCGATGTCGTCAGGCTGACGGCGTCGTTGACCGCGAGGGTCGAGCTGAAGGTCAGCGGCGGGGTATGCAGCACGAAGCCGCGCTCGGTCTGCACCGGTCCGCCGAAATAGACCGTGTTATGGTGAAGGCGCTCGGGCAGGGTCAGCCCGATCTGCTCGAACAGCGTCGACAGGTCGAGGTCGATCGGCCGGTTGACCACCACGCCCAGCGCGCCCTGGTCGCTGTGGTCGCAGATATAGGTCAGCGTGCCGTTGAAATTGGGATCGACCATGCCCGGCATGGCGATCAGGAAATTGTGGGTGAGGTTGACGGTTTCCATGGTTGCCCTCCCATTGTAGTCTTCATCAAATTCGGGAAACACCACTTTTTTCAGACTGTGTACTCACTATAGCGACCGGTGCCGCCCATGACTGAATACGATCACGCCCTGGTGTGGTTCCGCCGCGACCTGCGCAGCGACGACCATGCGGCCCTCCACCACGCTCTCCGGCAGGCCCGCCAGGTGTTTTGCGTCTTTGTGTTCGACCGCGCCATTCTCGATTCGTTGCCCGATCCTGCCGACCGCCGCGTCGAGTTCATCCGCGACAGCGTCGCTGAACTGCAGCAGGCCCTGGAAGCCTTCGGGGGCGGGCTGATCGTCGAATACGGCTTTGCCCGGGAAGCCGTCGTCCGCATCGCCGCCGAACTCGAGGTCGAGGCGGTGTTCTTCAACCATGACGACGACCCGGCGGCCTTGGCGCGCGATGCGGACGTGGAGGCGCAGTTGCGCGCCCGCGATATCGCCGTGCATCACTTCAAGGACTGCGTGGTGTACGAACGTGAGGAAGTGCTTACTGCTTCCGGAACGCCCTACAGCGTGTTCACGCCTTACAAGAACGCCTGGCTGAAACGGTTCGCGTCGCAGGGCGTGCCGGCCCATCCGGTCGAGGCTCACGCAGGCCGGCTGGCTGCGCGGTCGACGACCCTCCCGACGCTGCAGGACATGGGCTTCGCGCCCACCAATCTGCACGAAATGACCTTGCCCACCGGGATGTCGGGGGCCGCCCGCCTGTTCGAGGATTTCATGGACCGCATCGACCGCTACCAGGACGCGCGCGATTTTCCGGCGATCAAGGGACCGTCGTATCTGTCGGTGCACCTGCGCTTCGGCACGATATCCATCCGCCAGCTGGTGGCCGCCGCCTGGCAGCAGGGCGGGCGCGGCGCGCAGACTTGGTTGTCCGAACTGATCTGGCGCGACTTCTACCACCAGATCCTGTGGCACCGCCCCGACGTTGCCGCCGGCCACGCGTTCAAGCCCCAGTACGACGAGCTGCCCTGGCCCAATCCGCCCGGGCACTTCGACGCCTGGTGCGAGGCGCGCACCGGCTATCCACTGGTCGACGCCGCGATGCGCCAACTCAACCAGACCGGCTACATGCACAATCGCCTGCGCATGGTCGTGGCGAGTTTTCTGGCCAAGGACCTGCTGGTCGACTGGCGCTGGGGCGAGCAATACTTCGCCGACAAGCTGATCGACTTCGACCTCGCCGCCAACAGCGGCGGCTGGCAGTGGGCGGCCTCGGTCGGCTGCGACGCCCAGCCGTGGTTCCGCATCTTCAATCCTGTCACGCAGTCCGAGAAGTTCGATCCGCAAGGGCGCTTCATCCGGCGTTACCTGCCTGAATTGACCCAAGTGCCGGACAAGTTCGTCCATGCGCCGTGGAAGATGAGCGCAGCCGAGCAGGCGCAGTCAGGATGCGTGATCGGGCGAGATTATCCTGCGCCCATCGTCGACCATGCCGTGCAGCGCGAACAGGCCTTGAATCTGTTCAAGGCGGGAGTCATGGTCCCGGTCGGGGAATCTTGAGAACGATGCGATGCCCTGCGGATTTCAGCTAGGCCATTTGGGTCAGTTGGCCCAGAGGTCGTCCAGGTTCTTGATGCCCCACTTGGCGGCGTCTTCGCGGCCGACGATTTTTTCCGTCGTGGCCGGATGCGAGAGGTCGATGATTTCCGGGACGACGTAGGTCTGCGATTTGGTCGAAAAGAAGGCCTTGACGTGCGGCGCCAGCAGGGATTTCTCGGACTGCTCGAGCACCACGGCCAGGCGGCCAGAACTCAGCTTGACCAGCGAGCCGGTCGGGTAGATGCCGATGCTTTTGACGAAGGCCTGGAACACGCGCTCGTCGAAGTGGCCCTTCGACCACTCGGTCATCTTGCGGATGGATTCCGCGGGATCCCAGCCATTCTTGTAGGGGCGGTTCGAGGTGATGGCGTCGTAGACGTCGCAGACTGCGCCCATCTTGGCATACAGGCTGATCTGGTCGCCGGACAGCTTGTCCGGATAGCCGCTGCCGTCGACCTTTTCGTGGTGATGCAGGCAGACGTCGAGCACGATCTCGCTGACGGCCTTGCCTTCCAGCAGCAGCCGATGACCCTCGACCGGGTGGCTCTTGATGACGCGGAATTCGTCGTCGGTCAGCTTGCCCGGCTTGTTGAGCACTTTCGTCGGCATCACGGCCTTGCCGAGGTCGTGCATCAGGCCGGCCATGCCGGCTTCGCGCGTCTGCTTGTCGTCCAGGCCCAGTTGCCGGGCGAGCGCCACCATCAGCGCGCACACCGCGACCGAATGCATGTAGGTGTAGTCGTCGGCCGTCTTGAGGCGCGCCAGGCTGATCAATGCGCCCGGGTTGCGGATCACCGACGATGAAATCTCCTCGACCAGTTCGGTCGCGGCCTCGACGCTGATGGCGTTGCCCATCCGCACTTCCTGGAACATCGAGACCACCGCCTGCTTGGCCTTGCTGCAGACCAGCGCGGCGCGCTTCAACTCCTCCATACGCGAGGTCGCCTTGGGGGGCGCGGGGCGCGGCGCGCTCGCAGGCTGCTGGGGCGGCGGCGGAGCAGGCGGCTCCGGCGGCAGGTCGATACCCTTGGAAATGTCGATCCAGACCTCGGTAATGCCGCTGTCGAGAATGCGCTGGATATCAGCCGGGTCGGTCAGGGTGAATTGGCTGCGCCAGAAAGGATGGTCCATCCATGAGCCGCACAGCTCATGCAGGTGCATGCCGATCTGGAGTTGTCGGGCGGAAATTTTACGGCGCATGGTAAGACATGAATCGGTAACAAACGCGCGATCTTGAGAGAACAAACGTGCCAGGCGGCGATGGCGTCGCGCGTGCGATCGGCGCCCGGGGACACATAAAAAAGCCGGGCTTCAGCCCGGCTCTGGCGGCGAGACCTGTCAGGACAGGCTTACGCGGCTTTCTCGTGGTGGTAGCCCGTCACGGTGTCGACCTCGGTCTTGGAGCCGAGGATCACCGGCACGCGCTGGTGCAGGCCTTCGGGGTTCAGGTCGAGGATGCGCTCGCGGCCGGTGGTCGCAGCGCCGCCCGCCTGCTCGACGATGAAAGCCATCGGGTTGGCTTCGTACATCAGGCGCAGCTTGCCGGCCTTGGCGGGATCCTTGGTGTCCTTGGGGTACATGAAGATGCCGCCGCGGGTGAGGATGCGGTGCACTTCGGCGACCATCGAGGCGACCCAGCGCATGTTGAAGTCCTTGCCGCGCGGACCGGTCTTGCCGGCCAGGCACTCGTCGACGTAGCGCTGCACGGGCTTCTCCCAGAAGCGCATGTTGGAGGCGTTGATCGCAAATTCCTTGGTCTCGGTCGGGATGGTCATGTTGGGGTGGGTCAGCACGAACTCGCCGACGTCGCGGTCGAGCGTGAAGCCGTTGGTGCCGTGGCCGAAGGTCAGCACCAGCATGGTCGACGAGCCATAGATCGCGTAGCCCGCGCAGACCTGCTTGGTACCCGATTGCAGGAAGTCCTCGGCCTTGGCGGCGCGGCCGGCGACCGGAGCCTTGAGGATCGAGAAGATCGTGCCGACCGAGATGTTGACGTCGACGTTCGACGAACCGTCGAGCGGGTCGAACACCAGCAGGTACTTACCCAGCGGATACTGGCCGGGAATCGCGTAGACGTCGTCCATCTCTTCGGACGCCATGCCGGCGAGGTGGCCGGCCCACTCGTTGGAGCGGATCATGATGTCGTTGGTGATGACGTCGAGCTTCTTCTGCGTTTCGCCCTGCACGTTTTCCGATTCCAGCGCGCCCATCACGCCCAGCAGCGCGCCCTTGTTGACGGCGTTGGAAATGGCCTTGCAGGCGGTGACGACGTCGTTCAGCAGCGAGGTGAAATCGCCGGTAGCGCCGGCGGTGCGGCGCTGTTCTTCAATGATGAACTGGGTAAGGGTGGTGCCGGTATGCATGGGAATCTCCAGGAGAGGTGCAAAGGATAAAAATATTAGAACAATCAAACATTTTATCACGTGATAAAGCCTGTCAATGCATCCGTGCGATATCGGACCGACAGCCGGCCGGGGCGAGGCAGGGGGGGCGGTGATGGCCTTGTGGGAGCTACCGGTCTGGCAGGAAGCCCGGAGGGCGGGAGTCGGTCCCTAGTCGGTGCCGACCAGCCGGTCGGAGCGGGTGAAGGTCCAGGTGCGGGTGATCGACAGAATGTCGGCTTTCTTGCGCATGTCGTCGGGAAAGGCGGCATAAGGTGCGGCAAGTTCGACGATCTTGATCGCGGCGGTATCGAGGATCTTGGACCCGGACGAGCGGTCGATCTCGATCGCCTCGATGCGGCCGTCGGCATAAATTGACACCGTGAGCTTGAGGCTGCCGTAGATGCCCTGGCGGCGTGCGGCCTCGGGGTAATTGTTGGTGCCGACCCGCTCGACCTTGGTGACCCAGTCCTCGACGTAGCGCGCGAAGGCGTATTCGCGGACGTTGGCGCCGACGAAGGCGCGCTTGGGACGCTTCTGGTAGCTGTCCCACTGTTGCGAGATCCGCGCCTGCAACTGCGCCATTTCGCGGGCCTGCTGGCTGAGCGAGGTGGTGTCGATGACGGGCTGGGCCGGTGTCGGCGGGGCGACGGGCGTCTCGCTCGGTACCGCCTGGTCGGGCTTCAGCTGGGTCAGCAGGTTCCTGGCCTGCTGCTCCAGTTCGGCCACGCGCGCCTGCAGGGCGGCCTCCTCGCTGCCGGCCTGGGTTTTCGGGCTGGCCGGCAGCGGGCTCTTCAGCCTCCGGTCCTCGTCGGTGTTGCCGCCGCCGGCGAGGTTGACCTGCGCCAGCGCGTCGGGGTTGAGCGGTGATTCGGTGCTCTTGGCGTTGACCAGCACCACTTCCATCGGCAGGTTGGTGTCCTCGAACAGGCGCGGGTTGATTTGCACGAACTGGGTCGACAGCACCATGCCATGCACCGCTGCCGAGGCCAGCAACGCCAGCGCCATGCGCGTGCCTTGCTTGGAGGGTTCGGCGAGAGGTGGGGTCGGGGCAGAAGCCATGGGTGCAGAAGTCCGGATTGACCTGATTCTACGGAACGATGGCGGCACTGTCAGGTGGGGGCGCCACGGTATCCAGCAGCTCCGCGTGGAACGTGATGTCGAGCAGGTCGATGGCAGACAGCGCGAGCCGGACTTTCGAGCCGGGCGCGACGCCCATGACCGAGGGCGCGCGCGTCACCATCGGCAGGCTGTCGAAGCGCACCAGGTCTTCGCGGATCACGTTCGCTGTGACCTCGCCGACGTTTTCCTGGATCAGCCAGCGCAGCATCCAGTAGCGTTCCATGCGCCGCTGGAACTCATTGTAGGCGTCGTAGGCGAGTTCGAAGTCGCGCACGGTCGAATACAGCGCTTCGCTGCGCGGCGGGTAGGCCGGGTCGGTCTCCTGCACGATGCTGATCAACTGGCGCTGGTTGACGAGGTCGACGTAGCGCCGCAGCGGCGAAGATGACCACGCATACTGGTCGACGCCGAGACCGACGTGGGGGTCGGGCGAGGTCGTCATGCGCGTCTTGCCGCCCGCCTGTGCGCGGTAGATGCCGGGCACGCGCTTCTCGGCCAGCCAGCCGCCCCAGTGCGCGTTGGCGAAGATCATCAGTTCGGAGACGACCTTGTCGATCGGGCTGCCGCGCTTGCGCGGTGCGATCGTGATGCGCTCGCCGTCGACCTTGAAGTTGTAATCGACGCGCTCGACGGTGTCGGCCTTGCCGCGACCCGCTTCGAGCACGGCGGCAAAGTCGTGCAGCCATTCGAGCTCGCGGCGGTAGGGGTAGTCGGGGATGTCCGGGTTGCGGAGCGTCTCGGCGTTGAACTCGACCTCGAGCGTCTCGTGGCGCAGGTTGTCGGCGATGTGCACCATTTCGAGCTTCGTATCGCTGCCGAGCACGCGCAGGTCGGACGCGACGTCAACATACAGCGACAGCGCCGGGCAGTCGTGCGTCTCGCCGAGCGTGTAATGGTGGATCAGCGCATCGGGCAGCATCGTGATCTTGTCGCCGGGGAAGTACACGGTCGACAGGCGCTCGCGCGCGACGCGGTCGAGCTCCGAGTCGGGCTTCACGCCGAGCGCGGGCGCGGCGATGTGGATGCCGACGCGCACCGACCCGTCGTCGTTCCAGGTGATCGAGAACGCGTCGTCGATCTCGGTCGTCGCCTCGTCGTCCATCGAAAACGCGCGCACGTCGCTCCTGGGCAGTTCGGGCGGGTCGACCGGCTCGGTGACGGGTGCAAAGCCCGTGCCCTTAGGAAAGTGCTCGAGCAGGAAGGTCGCCATGTGGAACTCGAGCGTCGACGGGATCGCGCCGCAGCGCTCGACCAGCCGCACCTGCGACAGCCCGGCGGCGGCCGCGGCTTCTTCGAGCGCCTTGTATTCGAGCGTGTTCTTGTCCGGCGCGATCAGGATGCGCGGGATCAGCGAGACGTATTCCTCGGGCAGGCGGAATGCAGTGAGTTCCGCGACCAGATGCGCCTGCTTTTCGGCGGCCAGGCGCTTCTTCTCCAGGCCGGCCTTCGCCGCCGCCAGCGTTTCCGCAGGCGCAGGCCGGTAGCGGCCCTTGCCCTTTTTGTGAAAATAGATCGGCGAGCCGTGCAGCTTTTGCAGCAATGCCACCGACTCGGCCGGGCGCGGCGCGTGGCCGTAGTAGTCCTGCGCCAGCGCGTCGAAGCCGAACTCGTCGGTGCCGGCCGCTTCCCACAGAAAATCGGCGTCGAGCTCCTCGGCCAGCGTTTCGGCCTCGGCCATCACCTCGGCGGGGGCGGGCGCGGCGAAGCGCAGCAGGATGTTGGCCGCCTTGACCTTGCTGCGCTTGCCCGAGGCAGCTTCCACCTGCGCCGTGGCTTCGGATTCGGACAGGATGGAGCCGGCCTTGAACTGGCCGTCCTCTTCAAAAATGACGTGCATCAGAACTCAGAAATCCAGAATGGTTTGATAGTGGCGCTCGAACCCGGCAAAGCCATGGTCGCCGCCGTCTTCGATGATCTGCTTCGCGCCCGCGTAGTAGGCCACGGCGTCCCGGTAGTCGAGCACCTCGTCGCCGGTTTGCGCCAGCAGCAGGTAGCGTTCGGGGCGGGTGATCGACTTGACGTCCAGCGCCGCCAGTTCGGCGAGGTGGGTCTTGGTGAAGACCCATTTTTCGCCGGTATGCCAGTTGGTCTGGGTGCCCAGCGCGTCTTTCAGCAGCAGGTTGGCATGCACCGCCGGATTGACCAGAACGGCTTTCCACCCGTGCTTTTCCGCCAGCCAGGTGGCGTAGAAGCCGCCCAGCGAGCTGCCGACGAGCGTGATCGCCGCATCGGGGTTGTGCCTGGCCAGGGTCGACTCGACCTTGTCGATGGCTTCGCGCGGGCTGTTGGGGAGCGCCGGGCAATAGTAGTCCTGCAGGCGGCCGATGCTCGCCAGGTATTCCCCCAGCTGCCTGGCCTTGCCGGAAGCCGGGGAGGAGTTGAAGCCGTGGAGGTAGACAATCATCCCCGGATTTTACCGGGGCGGCTGGAATTCAGAAACGACTAATCGTCGAAACAGTAAAAATCCGCCTTGGTCACGCCGCAGTCAGGGCAGCTCCAGTCGTCGGGTATGGCTTCGTAGCGGGTGCCGGGCGCGAGGCCGTGGTCGGGGTCGCCGAGTGCCTCGTCGTAGACGTAATCGCAGACGGCGCAGGTCCACTTGCGGAAGGCCGGCGAGGATGGGGAAGGGGAGAGGACAGCAGACAGGTTCATGATGGACTCCGCCACGCGTCGAGCGCGGCCAGCAATTGGTTGAAGATGGCGTCGAGCTCGCCGCCCAGTACATCGAGCTGCGGGTTGACGTAGGCGTGAAAGACTTCCGACGCGGGCCGGTGCGCGACCCAGGTGCGGCCGTCGGCTTCATACAGGTGGATGCGCAGCGGGATGTCGATCCCGGCCGCCTTTTCCGCGGCCCAGACCTTGACCGCGTAGTCGGGGCGGAACACCTCGAGCACCTGGTCGGCGGGGACGGCGATGCCTTTCTTGGCACAGTTGGCCTGGCCGTTGGCATGCGCGACCAGCCCCATCGGATAGGCGGCGATCGCGGCGATCAGCTTGTCCGCCGCCTCGTCGACGGTGAGCGACACCGGAAAGCGGATCATGCGACCTCCCGCTCGGGTTCGGCATGCGCACAGCCGCAGCCCGTGTCGAGTTCGTGCAGTTCCTTGCGCAGGTGCTTGATCGCCGGGGTCACGATGGCGATGAAATAGGCCTCGCGCAGCCGCCGCTGCGCGGCGTTGTTCGACAGGTAGCCTTTGGCGCCGAGATGCAGCATCGCGGCATTGGCGGCCTTGAGGGACAGTTCGCTGCCGGCGAGCCGCAGTGCCAGCGTCTCGCGTACGTGCGGGGCGCTGCCGTCGCGCTCGATTTTTTCCGCCAGCGCGTAGGTGGCGGCGCGGGCGGCGTCGAGCTCGGCTTCCAGCGCATCGGCCTGCACGTCGAGAAAGCGGTTGACGTGGCCGAACTGCCGGTCTGCGCGCTTCATCATCGCCACGCAGGCGTCGACCAGGCCGAGCCCCATACCCATCTGCAGCAGGATGAAGGCCGACTTGGTGCGGTCACGAAAGGCGTTGAACTGTTCGGCGTGGCAGACCACGCGGCTGTCGGCAAGGAACACGTCGCGGAACTGGCAGGCAAACGTGTTGGTGCCTTCCATGCCGATGAAGTGCGCGTTCTGCGACAGCGTGAGCCCCGGCGTGCTGCCGTGCATCAGCCCGATCACGAGGCCCGGCGTGTCGGGCAGCGTCGCGCCCATGTGGAAATAATGCCCGGGGCCGATGTTCGACACCCACGGCAGCACGCCGTTGATGAGGTAGCCGCCTTCCACCCGCTTTGCCTTCAGGCGCGCTTCCTCGATGCCGGCGCAGGATTTCATGCTGTTCGACTGCGCCGTGCCGCCGAGCACTTCGCCGTGCGCCATCTGCGGCAGCATCTCGGCGGCGAGCGCGGTATTCGGGCTGTTGACCAGGTACCACTGCAGCGCGTATTCCGCCCACAGCAGGAAGCCGGTCGACACGCATTCCTTCGATACCTCCTCGATCAGGCGGATCGCGTGCCCGAGGCCTTGCGCGGTGCCGCCCAGGGTGGCCGGGGTGAGGCTGCCGAGGCCGCCGAGGGCGCCCAGCTGCCTGAGAAAGTCGCCGGGGTAGACGCCCTTGAGGTCGATATCGACCACCTTGGGTGCGAGTTCCGTGGCGATGAGGCCGGACAGCCCCGGCAGGAGTTCAGCCGGCGTGTCCGGGATGACGGGGGCGAGTGCGGGTGCGGACATGATGTGCTCCAGGTCGACGAATCGTTCAGGCCAGCTCGACGCTGACGTTGACCGGGTTGCGCAGGGTGTTGGCCACCGGCGACCAGGCATTGGAATGCGCGACCAGGTCCTGCAATTCGGCTTCCGAGGCGTTACCTTCCAGGTGCACCTTGACGCGCACGTCGGTGAAGCCGAGTTTCTTCAGCGGGTCGAGGTCGCCCACGCCCCATACGGCGGTCACGTTGATGTCGCCCTCGAGCTCGAGTTCCAGCCGGGTCAGCTGGATGCCGCGGGCGACCGCATTGGCGTGCAGGCCGACCGACAGGCAGGAGCCCAGCGTGGCGAGCACGGCTTCGGAAGGGTTGGGCGCGGTATCGTCGCCGAGCAGGTGCGGCGGTTCGTCGATTACGTGCGCTTCGAGGTTGCGCACATAGGTCAGGTTGCGAAACTTGCTTTCGCAGATGGTCTTCGCCTTCAGCGTGACGACCGACTGCGGGTTGGCCTGGCCCTTGGCGGCGAGGGCGGCAAGGCCCTCGGCGTCGATGGGTTCAAGCACGGACGGGGTTTTCAGGGCAACGACTTCAGACATGACAGGACTCCTTGGTTGAATGGGTCGGAAACCGACAAGCTCGGTATTGCGATTCCCGTGCCAACTGCGGAAAACTTTGTCAAGTCATTGATAATTAATCAAATATTGGATGCGCCTTGTTTTCTGAATAGCGGCCAGGCTAACAAATTGTCAACAATTGTCGGCGGGCTTCAGGCCATTTCGAGGCGCTTCATGCGGTAGTTCAACTGCCGCAAGGTCAGGCCCAGCAGCTGGGCTGCGCGCGACTTGTTGCCATGCGTCTGCCCCAGCGCATCCTCGATCTGCTGGCGGTCGTGCGACTGCGCCGGCAGGTAGGGGCGCACGCTGGCGGCGGGAGGCGGGCTGAAAAGGGCAGGCGCATCGGGCGAGGCAACCGCTTCGCTATGAATGACGCGCTCGACCTCGTGTGACGAGATCGAGGCGCCTTCAGCCAGCAGCACCAGCCGTTCCAGCACGTTGCGCAGCTGGCGGATGTTGCCGGGCCAGCCGTACCCGGCGAGGCGTTCCATCGCCTCCGGGGTCAGCCCCACGTTGCGCTGGTAGCTCTGGCTGATCAGGTTGAGCTGGTGACGCACCAGCGGCCGGATGTCCTCGGGGCGCTCGCGCAATGCCGGCAGGCGAATCGGAATGATGTTGAGGCGGTAGTAGAGGTCGAGCCGGAAACGGCCCGCGCTGACCTGATGCTGCAGGTCGAGGTTGGTCGCGGCAACGATGCGCACGTCGATCGGCGTTTCGTGACGGCCGCCGACGCGCTGCAGCGATTTTTCCTGCAGCACCCTCAGCAGCTTCACCTGCATCGCCAGCGGCAGGTCGCCGATCTCGTCGAGAAACAGCGTGCCGCCGCTGGCCTGCTCGAAATAGCCGGCGCGGGCGGTGGACGCCCCGGTGAACGCGCCCTTCTCGTAGCCGAACAGTTCCGATTCGAACAGGTTTTCCGGGATCGCCCCGCAGTTCACCTTGACGAAGGGCTGGTCGCGCCGCGGGCTCGACAGATGCAGGGCGCGCGCGAACAGTTCCTTGCCGGTGCCCGACTCGCCCAGCAGCAGCACCGTGACGTCGGTGTCCGAGACCTGCTCGATCTGGCGCAGCGCGTGACGCAGCGCGGGCGACTCGCCGACGATGCCGAGCGTGGCCTGTTGCGGCGAGCCGTGCTCGAGCGCCCACTTGAGTTCGCGGTTTTCGTGTTCCAGTCGCGCCGTCTGCTCGGCCACACGGTCGTTGAGCTTCAGCACCTGGGTGATCAGCGTGGCGATGATTTCCAGGATGTGCAGGTCGTCGGCCAGCGCCCGCGTGCGCCCGCGGATGCGGTGCACGCCGAGCAGGCCGAGGATCCTGCCTTCGCTGCGCAGCGGCAGCGCAATGAAGCTGACCGTCTCGTTCGGCAGGCGGTCGCGGTCGACGGCGCGTGCCAGGTAGTTCGGGTCGTCGTCGATGTCCTGCACGATCGCCGTCTCGCCGCTTTGCAGCACGCGGCCGGTGACGCCATCGCCCGGCCGGTAGACCCCGCGCTCGATCTCCTGCCGGGTCAGGCCGTAGGCGTAGCGGATCGCGTAGTCCGGGCTGCCGGTCTGCTGCAGTACCACCCGCCCGCGGTTCAGGCCAAGGAACTCGGAAATCAGGTGCAGCATTTCGCGGATCACGAGGCCGGGCTCCAGACTCTTGCCCATCAATCTGGCGGACTCGCGAATGACCAGCAATTCCTCTTTGTGCAGACGCTCGGTGGGCAGCGGCGGTGTGGCATGCATGGCGGGCTCCTCGAAACAAATTGTCAACACTGTGTAATCAAGAAGCGGGCCAGCTGAATGGCACGGTAGAAGCGGATTGCTGAAATTATCAATAAAAACAAGCAAATGACTCTGATTTCACGAGTTGGCACGCTTCCTGATTACCAGACAAGTGGAAACACGACGCTGCGCATCGCAACTGTGCCGGATCGCCTCGATTCATGCGGTTCGACCACGGATGGCGACGGCGAACCGGAGAACGCGGTTTGCACCAATCCGGGGCCGAGGCGAACAAAGCGGTGCGCAGCGAGACGGTGACCGAACTGTCCATTTCATTTTTTTGGAGCACGCCATGTCCGGTTTTGATAATCCGTTTGACCCCGATACCACGCTGCATCGCGCTGGATGCAGCTGCGGCCGCCACCACAGCCAGGCCGACCACGATGCCGACATGAAGAACGAAGATGCGCGCGTATCCCGCGTGGTCGAGTCTGCGGTGATGCGTGGCCTGTTCCCGGACGACCAGACGCGCCGCAATTTCCTGCGCGCGGTCGGGGCCGGCACGGCGATGGCGGCGATTTCGACGTTGTTCCCGATGGGCGCGGCCAAGGCGCTGGCAGCCGAAAAGGGCAAGCTGGAAAAGACGGACCTGAAAATCGGCTTCGTGCCCATCACCTGCGCCACCCCCATCATCATGGCCGGCCCGATGGGGTTCTACGAACGCGAGGGCCTGAATGTTTCCTTGCAGAAGACGGCTGGCTGGGCGGTGGTGCGCGACAAGGTGCAGAACAAGGAGTTCGACGCCTCGCACATGCTCTCGCCGATGCCGCTGGCCATGTCTCTTGGACTCGGTTCGGCCCGGCAGGCTGTCGATGTGGCGACGATCCAGAACATCAACGGCCAGGCCATCACCCTGCATATCAAGCACAAGGACAAGATGGATCCGAAGGACTGGAAAGGCATGAAGTTTGGCCTGCCGTTCGACTATTCGATCCACAACCTGCTGCTGCGCTACTACCTGGCCGAGCATGGGATCGATCCGGACAAGGATGTCGAACTGCGCATGATGCCGCCGCCCGACATGGTGGCCAACCTGCGCGCCGGCAACATCGACGGCTTCCTCGGCCCCGAACCGTTCAACCAGCGTGCCGTGTTCGAAGGCTTCGCATTCATCCATACCTTGTCGCGCGACATGTGGGATGGCCACCCGTGCTGCGCCTTCGGCGTCAAGGAAGGCTTCTACAAGGAGTTTCCCAACACCTACGCGGCGCTGTTCCGCGCCATCGCCAGCGCCACCGACTACGCGCACAAGCCGGAGAACCGCAAGGCCATCATCGAGGCCATCGCCCCGGCCAACTATCTCAACCAGCCGATCCCCGTACTGGAGCAGGTGATGACCGGTCGCTTCGCCGACGGCCTCGGCAAGGTGCGGAATGTCCCCGATCGCGTCGACTTCGATCCCTTCCCGTGGCAGTCGATGGCGGTGTGGATCCTGACCCAGCTCAAGCGCTGGAACTACATCAAGGGCGACATCAATTACCAGGCCGTCGCCGAGGAAGTGTTCCGTGCCACCGATGCGCGAAAACGCATGGCTGAACTCGGCTTGAAGGCACCCAAGTCGAGCTACATGAAGCACACCATCATGGGCAAGGTGTTCGATCCCGCGAAGCCTGCCGAATACGTCAACTCTTTCGCCATCAAACGCACATGAAAAAGTCACTTTCACTGAGCCACAAGTCCGCCCTGCTGTCGCTGGCGCTGTTCGGGGTGATCCTGCTGATCTGGCAGCTGGCAACCTTGCCCAAGGCCCTGGAACTGCCCGAAGGCGTCGATCCCGAGTACGCCGCGCTGATGGGGGGCGGCGCCTCGACCGCGGCGTCGAGCTTCCCGACGCCTGCCGCGATGGCGCAGACGGTGTGGGAGAAGCTGTCCGACCCGTTCTACGAAAACGGCCCCAACGACAAGGGCATCGGCATCCAGCTTGCGTATTCGCTGGCGCGCGTGCTCGGCGGATTCCTGCTGGCCGCCGCGGTGGCGATCCCGCTCGGCTTCGCGATCGGCAACTCGCGGGTCGTCTATGCGGCGCTCAACCCTTACGTGCAGGTGCTGAAGCCGATCTCGCCGCTGGCGTGGATGCCGCTCGCGCTCTACACCATCAAGGACGCCTCGGCCTCGTCGATCTTCGTCATCTTCATCTGCTCGCTGTGGCCGATGCTGATCAACACCGCGCTCGGCGTCGCCAATGTGCGCCGCGACTGGCTCGACGTGTCGCGCACGCTCGAAGTGAAGCCGCTGCGGCGGGCGTTCCGCGTCATCCTGCCGGCTGCCGCGCCGACGATCCTGACCGGCATGCGCATCTCGATGGGCATCGCCTGGCTGGTGATCGTCGCCGCCGAAATGCTCGTCGGCGGCACCGGAATCGGCTACTTCGTCTGGAACGAGTGGAACAACCTGTCGCTCACCAACGTGCTGTTCGCCATCCTCATGATCGGCGTCGTCGGCATGGTGCTCGACAGCATCTTCGGCGTGCTCGGCAAGCGCGTCGCCTACCAGGAGTAAACGCATGACTGTTACGCATCCCTTCCTGCAGGTCGAGAACCTGGCGCGCATCTACCCCAGCCCCACCGGGGGAGACGACGTCACCGTGTTCGACCACGTCAACTTCCGCATCCACAAGGGCGAGTTCGTCTGCGTGACCGGTCATTCCGGCTGCGGCAAGTCGACCATCCTCAACATCCTCGCCGGGCTCGACGCCGCCAGCACGGGCAACGTCTTCATGGACGGCCGCGAGGTGTCAGGCCCGAGCCTCGACCGCGGCGTGATCTTCCAGAGCCACGCGCTGATGCCCTGGCTCACCGTGCTGGAGAACGTCGAGTTCGCGGTCAAGTCGCGCTGGCCTGAATGGAACAAGACGCAGATCCGCGACCACGCGATGCGCTACATCGAACTGGTCGGCCTCAAGGGCGCCGAGCACAAGAAGCCTGCGCAGCTCTCCGGCGGCATGAAGCAGCGCGTCGGCATCGCGCGCGCGTTCTCGATCGAGCCCAAGATGCTCCTGATGGACGAGCCCTTCGGTGCACTCGACGCGCTGACCCGCGGCGTCATCCAGGACGAGCTGCTGAAGATCTGCGCCGAAACGCAGCAGACCGTGTTCATGATCACGCACGACGTCGACGAGGCGATTCTCCTTTCCGACAAGATCATGCTGATGTCGAACGGCCCGCACGCCCGCATCGCCGAGATCGTCAACAACACGCTGCCGCGTCCGCGCGAGCGTGCGGTCATGCACAAGCACCCGCACTACTACCCGATCCGCAACCACCTGGTCGACTTCCTCGTGAGCCGCTCCAAGCTGTTCGGCAGCCTGCGCGAGGCACCCGATGCGCCGAGCTCGCCTTCGCTGTTCGACCCGGCCGACCTGGTCGATTCGGCGGCCCTGGCCGAACCCGACATCCAGCCTGCACCGCCTGTCGGCAAACCCCATATTCACCTCGTCAACGCATAAGGAACCCCTCACCATGACCCGCTCCGAAGTCACCGACATCATCCTCGCCGCCAAACACAAGAAGGGCCTCAAATGGGCCGACATCGCCAAGAAGGTCGGCCAGAGCAAGGAGTGGACAACGGCCGCCCTGCTCGGCCAGATGACGCTCGACAAGAAACAGGCCACCGCGGTCGGCAAGCTGCTGGCGTTGCCGCCCGACGTGGTCGCGCAACTGCAGATCGTTCCGTACAAGGGCAGCCTGCCGACCGCCATCCCCACCGATCCGCTGCTCTACCGCTTCTACGAACTGATCCACGTCTATGGCACCACGATCAAGTCGCTGATCCACGAAGAATTCGGCGACGGCATCATGAGCGCGATCGACTTCTCGATGGACATTTCACGCGAGGCGGACCCCAAGGGGGATCGCGTGAAAATCGTGCTGAACGGCAAGTTCCTGCCGTACAAGATGTATTGACGCAGCGCCTGCCCTGAAGGCGGCAGGAAAAAAGAAACGGGGTGCGATGGCTGTTGCCATCGCGCCCCGTTGCTGTTTCAGCCGCCGGACGGGCCGGCTGAAGGGGGGGTTAGTTGCCCGTGGGGTCGAGCGTCTGGCCGGGGAAACGTTCCTTGAAGATCATTTCGCTTTCCTTCTTCATGGCCGTGCCTTCGGCAATCAGGCGGTCGCCTTCTTTCACCTTCGCATCGCCCTTGCCGATGATTTCCTGGCCTTCGGCCTTGATGCTTTCGCCTTTCTTGACCAGGGCATCGCCTCGCTGCCATTGCTTGGCGAGCTCACGGGTGCCTTCGGACTGGGTCAGCATCTTGTCGCCCACGGTGGGAGGAGCAGACGCGCACCCCACGCTCAACGCAGCAACCAGGCCAACGAGAAGAATGGTCGGAGATAGTGTTTTCATGGGGTTTCCTCCTGATAAGAAATGATGGAATCAAATTCAACAGGACAAATACTATCACACAAAAAGGTTTTGTGTAAAACTAATTTATCTTCATTTACAGTTTCGGCGAATAAGACAACGCTCGACATGCGAGGTTCACGATCAGGCGTAGCCGCCGTAGCGGTGCATCGGCGTCAGCACGATGTCCTCGTGATAATGGTGGTGCAGGACGTCGAGCAGCTTGGCATGGATGCCGCCAAATCCGCCGTTGCTCATCATCAGCACGTGGTCTCCGGGACGGGCATCGAGCATCAACTGGTGGATCAGCTTGTCGAGGTTGTCGAACACGCGGGCCTTATCCCCCAGCGGGGCCAGCACGGCTCCCGCATCCCAGCCGAGGTTGGCGTCATAGCAGTAGACAAGATCGGCGGCCTTGAGGCTGTCGGGCAGGGCATCCTTCATGACGCCGAGCTTCATCGTATTGGAGCGCGGTTCGAGCACGGCGAGGATGCGCGACTTGCCGACGCGGGCCCGCAAGCCCTCGACGGTGCTGGTGATGGCGGTCGGATGGTGAGCGAAGTCGTCGTAGACGGTAATGCCGTGCACAGCGCCCCGGTTCTCCATGCGGCGCTTGACGTTCTCGAAGCGGCCGAGCGCGTCGATCGCGGCGGCGGCCGGCACACCGGCGTGGCGTGCGGCGGCAATGGCGGCCAGGGCATTCATGCGGTTGTGGTCGCCGATCAGGTCCCACTGCACGCGCCCCTGCAGCACGCTGTTGAAAAACACATCGAAGGCGCCGTGGTTGTCCGGTTCGCCAGCGGTCCAGCCGCCCGTGCTGCCAAAGCGCTCGACTGGCGTCCACAGACCGCGTTCGAGCACGCGGTCCAGGTTGGGGTCGCGGCCGCTGGAAACGATCAGGCCGTTGCCGGGGACGGTCCGCACCAGATGGTGGAACTGGGTTTCGATCGCGGCCAGGTCGGGAAAGATGTCGGCATGGTCATACTCGAGATTGTTGAGGATGGCCGTGCGCGGGCGATAGTGGACGAACTTGGAGCGCTTGTCGAAGAAGGCGGTGTCGTATTCGTCCGCCTCGATGACGAAGAACGGCGTGTCGGTGAGGCGCGCGGAGATGCCGAAGTTCTGCGGAATGCCGCCGATCAGGAAACCCGGTCGCATCTTCGCATCGTCGAGTATCCAGGCGAGCATGGCCGAGGTCGTGGTCTTGCCGTGGGTGCCCGCCACGGCCAGCACCCATTTGTCGCGCAGGACGTTGTCCGCCAGCCATTGCGGACCCGAGGTGTAGGGCAGGTTGCGTTCGAGGATGGCCTCCATCAGCGGGTTGCCGCGCGACACGACGTTGCCGACCACGAACATGTCGGGCTTGCGGTCGATCTGGCTGGCATCCCAGCCTTCGATCAACTCGATGCCCAGCGCCCGCAGCTGGTCGGACATCGGCGGATAGACGTTGGCGTCGCAGCCGGTGACAGTGTGGCCGGCTGCCCGTGCGATGGCAGCCAGCCCGCCCATGAAGGTGCCGCAGATGCCGAGGATGTGTAGATGCATGATGGTCGGAAAGTCGGAAAGTCAATGGAAAAAAGTGACCGTGATTATCCCACAGGCTGCAGCCGCGCCTGCTGGATCAGATGGGTCAGCAGCGCGCGCAGCTTGGCGGGCCGCAGCGGCTTGTGCAGCATGGGAATGCCGGCCTGGCTGATCCTGAGGATCGTGTCGGGCGCGGTGTCGCCGGTGACCAGGATCGCCGGGATTCCCGCGCCGTAGCGCTGCCGCAGTTGCGCGATCACTTCGATGCCGTCGGTGTCGTCGGGCAGCCGGTAGTCGGACACGATGACGTCCGGCACGCGGCCGATGCTCTCGAGCCACTGCACGGCTTCACTGGTGCTGTGCGCGGTGACCAGGTCGATGTTCCAGTTGTCGAACAGTTCGGTCATGCCCCGCAGGATCGCGCTTTCGTCGTCGACCAGCAGCACCAGCGCGTCGTCCGGAATGCGCCCGGGCGGCTGTTGCGGCTGGGGCGCCTGGATCTGGTGGGCGTCCCCGAGCGGCACGTCGATGCTGAAGACCGAGCCGTGCCCCGGCCGGGAGCGCAGGTCCACGCGGTGGCCGAGCAGGCGTCCCAGGCGCGACACGATGGCCAGGCCGAGGCCGAGTCCCTTGCTGCGGTCGCGGGCCGGATTGTGCAGCTGCACGAATTCCTGGAACACGCTTTCCTGCTGGTCTTCGGGGATGCCACGCCCGGTGTCGATGACCGTCAGCCGCGCCATGCGCCCGCGCCGGCGGCAGGCGACGACGATGCCGCCTTCGTCGGTATAGCGGATGGCGTTGGCGATCAGATTGGCGAGGATGCGCTCGATCAGCAGCGGGTCGCTGTACAGCGTGATATCGCAGGGCCGGAAGCGCAGGCGCAGTTGCTTTTCCGCGGCCAGCGCGTTGAACTGCTTGTCGAGGTCCTGCAGCATCTTCTGCAGGGAAAAATGAACCGGGTGGGTTTCGATGGTGCCGGCGTCCAGCCGTGAAATGTCGAGCAGGGCGTTAAATAGCAGTTCCATCGCAGCGGTGGATGCCTCGATGTTGTCGATCAGGCTCTGGGTCTCCGGCTGCAGGCTGCGTGCCTTCAGGGCGGTGACGAACAGCGACAGCGCATGCAGCGGTTGCCGCAGGTCGTGGCTGGCGGCAGCAAAAAAACGCGACTTGGCGAAATTGGCGCGCTCGGCCATGTCTTTCTTGGCGGCGAGGTCGGCGGTTGCCTCGCGGATGCGCTTGTCGAGTTCCTCGCGGTGCGCCAGCAGCGCGTCGGCCAGCGTGTTGACGTCGGCGGCCAGGGCGCCCATCTCGCCGTCAGGCGGCAGTTGGGCTCGCACGCTGAGGTCGTCGCGCGCAAGCCGCTTCACCACTTCGCCGACATGCTTCAGCTGGCCGGACAGACGGCTCGAAAGCCACCAGGCCAATGCGCCGGTCAGGGCCATGGCGAGCAGCATCAGCAGGGCGGCGTGGGCCAGGGCGTTCTCGTGGCTGGCGAGCGAGTGGGAGGTGAAATAGGCCAGCAGGCCGAATTCGACCACCAGGGCCGGCAGCAGCGCGATCGCCAGGATCCGGCCGCGGATGCCGGGCAGGAGGGACTGGTTGAGGCGGGTGCGCAGCAAGGCCACGTTTGCGTCAGGGCGCCTGGATCTGCCGCTGGATCGCGAGCACGGCTTCGGTGCGGTTCGAAACGTTGAATGCGCGGAAGATGGCGGCGATATGGACCTTCACCGTGCCCTCGGACATGGCCAGCATGCCGGCAATCGCCTTGTTGGTGCAGCCCTGCGCGAGCAGGCGCGCCACTTCGAGCTGGCGCGCAGTCAGCCCGCTGTATTGCAGGCTTTCGAAATCGCCCACCGCCACCGTGTGCAGGCCGCTGGTGCTGTCGCCAAGGCAGGGCGGAACGTAGATGTCCCCGGCCAGCACCTGTTGCAGGGCGGCCAGCATCGCGCCGGTCGACGCTGCCTTGGGGATATAGCCGAGCGCGCCCGCCTCGAGCGCGCTGCGGATGTCGTGCGGGGATTCGGACGCCGACAGCACCACCAGCGGGATGTCGGGAAAGCGGCTGCGGTATTGCGTGATGCCCTGCATGCCGACGAAGCCCGGCATGTTCAGGTCGACCAGGGCCAGGTCGAGGTCGGCATGGGAGGCGGTCTGCGCGAACAGGCTGGGATAGTCGTGCGCGTCGATGATCAGCACATCCGGCTCGAGCTGAGCCAGCACCTGACGTACCCCTTCGCGCATCAGCGGGTGATCGTCGGCCAACAGGGTTTTCATGTGCGTGCTCCCGGCATGGCGGGATTTTAGTACGACTGCAGGCAAACAGGTCCTAGTTGCGCGCCGACTTGAAGCGGACCTTGCGGATGCCCTCGTCGATCGCGGCTTCCAGGTAGCCGAAGTAGTAGTCGGGTATCAGCAGGCCGACGATATCCTCGCTGGCCGCCTTGCCGCTGGTGTCGAACACCCGGATCGTCGGAACCATGAACACCTTGTTGAGGCTGGCAAAGGTGCTTTCGGTCGTGACGCTGCCGTCGAAGTCGGTCAGCGGCACGGTGGCCCCGACGCTGACTTCGCGGATGATAACCTTCTTGCGGTAGGCGGGATCCTTCTGCAGCGGGATCAGGTAATCGCTCTTGACGCGATCGCAGTAATGGCAGCCCGGGCTGCTGAACAGCACCAGGATCGGAACCTTGCGCTGGGCCGCATCGCGGGCATCGGCGTTGAAATTGGTGGCGCGAACCAGGCCGCCTGCCGCACTGGCCGGGCCGGTGAGCGCCATTCCCCATGCTAAAATCAGGGCGCAGGCTGTGATCAGTCGCGTCATTGGTTTTCGTCCTTTCGTCCTTCCGGGCGGATGCGAACACCGCACCCTTTCAGTGTCGCCCTAACAAACTTCAATTCAAACAGTCTATTCCTACTCCTACTGCCATGCACATCCTGACCATCGCTTCCCGTGAAAGTGCCCTTGCCATGTGGCAGGCGGAGCATATCCGCGACCGACTGAGCGCGCTGCACCCCGGCTGCACGGTCAACATCCTCGGCATGACGACGCGCGGCGACCAGATCCTCGACGTCACGCTGTCCAAGATCGGCGGCAAGGGGCTGTTCGTCAAAGAGCTCGAAGTGGCGCTGGAAGCGGGGCAGGCCGACCTGGCCGTGCATTCGATGAAGGACGTGCCGATGGAACTGCCGCCGGGCTTCGAGCTGGCGGTGATCGGCGAGCGCGAGGACCCGCGCGACGCCTTCGTGTCGAACCGCTACGAGCGCCTGTCCGACCTGCCGCCCGGCGGCGTCGTGGGCACCTCCAGCCTGCGCCGCGAAGCCCAGCTGCGTGCGCGCTATCCGCATCTGACCGTCAAGCCGCTGCGCGGCAACGTCGGTACCCGGCTGAAGAAGCTCGACGAAGGCCAGTTCGACGCGATCCTGCTCGCCGCCGCCGGACTCAAGCGCCTCGGCCTGGGCGACCGCATCAAGAGCCTGCTCTCCGTCGAGGACAGCATCCCCGCCGCCGGACAGGGCGCGCTCGGCATCGAGATCCGCAGCGGCAACACCACGGTGGCCAGCATGCTGGCCGCGCTCAATCATGCCGAGACGGCCGCGTGCGTGCGGGCCGAGCGCCAGGTCAGCCGCGTGCTCGGCGGCAGCTGCCAGGTGCCGCTGGGGGCGCATGCGGTCCTGCAGGACGGCCGGCTGGTCATGCACGGCTTCGTGGCGAACCCGGACGGCAGCGCTTTCATCCACGACCATGCCGAAGGCGACATGGGCGACCCCGAGGCGGTCGGCCAGATCCTGGCCGACAAGCTGCTGGCCCAGGGCGCGCGCGCCATCCTCGACGCCCTGCCTGCCGCATGACGCAGGCGCTCGCCGGGCGCACGGTGCTGGTGACGCGACCCGTGCACCAGGCGGCGGCGCTGGTCGCCGCCATTCGCGCGGCGGGAGGCGAGGCGTTCGAGTTCCCCGCGCTGGCCATCGAGCCGGTGCCGCCTGGCAGCTTGCGCGAACCGCTCGCCGCCCTGCCGGAAACGGACATCCTCATTTTCATCAGCCCCAACGCCGCGCAGTTCGGTATGGCGGCCATCCGGGCGGTCGGAGCCCTTCCGTCTTCAAGCGAGATTCTTGCCGTGGGCGCGGGAACGGCGCGCGCCTTGCGTGACGAAGGGGTCGAGCGGGTCGTCACGCCGGCGGGGCAGGACAGCGAGGCGTTGCTGGCCCTGCCGTCCTTGCAGTCGGTCGCCGGCAAGCGCGTCATGATCGTGCGCGGCGTCGGCGGGCGCGCCCTGCTGGGCGACACGTTGCGCGAACGGGGGGCGCAGGTCCACTATCTGGAATGCTACCGTCGCCAGCGGCCCGAGGCCGACGCGTCGCCCTTGCTGGCGCGCTGGCAGGCCGGCGGCATCGACGCCGTGACCATCACCAGCGCCGAAGCCCTGGGCAATCTTGCCGCCCTGCTGGGCGAGTCGGGTTTGCCGCTGCTGGCGGCCACCCCGCTTTTCGTGCCGCATGCGAAAATCGCCGAATCGGCTCGCCGTTTTGGCATTGCCCACGTTGTCGCCACGCCGGCGGGCGACGCGGGGCTGGCAGATGGCCTGATTAACTGGTTTAGGAACCCACGATGAACGATACGACTGAAAAGTCCTCCGCACCGTCCGCCTCGCCTGCGACCGAACCCTCGGCAGACGCGACGCCGAACGCAGCCGCGAACGCAGAGGCGCCTGCAGCGGCCGCGGCATCGTCGCCTCCACCTGCCGCGCCGCCGGCACCTGCCGCCGCGCCCCCGTCGCGCTTCCATGCGCTGCCCCTCGTCGCCATGCTGGTGTCGGTGCTGGCCCTCGCTGCGGCAGCCTGGTCCTGGTCGGACAGCCGGGAACGCATTCGCGACCTGAAGAGCGAACTGGGCAAGCGGCTCGCCGAATCGGGCAAGGAAGTCAGCGAATCGCGGCTGCTTGCGCGCAATTCCGACGATGCGATGCGCCAGGTCAGCGAGAAGGTCGCGCACATCGAGAGCCAGATGGTCTCGTCCCAGCAGCAGCAGCTGGCGCTCGAAACCCTGTACAAGGACCTGGCGCAGGGACGCGACCAGTGGACGCTCGCCGAAATCGAGCAGGTGCTGCTGACCGCCGCCCAGCAGGTGCAACTCGCCGGCAATGTCAAGGCCGCGATCATCGCGCTGGAAGGCGCCGACACCCGCCTGCAGCGCCTGGGCAAGCCGCAGTTCACCGAATTGCGGCGCGCCATTGCCACCGACCTGGCGAACCTGCGCGCCGTGCCGGTCATCGACGAAGTCGGGGCCAGTGCGCGCATCGAGGCGCTGGTGTCGCGCCACGCCACCTGGCCGCTGGCCAGTGCGCAGCGCTCCGAAGCCGTGCCGGTCCAGCGCGCGCCCGGGTCGACCCATGTCGGGCAGGAACTGTGGGCAGAACTGAAGAACCTGGTGCAGATTCGTCGCGTGGACAGCAAGGAAGCCGTGCTGCTGCCGCCCGACCAGGCCTATTTCCTGCGCGAGAACCTGAGGCTGCGCCTGCTGTCGGCGCGACTGTCCCTGCTGTCGCAGGACCAGGCGGGGTTCCAGGCCGACCTGCGCGCATCGTCCGAAATGCTCTCGCGCTACTTCAATACGCGTGACGCCGGCGTGGCCGCGGCGATCAAGGAAATCCACCGGCTGTCCAACCTGCAGATCGCTGCCAAGCTGCCGGGCATCGACGCCAGCCTCGCCGCCCTTGAAGCCTACAAGGAGAGCCACTGATGCGCTGGCTGATCTCGATCCTCATCCTGGGCATCCTGGCCATTGCGCTGGCGATGGCGGGCCGCTACGACCCGGGCTATGTCGTGCTGGTGTATCCGCCCTGGCGGCTGGAGGTGTCCTTCATCAGCTTCGTGATGGGCGTGGTCGCCCTCGTCGTCGGCGGCGTGATCCTGGTGCGGCTGGCTTCGCTGACGCTCAACCTGCCGAGCATCGTGCGCGAGCAGCGGGCGCGCCGTGCCGCCCGGAAACAGGACGAGAACTTCGTCGGCGGGCTCAAGGCGTATGCTGAATACCGCTTTCAGGATGCCGAACTGTCGCTGGGCCAGTGGCAGGGCGACGAGACCCGGGTGGGGCTGGCGCGCGTGCTGGCGGCCCGTGCGGCCCGGGAAATGCGGGCCGTCGAGCAGCGCGAGCGTCATGTGCAGGCGGCCACGGCGCATGGCGCGGAACTGGCGGCACAGTTGTTCGAGGCCGAGTCCCGCCTGGAGGCCAAGGAGGCCACCGAGGCCCTGTCGGCGATCAATCGCGCCCGGGAGATCGCGCCGCAGCATACGGCCCTGCTGCGGCTCGAGCTCAAGGCGCGCCAGATCACCGGGCAATGGGACGAGGTCGACCGCCTGCTGGACCGGCTTTCACGCAGCAACGCGCTGGATGCCGGCATGGCTGCGAACCTGCGCAGGCTGGCCTATGCCGAGAACCTCAAGCGTCGAGCCGACGACGACCGCGGCCTGCTGGAATACTGGAAGAAGATCCCGGCCGAATTCAAGCATGACGCCATGGTGGCGCGCGCCGCGGCGCGCGCGTTCATGCAGCGCGGGGGAGACGATACCTCGCTCGACGTGCTGGAAGCCGCGCTCAACCACGAATGGAACGACGATCTGGTGGCCTTGTATGGCGAACTGCGCGGCAGCAACCCGACGCGGCAGATCGAAAAGGCCGAAAAGTGGCTGCGCGCCCAGCCGCGCGATGCCCAACTGCTGCTGACGCTCGCCCAGCTGTGCAGCGTGCAGCAGTTGTGGGGCAAGGCACAGAGCTATCTGGAAGCCAGCCTCGCCATTGCACCGAGCGCCGAAGGCCACATCCGCATGGCCGAACTGAAGACCCAGAGCGGACAGCCGTCCGAGGCCTGCCAGCATTACCAGAAAGCGCTCGCGCTGTGCCGCGCCCAGTAACAGATGGCCTGTAATCGAGTAGGGGTATTTTCCCCTGCCGATTAGCACAATTGTGCGGGTGCAATTTCGGGTGAGATGTATATCATCAGCATCCACTAATATTCAATTGGGGATGATGGTATGCGCACCTCTGCTTTTTCATCGTTTGTCGCCGCGCTGTTCGCGCTGAGTTGTTTTGCCGCTCCGGCCTGGGCCAAGACCACGCCGCCGAATCCGGGCACGCCGACCGACGTCTACAAGGTCGCCATTGACCGCAGCGTCAGCCTGCAGGATGCGGCTGACTCGATGCGCCTGCGCGCCAATGCGCTGAACCTCAAGCTGGTTGCCGAACTCCCGCTGTCCAAGCAGGTGGAGGCGATGACCAACCAGGAACAGCGCACCGTCACCATCTTCCAGTTCTGCGACGCCGTCACCGCCAAGGACCTGATCGACCTGAACCTCGATTTTTCGGTCTACATGCCGTGCCGCATCGCACTGATCGAGGATGCCACCGGCCAGGGATGGCTGGTCATGATGGACGTCAACGTCGACGCGGTCGCCAAGGCCAAGCGCGTGTCGCCCGCCCTGAAGGCGCGCATCCAGGCCGTGCGGCAGTCGCTGCTCGAAATCATGCAGGCAGGCGCCAAGGGCGAACTCTAAGCAGGCGAACTGCAGGCGGGCGAACGATACGCCCCGGGCGCCAGTCGGCTTGGCCCCGCGCGGCCTGAACAGGTCGCGACGCCAGAAACGGAATCATCAGGGCGGGCCAGGCGAACGCTGGCCCGGTCTTCAGGCAGCCGGCTCGGTTTCCGCGTCGGCTGCGTACACGAACGAATCCGCGAAGAACTCATCCTCGGGCAGGCCGCGCGACTGCGTGAACGCGTCGCGTGCGCTGTCCACCATGACGGGCGCGCCGCAGGCATAGACCTGATATCCGGACAGATCATCGAAATCGTCCATCACGGCCTGGTGGACAAACCCGGTGCGGCCCTGCCACTGGTCGCCGGGCTCGGGGTCCGACAGCACCGGAATGAAGCTGAAATTGGGCCGCTCGGCCATCCACTGCTGCGGCAGCTCGGCCATGTACAGGTCTTTCAGCGAGCGCACGCCCCAGTAGAGCACCATCTCGCGGTCCATGTGCGCGGAAAAGGCGTGCTCCAGCATGCCCTTGATCGGCGCGAAGCCGGTGCCGCCGGCGATGAAGATCATCGGCTTGTCGGAGTCCTCGCGGATGAAGAAGCTGCCGAGCGGGCCCTTGAGGCGCAGGATGTCGCGCTCCTTCAGCGTGGAGAACACCTGGTCGGTGAACAGGCCGCCCGGCACGTGGCGGATGTGCAGTTCCAGCAGCGCGTCGTCGTGCGGCGGGTTGGCCAGCGAGTAGCTGCGGGCCTTGCTGTCCTTCAACAGGAAGTCGATGTATTGCCCGGCGAGAAACTGCAGGCGCTCGTTGGCCGGCAGCTTGATCTTCACCACCATCACGTCGTCTGCGCGCTTCTCGAGTTTTTCCACGCGGCACGGCAGCGTCTTCACGACGATGTCCTTCGAGGCGCCGATCTCCTTGGCCTCGATGACCAGGTCGGACAGCGGCCTGGCGCGGCAGAACAAGGCCCGGCCCTGCGCCTTTTCCTCATCCTTCAGCGCGTTGGCCGAGTGGGCTCCGTAGTCGAGTTCGCCCGACAGGACCTTGCCCTTGCAGGCGCCGCAGGCGCCGTTGCGGCAGCCGTAGGGCAGAGAAAAGCCCTCGCGCAGGGCAGCATCGAGAATGCTTTCGTCCTCGTTGACGGAGAATTGATGCCCACTGGGCTGGATGGTGACCTGGTACGACATGATGTGCGCTTAAAATACGAAGTGAAACCAAGGAATTATCGCCTGAGTGGGCAAGCTTTTGACCCCTTGGCAAGAAGGGATACAGGCAGCTGGCATGAAAAAACTGTTGATCGTAGGGTTCGGCGACGTGGCCGAGCGGCTGGTAAAGCGCTATGCCGGCCAGGCGCAATTCATCGGCATGACGCGCCGTCCCGAGCGGGCGGCGGAACTGCGCGCGCTGGGCGTCGTGCCGCTGGTGGGCGACCTGGACGCCCCGCAGAGCCTGGCCCGCCTGCCGCAGGTCGACGGCGTGTTCCATTTTGCCCCCCCACCGAACGAGGGCCGCACCGACCCGCGTACCACGCACCTGTTGCATGCGCTGGGCCGGCGCGGCAAGCCGGCCGCGCTGGTCTACATCAGCACCAGCGGTGTATATGGCAATTGCGGCGGACAGTGGGTGGCTGAGACGCGCGCGGTCGCGCCGGTCAACGGCCGCGCGGTGCGCCGCGTCGACGCCGAGCGCCAGTTGCGGGCCTGGGGCGAGGCAATGCGGGTGCAGGTCAGCATCCTGCGCGCGCCCGGCATCTACGCGGCCGACCGGCTGCCGCTGGAGCGGATCAAGCGCGGCACGCCGGCGCTCGTCGCGGCGGAAGACAGCTATACCAACCACATCCATGCCGACGACCTGGCGCGACTGGCCTGGGCCGCGATGTTCCGGGGGCGTTCGCAGCGCGTGTACCACGCGGTCGACGCGCATCCGCTGAAAATGGGCGACTGGTTCGACAGTTGCGCCGATGCGTTCGACCTGCCGCGTCCGCCGCGCGTGGATCGCGTCGAAGCGGAGAAGGTGTTGTCGGAGGCCTTGCTGTCTTTCCTGCGCGAGTCGCGCCAGCTGTCGAATGCGCGCACGACGCGCGAGTTGCGGCTGAAGTATCGCTATCCGACCTCGGACGACCTGCTGCGGGAAATCCGGCAGGCTCGCGGCCAGATGAAACTGTTCTAGCGCGGCCCCTCGTCGGGTTCGCGCTTGAACTCGCCGTTGATCGTCTGGGGAGGCGTGCGAGGGGTCTCGTTCCAGGGGGGCGTCGCCTGCGGTGGCGCCTCGGCGTCGTTCGCCGGCCGCAACGGGTCGCGGCGATGGCGGGACCAGGCGCCGGGGGAGAGCAGCAGCAGCACGGCGATGGCGTCGCTGATGAAGCCGGGGAAGACCAGCAGGCCGCCGGCCAGGAGAATCCGTCCGCTGGCAAACAGCGAGGCCAGCGGGTCGACGCCGGACTGCACCGTGAACAGCATGCGCGCGCCCCAGGCGACGCGCTCGAAGCGGATCAGCGCGATGCCCGCTATCGCGGATAGCAGCAACCAGAACAGCACCCAGCCGCCGATGGCGCTGGCGGCCCAGAAGATGCCGACCGCTTCCATGACGGGAAACGACAGCATGAGTAGCACAATCCAACCAAAGCGCATGACATGGAACCTTTGTTAATCTTGACCAATTTACCCGATGTTGCGAGCGCCGAGAAACTGGCGCGCGCCTTGATCGAACACCGTGCGGCGGCATGCGTGAACGTTTTGGCGCCATGCCGCTCCATCTATCGCTGGCAGGGCGAAGTCGAGCAGGCGGAAGAAATTCCGTTGCTGATCAAGACCACGGCAGTAAACTACCCGCAGGTCGAGACGCTCGTTCGTTCGCTGCACCCTTATGACGTACCTGAACTGATTGCCATACCGATAACGCATGGCCTGCCCGACTACCTGAACTGGCTGGCCACGGAGACTGAAAAACATGAATAAATGGATTCGTTTGCTCAGCGCACTTCCTGTACTTTGGGGCGCGTTGCTGCAATTTCCAGTGGCCCATGCCCAGGAATTTCTCGACCCCGAAGTCGCCTTCAAGTTCTCGGCGCGCGCGATCGATGCCAATACGCTGGAAGCGCGCTGGCAGATCGCCGACGGCTATTACATGTACCGCGACAAGTTCAAGTTCGAGGTGGCCGGCGGCACGCTGGGCAAGCCGGCCCTGCCTGCCGGCAAGGTCAAGGACGACGAGAATTTCGGCCGCGTCGAGACCTACCGCAAGGACGTGCGCATCGCGCTGCCGATCCAGCGCACGCCGGGCACGACCTCGGTCACGCTGAAGGCCACGGCGCAGGGTTGTGCCGACGCGGGCCTGTGCTATACGCCGCAGACGACCAGCGCGACCATCAAGCTGCCCGCGCTGGTGTCCTCGGCTGCAGCGGCGCCGCCCGCAGCCCCCGCGCCTGCCGCTTCGCCTGCGGCCCCTGCAGTCTCGGCGATCGACAGCCTGCGCAGCCTGGGCGGCATGGAAATGCCGAAAATCCTGCCGCCTGACGAGGCCTTCCTCGTCGCAGGTGCCATGACCGATGCGCAGACCGCGCGCTTCGACTACACGCTGACCGCCGACACCTACCTCTATCGCGACAAGCTGGCCTTCGTCGTCAAGTCGCCGGCCGACGTCAAGGTGCTCAAGGTCGACACGCCGGCGGGCGACATCAAGGAAGACCCCACGTTTGGGCGCACCGAGGTGTACCACAAGAACTTTGCCGCGACCGTGACGCTGTCGCGCGCGCTGGCAGCCAACGAGACGCTGGTGCTCGACGCCACCTGGCAGGGTTGCAACGAAGCCGTCGGCATCTGCTATCCGCCGATCAACCGCGACTTTTCGCTGACGCCGGGCGTCGGGGCGGCGGCGGTCGCGGCCGCCAGCGTCCAGGCGAGCCCCGCGGCGCCTGCCGACGAATCCGATACCTCCCGGATCGAAAGCGTGCTCAAGGGCGGCAGCTTCTGGGGGGTCATCGCGACCTTCTTCGGCCTCGGCCTGTTGCTGGCGCTGACGCCGTGCGTGTTCCCCATGATCCCGATCCTGTCGGGCATCATCGCCGGGCAAAAGAAGGAACTTACCAAGGCCAGCGGCTTCATGTTGGCGCTGGCCTACGTGCTCGGCATGGCGATCACCTATTCGCTGGCGGGGGTGGCCGCGGCGCTGTCCGGCACCCTGCTGTCGAACGCCTTGCAGAATCCGTGGGCGCTGGGCATCGGTGCGGCGATCTTCGTGGCGCTGGCGCTGTCGATGTTCGGTTTCTTCGAGATCCAGCTGCCGAGCTTCATCCAGAGCAAGTTTTCCGATGCATCCAACAAGATGAAGGGCGGCAACTTCGTCGGCGTGTTCGTCATGGGCGCGCTGTCGGCCGTCATCGTCGGTCCCTGCGTGGCGCCGCCGCTGGCCGCCGCGCTCGCCTTCATCGCGCAGACTGGCAACACCACGCTGGGCGGCGTTGCGCTGTTCGTGATGGCGCTGGGCATGGGCGTGCCGCTGCTGCTGGTGGGCGTGTCGGCGGGGGCCCTGCTGCCGCGTGCCGGCGGCTGGATGAACGCGGTCAAGTACTTCTTCGGCGTGATGATGCTGGCGATCGCCATCTACCTGATTTCGCCGATCATCCCGGCCTGGGTCAACATGCTGCTGTGGGGCGTGCTGCTGGTGGCGGCCGCGATCTACCTGCATGCGCTGGATCCGCTGCCCTCTCATGCCAGCGGCTGGATGCGGCTCTGGAAGGGCCTGGGCGTGGTGCTGCTGATTGGCGGCCTGGCCCTCATCCTCGGCATGCTGGCAGGCAGCCGCGACCTGCTGCAGCCGCTCGACGTGTTCAAGGGCGGCACCGGCGGACAGGCCATCGCGGCCGAGCAGAAAGGCCTGCCGTTCGAAAAGGTCAAGGACGTGGCCGAGCTCGACGCGCGGCTGGCCGCGGCCAAGGCCGACGGCAAGCCCGTCATGCTCGACTTCTACGCCGACTGGTGCGTGTCGTGCAAGGAGATGGAGCGCTTCACCTTCAGCGATCCCAAGGTGCAGGCGCGCCTTGCCGACGTGGTGCTGCTGAAGGCCGACGTCACCGCCAACAGCGACGCCGACAAGGCGCTGCTCAAGCGATTCAACCTGTTTGGCCCGCCCGGGCTGATTTTCTGGAACAGCGCGGGCGAACAGTCCGGCTACAAGGTCATCGGCTTCGAGAAGGCCGACAAGTTTCTGGCCAGCGTCGATTCCGCGCTCGGCAAATAAGGCATTCATCAACGACAAGGCCCCGCGCGAGCGCGGGGCCTTGTCGTTTTTGCGTTCCGCTCAGGGTTGCCGGCGCAGCAGCGTGATCGCGTCCATCAGCGGCGTGACGACGGGCTGGATCTTGCGTCGCATCAGCGAGCCGATGGCCGTGGTCTTCAGGAAGATCGGCCGTACGGTGTCGGCGTCCACCGCAGCCAGCGCATCCAGCGCGTCGCAATCCTGCTCGAACTGCGGCGCGGCCTGAAGCAGGGCTTCGCGAGCCGTCTTGCGCGCGGCCTCGTCGGCCTTGCGCAGCGGCGCGCACCACTGCGCCAAGGCGTTCAGCGTGTGGTTCACGACTTCCTGGACTTCCGGCCGGTCGAGGATGTGGGCGGTGGTGACCAGAAAGGTCTGCCCTTGTCCCGACAGCGCCTTGTCCAGCATCGCGCGATAGGGGTTGTCTGCCAGGGTCGGCACGCTGGCGTGGTCGGCGCGGGCGTCGCGCGGATTCGGCAGGTTGTCGGGCTGCAGCTCCAGGAAGGCCACGTAATAGGAATTGCGGCTGGTGCCGCGCTTCCAGATCGACAGGCGCTCCGCGTCGCTCAACACGCCCGAGTACAGCATGACGGCGACGGTGTCGAGGATGCCGACGTCGTCCTCGTGCAGGAAGGCGAGGTGCTCGACCAGGAATTCGGCGAGCGTGCGGCCCATGCTGCCCTTGCACACCACGTCGCGCATCAGCATCAGGCGTGCGTTCTCGATCGTCGGCATGCACCACCAGGCGTAGCGGGCGAGTTCGTCGGTCAGCGCGGGCGAGTGCACCACGGCGACGACGGCTTCTTCTTCGGCGATCAACAGCAACTGCGCGAGGTGCGCCTCGGAGAGCCCGGCCTGCGACTGCCGCGTCCAGCGCGTCAGGTGCACCGGATAGCCGCCGGGCGAGCCGAGGGCGTGGCCCGAGAGCATTTCGCGTACCCGCTTGAGGTAGCGGTCGGAGCGCTCGGTCGGCTTCAGCGGCACACTGGCTTCGCCCTGAGGCGTCAGCGCCCACAGCGTCATGTTCGACTCGTCGATGCGGATGGCCTTGAGGTCGGTGTTGAACAGGACGTTGAGCCGCAGTTCGTCTTCGGGGGAGAGTTCGTCATTCATGCGGAAAAAATCGCTTACAGCGTCT
Source organism: Thiobacillus sp. (assembly GCA_041592455.1). Taxonomy (GTDB): domain Bacteria; phylum Pseudomonadota; class Gammaproteobacteria; order Burkholderiales; family Thiobacillaceae; genus Thiobacillus. The sequence goes on along the minus strand of JBFHQA010000003.1, from coordinate 2,031 downwards.
TGAAGACCTCGCGCGCGGCGGCGAGGGTGGCGTCGATGTCGGCGTCGGTGTGCGCCGCCGAGACGAAGCCCGCCTCGAAGGCCGAGGGCGCGAGGTAGAAGCCGTGGTCGAGCATGGCGTGGAAGAAGCGGTTGAATTTTTCGCGGTCGCTCGCCATCACGTCGGCGAAGCTGGCCGGCGGCTGGGCGGAGAAGTAGAGGCCGAACATGCCGCCGACCGAGTCGGCGCAGAAGGTCACGCCTGCTTCCTTGGCGGCGGTGGTGAGGCCTTGCACCAGTTTCTCGGTGCGCGCGGTCAGGGTCTCATAGAAGCCGGGCGCGCTGATGGCCTCGAGCGTAGCCAGCCCCGCCGCGACCGCGACCGGGTTGCCCGACAGCGTGCCGGCCTGGTAGACCGGGCCGACGGGCGCGAGCGCGTCCATGACGTCGGCGCGGCCGCCGAACGCGCCGACCGGCATGCCGCCGCCGATCACCTTGCCGAGCGTGGTGAGGTCGGGCTTGATGCCGAGCAGCTTCTGCGCGCAGCCGAGGCCGACGCGGAAGCCGGTCATGACCTCGTCGAAGATCAGCAGCGCGCCGTGCGCGTCGCACAGCCGGCGCATCGCCGCCATGAACTCGGGCGTCGGCTTGACGAGGTTCATGTTGCCGGCGAACGGTTCAACGATGATGCAGGCGATCTCGTTGCCGATCTCGGCGAAGGTCTTTTCCAGGCCGGGGACGTCGTTGTAGTCGAGCACGATCGTCTGCGCGGCGACTTCCGCGGGCACGCCGGCCGAGGTCGGATTGCCGAAGGTCAGCGCGCCGGAGCCGGCCTTCACCAGCAGGAAGTCGGCATGGCCGTGGTAGCAGCCTTCGAACTTGATGAACTTGGAACGGCCGGTGAAGCCGCGTGCGAGCCGGATCGCGCTCATCGTCGCCTCGGTGCCGGACGACACCAGGCGCACCTTCTCGATGCTCGGCAGCAGTTGCGTGATGCGGGTCGCGATGGTCAGCTCGGCCTCGCTGGGCGCGCCGAACGACAGGCCGTTGGCGGCGGCGTCCTGCACCGCCTTTACGGTGCCGGGGTGGGCGTGGCCGAGGATCGCCGGGCCCCAGGAGCCGACGTAGTCGATGTATTCGCGGCCGTCGGCGTCCCACACGCGGGCGCCCTGGGCACGGCTGAAGAACACCGGCGTGCCGCCGACGCTCTTGAAGGCGCGCACCGGCGAATTCACGCCGCCGGGGATGACTTTCTGCGATTGTTCGAAGAGTTGCTCGTTACGGGTCATGGTGGGGATCTCAGTCTTCGGATTCGGTTTCAAACAATTGGTTGAGGTCGCGTGCGGCGGCGCGGACATCAGGCGCGTCGAACACCGCCGACAGCACGGCCAGGCTGTCGGCGCCGGCGTCCAGCAGCTGCGGCGCGTTGGCCAGCGTGATGCCGCCGATGGCGACGATCGGCACCTGGATCGCGTCGGCGGCCTGCTGCAGCAGGGCCAGATCCGCGCGCGGCGCGGCCGGCTTGGTCGGCGAGGGAAAAAAGCTGCCGAACGCGACATAGTCCGCGCCCTGGCTCTGGGCCGCCCGTGCCAGGTCGAGGCTCTGGTAGCAGGTGGCGCCGATGATCTTGTGCTTGCCGAGGATGATGCGCGCCTCGCGCAGGGTGCCGTCTTCGCGCCCCAGGTGCACGCCGTCGGCGTCGGTGAGGTCGGCCAGCCGCAGGTCGTCGTTGACGATCAGCGGCACGCCGAAGCGTCGGCACAAGGCCACCAGCTCGCTCGCCTGTTCGTGACGGCGGGCGACATCCGCGGATTTGTCGCGGTACTGCACGGCGGCCACGCCGCCGGCCAGCGCCAGCTCGACCTGAGCCAGCAGGCGGTCGGTATCCTCGGTCTCGAAGGTGATGGCGTAAAGGCCACCCGGAAAATCAGGCATGGTCGGATCGGGTGCTGCGGTGTCAGGCGTTGCCTTCGGCCTGGGCGTCCTGCGCCCAGAAAAAGCGTTCCGGAATGTACTGCCCCATCCCGGGCCGGAAGGCGGCTTTCAGGGTTTC
>JBFHQA010000002.1:0-41112 GCA_041592455.1 Thiobacillus sp. | reverse complement strand
GTCAGGAGTCTTGATTGAATACAGGTAATCGCGGCCGCAATTTCTGGATCGGCAACGCCGTGCTGGCGCTGGCGATGATGATGCTGTTCTTCATGGGGCCGCTGTCCGATGCCATGGGGATCTGGGCGGCCGTGCTGTGGATGATCGTGGCGGCCGTGGGGATGGCCCTGCTGATGTCGGACAAGTCCGACGACCCGCCTGCGCCGGATTGACGCGCGAAGGGCGGCGTGTCGGGATCCGGGATATGTCCCGGTGCCAAGCGCAGCCTAGGGCTGGGCCACCACGATTTTCTGTCCTGCCCGGATGGTGGTGCTTTTCCGGAAGGCAGGGTTCCAGGCCTTGATTTCGGCCAGCGTGGCGTCGAAGCGCTGCGCGATGCCGTGCAGCGTGTCGCCGCGCTTGACCGTGTAGCGGGTGGGTTCGGCGGCCTTCTTCAGGCGCGGCTTGAAGGCCACATGCTGGATGGTGGGGGGCGGGGCGCTGGCGTTCCCGTCCAGGGGCAGCCTGAGCGTCTGGCCGACGCGCAGGCTGCCGTTCAGGTTGGGGTTGGCCTGGGCCAGTTCGGTGACGCTGATGCCGTAGCGGCGGGCTACGCCAAACAGGGTATCGCCCTTCTCGACCTGGTGTTCATTGGAAGCCGTTTCGAACTTGCTGGAGGCTTTGTCCCGCGCGACCACTTCGCCTCGGCCCTTGATCGGGACGAGGATGGTCTGCTCGCGGGCCAGCTTGCCTCGCCTCAGCTGAAACTGGTTGTGTTCCTTGAGGCGCTCGAGGCTGACGTCGAAACGCTTGGCAATCGCCGCGGGCCGTTCGCCTTTCTTGGCGGTATAGGGCGTCCAGGAATCCCAGGTTCCGGTTTCCAGGTTGCGCTGGAATTTGTCGACCTTGTCGACCGGCACGAGCAGGTTGACCGGCGAATCCGACCGAATCAGCTTGCGCGGGAACGCGGCATTGAGGGCGATGAATTCGTCGCTGCTCATGCCGGCCAGACGGGCAGCCGACCGGATGTCCAGGTTGGCATGGACGGTGACCTGGTTGAAGTACGGTTCGTTGGGCAGGGCGTTGATGGCGAGGCCGTATTGCTCGGGCTGGCTGACCAGTTTCTTGATGGCCAGCAGCTTGGGAACGTAGTGGCGCGTTTCGTTGGGCAGCGACAGGCTGGCATAGTCGGTCGGCAAGCCTTGATCGATATTCTTCTGGATCGCGCGTCCGACGCAGCCTTCGCCGCAATTGTAGGCGGCCAGGGCAAGCTGCCAGTCGCCAAAGTCCATATAGAGCTTGCCGAGGTAGTCGAGCGCGGCGTTGGTCGCGGCCGTGAAGTCGCGGCGGCCGTCGTACCAGGTGTCCTGCTTGAGGCCGTAGTGGCGGCCGGTGGACGGGATGAACTGCCAGATGCCCGAGGCGTCCGAAGGCGAGAGGGCGGTGGGATTGAACGCGCTCTCGATCATGGGCAGCAGGGCGATTTCCATCGGCATGCCGCGGCGGTCGACCTCCTCGACGATATGGTAGAGGTAGCGTCGGGAGCGATCGACGATGCGGTGCACATAGTCCGGCCGTGCTGAATACCAGGACTCGTGCGTGGATACGAGCGGATTCTGCAGGGCTTCGTCGTCGATCATGAAGCCCGAGCGGATGCGTTGCCAGACGTCGTCGTGGCCTGGGCTGGTTTCAATGTCGCTGCTGAGGGTGGCGGCGTGGGGGGCGTTGGCGGGCCACTCTAGCGTCTGGGCCCGGGCGAGCGTTTCTGCTGCGACTGCCGGCATGCTTATCATCAACGAAAGCACCGCCAGGCTGAGCCTTTTCATGCCGAATTTGGCCGTTCTGGTTCCGGGCATGTCGGACTCCCGTACTCAAACAAGGCTTCATCCTAAGTGCCATGAAGGGGTCCGGTCAACCGTCCCAGGCGTCCTTGGCCGCGCGAATCGCGCCGAAAACCTCGTCCGGACTGAGATCGGGGCGTTTCAGGTAGCGTGCCGCGAAAGCCTTCATGTCCGGGTGGTGAAAGCGCAGGAACGGGTTGGTCGCCTTCTCGAGCGCCAGCGTGGAAGGCAGGGTGGGTCGACCGGCTCGGCGCAGCTCACTGTCGGCGCGCTCGCGTTCAAGTAATGCGGGATTCCGGCCGTCTATGGTTAAGGCAAACGCGATATTGCTCAGCGTGTATTCGTGCGCGCAGCAGACCCGCGTGTCATCCGGCAACGCCAGGATGGCGTCCAGGCTGGCGGCCATCATGGCCGGCGTGCCTTCGAACAGCTTGCCGCAGCCGCAGCCGAACACGGTGTCGCCGCAGAACAGGTTTCCGTGCCCGGCGAAGCAGATGTGGTCGAGCGTATGCCCCGGGGTGGCCAGCACGTCGAAGTGCAGGGCCGGGGCGCTCAGGACCAGGCGGTCTCCGCCCCGCAGGATGTGGTCGACTGCCGGGATTCGAGGATTGTCCGGGCCATGGATGGCGCAGCCATAGCGTTGACTCAGGAGCGCGTTGCCGCCAGTATGGTCGCGGTGGTGGTGGGTGATGAGCACCGCTGTCAGGATGAGTCGCTCCGACTCCAGAAAACGTATCAGCGGCTCGGGGTCGCCCGGGTCGATCGCAACCGCGTGGCGGTCGTCGTGCAGAACCCATATGTAGTTGTCCTGGAACGCGGGCAGGGGTAAAAGCGTCAACATGGCATGGCAGTCAATCAGGAGGTATGGCTATGTTATCCAAGCTGGAGGCCGGATGGTTCGAAACGCCGTTGGGGCAGCACCTGCTCTATCGGGAACAGCGCTATTTCGACCATGCCGTATCGGACGTGTTCGGCTTCAATGCCGTGCAACTGGGATTGCCGCACCTCGATTTTCTGCGCAATAGCCGGATTCCGCTCCGCGTGACCTGCGCGGTCGAGCCCTCGGCCCAGGTCAGGGCCGACCCCATGTTCCTGCCGTTCGAAGCCCAGTCCCTCGACCTGCTGCTGCTGCCCCATGTGCTCGAGTTCAGCGACAATCCCCATCAGGTGCTGCGGGAAGCCGAGCGCGTATTGCGGCCCGAGGGCCGCCTGGTGCTGGCGGGCTTCAATCCGCGCAGTCTGTGGGGCCTCGCGAAAACGCTGCAGGGCGGCGAGCGCGGCTTTCCCTGGAATGGCAGCTTCCTCAACATTTCACGGGTCAAGGACTGGATGGCCCTGCTGGGCCTCGAAGTGGCCGCCGGCAGCATGTGCTGCTACCGGCCTCCGATCAACCGCGAGAACTGGCTGCGCCGGCTGCGTTTCATGGAGCCTGCGGGCGACCGCTGGTGGGCCATGGGCGGCGGGGTTTATTTCCTGCAGGCCGTCAAGCGGGTGCAGGGCATGAATATTATTTTGCCGCAGTGGAAAACTCCGGTGGCTCAGCGTTTATTATCGCCGGCTGCCAAAGTGATCAATCTCAAACAGTATCGGGTACGCCGTGAGCGCTGACACCATTTATATCTATAGTGATGGAGCCTGCAAGGGCAATCCCGGCATGGGGGGGTGGGGTGCCCTGCTGGTGACGGACGGCCATCGCAAGGAAATTTGCGGGGGAGAGGCCAATACCACCAACAACCGCATGGAAATGATGGCGGTGATCCGGGCCCTCGAGTCGCTCAAGCGGCCGTCCATCGTGGAAGTTCACACCGATTCGCAATACGTACAGAAAGGCATCAGCGAGTGGATGGCCGGCTGGAAGCGGCGCAACTGGCGCACGGCTGACGGCAAGCCTGTCAAGAACCAGGATCTGTGGCTGCAACTCGATGCCTTGAGCCAGCTGCACCGGATTGATTGGAAATGGGTGCGCGGCCACAATGGACACCCTGAAAACGAACGCGCCGATGCCCTGGCCAACCAGGGCGTCCTGCAGGCCCAACAACACTGACAAGCACCCTGCTGCCCGGGAGTGATCGATGCGACAAATTATTCTGGATACCGAAACAACCGGTCTTGACCCCAACCAGGGGCATCGCATTATCGAAGTGGCGGCGGTTGAAATGGTCAATCGCCGATTGACCGGCAACCATCTGCACCGCTACGTGAACCCGGAGCGGGATATCGACGCCGGGGCCATGCAGGTGCACGGCATCACCCCCGAATTCCTGCAGGACAAGCCCAGGTTCGCCGATGTCGCCCGGGAATTCGTCGATTTCATCCAGGGCGCCGAGCTCATCATTCACAATGCGCCGTTCGACGTCGGCTTCCTCAACATGGAGCTCCGCCTGCTTGGCATGGAGCCGCTTGCGAACTGGTGCGACGGCGTGGTCGATACCCTGGCCATGGCCAAGGCGCTGCATCCGGGGCAGCGCAACAACCTGGACGCACTGTGCAAACGCTACGGCGTGGACAACACGGCGCGCACGCTGCACGGTGCGCTGGTCGACTGCGAGCTGCTCGCGGCCGTCTACCTGGCACTGACCCGCGGTCAGGAGAGCCTGTCGATCGGTCTCGAGGTCCAGCGCGAGGATCATGACCAGTCGGCCCCCCGGGCGCGTCCCAGGCCCGTGTTGCTGAATGCGGCGGAAGACGAACTGGCGGCGCATGCCATGCTGCTCGAGGCCATTGCCAAGGAGAGCAAGGGCGCGTGCCTGTGGGGTGCGGGCCAGGAGAAGGCTTGACCACCAGGCAACCCAGCAGATGGTTCGGCCTGCGCTGGATGGCAGGCGCCATGCTGGTGCTCGCGAGCCTGATGGGAATGCCAGCCCAGTCCTGGGCTGCGCGCGTGGCTGTGGTGTTGAGCGACGACTCGCCGCCATACCAGGAGGTCTATCAGGTCATCCGGACCTTTCTCGATCAAGCTGAATATGATGTCGGCCGCGTGTATGCCGAGAGATTGACGCCGGCCTCCCTGAGCGATGCGCACATGGCGGTAGCCGTCGGGGTGGGGGCCGCCGAAGCGCTGGCGGCCATGCCGGGCCGGGTGCCTGTGCTGGCCGTGCTGGTTCCGCGAGCCTGGTATCTCAAGACCGGCCGCGCGCAACTTTCCGACAGCGGTCGCCGCCCTGTCTCGGCGATCTATCTAGACCAGTCATTCGAGCGCCAGGCCCTGTTGATACGAGTGGCCTTTCCCGAGGTGAAACGGGTGGCTGTGATCGTCAGTCCCGAGCAGACAGGCCTGCTGGATGATCTCGAAGAGGCCCTGCGCGCCCAGCGCCTGACGCTTGTGTCGGCGATCCTGAACGAAAAGGAACGCCTGATCACACCACTCGAAATGGTGTTGTCGGAAGCCGAATTGATGCTGGCCGTGCCCGACCCGCAGGTCTTCAACCGCAACACCGCGCAAAGCCTTTTCCTGACGTCGTATCGATATCGCGACCCGGTCGTCGGGTATTCGCGTTCGCTGACGCGTGCAGGGGCCATGGTGTCGCTGTATTCCAGTCCGGCACAAATCGGCAGGCAGACAGCGGAATGGGTGAGCAAGGCCATCCAGGGCGAAGCGGTGCGCATGCCGCCGCCAGCCCATCCGGCCTATTTCAGTATTTCAATCAATGAACAGGTCGCTCGTTCGCTCGGCTTCTCCCTGCCGACCGAAGACGAGTTGGAGAAGCGTGTGGGAGGGGTGCGCTGATGGCAGCAATTCTGGGCATACGGGGTCGGGTGATCGGGTTGGCCATTGCGCCGGTGATCATCGTGGGGATGTTGTTGCTGTTCCAGTTGATCAGCGGAAAAATCGACGACCTGGACGAGTCGCTGCGCGCACGCGCCATCGCCATCGCCAGGCAGCTTGCGCCTGCTTCCGAATATGGCGTGGCCACCGGCAATATCGAGATCCTGCAAACCCTGCTGAACAAGGCGGCACTCGAGCCGGACCTCCACGGCGTGGCGGTATTCTCGGACAACGGCAAGCAGTTGGCCCAGGTGGGTCGTGGCTCCTGGAGCAATCCTGCCCGCGATGGGGTTCCGGCGGATCATATCCATGTGGTCGAGTTCAATAACCGGTATATCTACTACGCGCCCATCACGCGTACCGAGGTGGCAGTCGATGATTTCCGGCTCGTCGACGGATCGTCGGGCCCGGTCGTCGAAAACACCCGCCTGCTGGGGTGGGTGGGGCTGGAGTTCTCGCGCAGCGCCACCATCCAGAGCCAGCACGATGCCATTTTGCGCAGCCTGGCCATCCTGCTGGGCGGTCTGGTCGTCAGCCTGTTCGTGGCCTGGCGAATCGGCCGCCAGGTCACGCGACCCATCCTGGGGCTCACGCATACCGTCAGCCGCATCGGCGAAGGGCATCTGGATGAGCGCGTGACTCTGGACGGTCAGGCCGAACTGGGGACGCTGCAGCAAGGCGTCAATCACATGGCCGCGCGGCTGCAAACCATGCAGGACCAGATGCAGGAGAAAATCGACCAGGCGACTGCGAGGCTGATCTACCAGGCCAGCCACGATGCGCTCACGGGCCTGATCAATCGTCGCGAGTTCGAGCAGCGCCTGGAACGCACCCTGTTGTCCGCGCTCCAGCAGGGGCGCGAGCATGCCCTGTGCTACATGGACCTGGACAAGTTCAAGGTCATCAACGATTCCTGCGGCCATGCGGCGGGCGACGAACTGCTGCGCCAGCTGGCCTTGCTGCTGAAGGGCAACCTGAGGGAACGCGACACCCTGGCGCGGCTGGGTGGAGACGAGTTTGCGCTGCTGCTCGAAAACTGCAGCGTACAGGATGCGATGGAGGTGGCCGACACATTCCGGGCCGATGTGCAGCGCTTCCGCTTCAAATGGGGGGATCGTATTTTCACGGTGGGCATGAGCGTCGGCATGGTGGCGATCAACCGCGATAGCGGTACGGCCGCCAGCCTGATGTCGGCAGCCGACGCCGCGTGCTATGTAGCCAAGGACCGCGGGCGCAACCAGATCCACCTGTACGAGAGCCGGGACCTCGATCTGGCGCGCCACCGCGGCGAAATGCAGTGGGTGACGCGCATCCACCGGGCGCTGGAAGAGGATCGCCTGCGGCTGTCATGGCAGGAAATCAAGCGAGCCGACGGGGGCGTCGAAGGGTCGCGCCATGTCGAGCTCTTGCTGAGAATGGTGGACGAGGAAGGCAACGAGATCCTGCCGATGGCGTTCATTCCTGCCGCAGAGCGATACTCCATCATGCCTGCGCTCGACGGCTGGGTGATCGAGGAGACGTTGAGGATATGCCGGCGCTATCTGGAGTCCGGGCGGCCCCAGCATTGCCTGTTTGCGGTCAACTTGTCCGGCGCGTCGCTGAAAGATCCGGAATTCCGCAACATGCTGCTCAAGCATCTGCAGGAAAATGCCGCCATGGGCCCGCATTTATGCTTTGAAATTACTGAAACTGCTGCGATCGGCAATCTATCGGTCGTGAACGGGTTCATCGAAGCCATGCGTGGTTACGGGTGCCGGTTCGCCCTGGATGACTTCGGCAGCGGCTTGTCATCGTTCTCATACCTGAAGAACCTGAAAGTGGATTACCTCAAGATCGACGGGGCTTTCGTGAGGGATATCGCGGTCAACTCCATCGATCGTTCGATGGTCGAGGCCATTCACCGCATCGGCAGGCAGATGGGATTGAAAACCGTAGCCGAGTATGTCGAATCGGACGATGTACTGGCGCATCTGCGCCAGATGGGAGTCGATTACGTGCAGGGCAACGGCATTCACGTGCCCGAGCCGCTGGAAAACCTGTGCGGCCGATCCTGAGCCGGATTCAGTCGTTTTCTACGCCAAACCCCGCATCCACGACAGCCTGTGCCAGGCTGGAGCGATCCAGTCGGGCGGGGTCGAAGATCACGCGCGCCTGGCCAGGGTTGAGCGTGACCTCGGCGCTCTGCACGCCCGGCAGGGCGGTCAGGACCTTTTGTACGCTATTGACGCAGCCGCCGCAGGTCATGCCCGTGACGGTGAGTACGATTTCTTTCATGGGGAAGCCTTAACAGAACGTCTAAGGCTTGATTCTAAGCCAGTTGCTGTCCGATGGCAGCACGCCTGGCTGGGAGGCAGTTACTTCTTGCGGGGACGCTTGCGCAGGGCTTCCTTGGTGTGGTCGATCAGGCGATCGGCCACGACTTCGGCGTCGACGCTGAACGAGCCGTCGGCCAGCGCGGCCTTGACCGACTCGACCTTGCCGACATCGGTGACGTCGACCGAAGCCAGTTGCGATTCCAGGTTGCGGACCCGCGTGCTCGACTCGGTCAGCGTCAGCGAGTCGCCGCCAGCCGAGGGGGTGGCGGTCTTGCCCGCGCCCTTGCCCTTGGTTGATGAAACCTTGGACGCTGCAGTAGGGGTAATGCGCTTGTCGATTTTCACGGAGGATCCTGGTCGCGGTTATACGATCTTATGATGGGTTGAAGCTCTCAATCGTTTAACGGCATGCCGAAAATAATCTTTAGCCTCCCAGCAAGGGCACCACGCCATCCAGTCCAACGTGGTTCAGGGCGTAGCTGGCCTGCGTCCGCACCACCGGCTTGGCATGGTAGGCGATGCTGACGCCGGCTTCGGCCATCATCCTGAGGTCGTTGGCGCCGTCTCCCATGGCGATGACCTGCTCGCGGCCAAGCTTCAGTTCGGTGCGCACCCGGTTGAGCCAGTCGGCCTTGCCCTGGGCGTCGACGATGTCGCCCAGCACCCGGCCGGTGAGCTTGCCGCCGACGGCTTCGAGCGTATTGGCGGCGGTGTAGTCCAGACCCAGCCGGGGCTTCAGGCGCTCCGTGAAGAAGGTGAAGCCGCCGGAGACCAGCAGGGTTCTGATTCCGGCCGCCTGCGCGGCACCCAGCAGTGTTTCGGCGCCGGGGGACAACTGCAGCCGTTCGTCGTAGACCCGCTGCAGGGCCGATTCATCCAGTCCTGCCAGCAGGGAAACGCGGCGGCGCAGGCTCTCGGCAAAGTCGATTTCGCCGCGCATGGCCGCTTCCGTTATAGCCGATACCTGGGGTTTCAGTCCCTGCATGTCGGCGATTTCGTCGATGCACTCGATGGTGATCAGCGTCGAATCCATGTCCATGACCAGCAAGCCGAAGTCGGTGATCCGGCGGTCGGCGGGTACCCATCCGGCATCGAGGCCCTGGGCCTCGCAGTAGGCCGCGACATCGGCCGCCTGGCTGTCGGCCGCCGACACCAGCCTGAACGCGGTCGGCGAAATGGCTTCGATGGCGGAAGCCGAGGCGAGCTTGGCCACCTGCTTGAGGCTGGGGGTGGGGATGTCCGTGCCCTGGACGATTAGGTTCATTGTGTTGGACATAACAATCACTTACTGGAGTAACTTGAACATATTTATAACGTTGGCTGCGCGTGCCTCGGGCGGGGAACTGGCGTTCCAGCGCAGGCGGTTTTCGCCGGCCAGCTTGATGTCGCGCCGGGTCTGGATCAGCTGGATGATCCGGCCCGGATCGATCGGCGGTTGCGGCACGAACTGCAGCAGGATGTTGTCGCCGCTGGCGTCGACCTTCATCACACCCAGCGGCTTGGCGACCAGGCGCAGGCGATGGGTGTCGATCAGCGCGCGTGCCGGATCGGGCAGCGGGCCGAAGCGGTCGATCAGCTCTTCCTGCAGTTCGGTCAGGTCGTCCATTTTTTTTACGCTGGCCAGGCGCTTGTAGAGCACCAGCCGTTCGTGCACGTCGGGACAGTAATCCGCCGGCAGCAGCGCCGGCATGTGCAGGTTGATTTCGGACACCACGCCCAGCGGCTGGTTCATGTCCGGCTCGTGGCCGGCCTTGAGGCTGGCCACGGCCCCGGCCAGCATGTCGTTGTAGAGCGAAAAACCGACTTCGAGGATCTCGCCGCTCTGCTTGTCGCCCAGCACTTCGCCGCAGCCGCGGATTTCCAGGTCGTGCATCGCGAGGTGGAAGCCCGAGCCGAGTTCCTCCATCAGCTGGATGGCCTCCAGGCGCTTCTTGGCCTGCGGCGTCAGGGTGCGGTCTTCTTCCACCAGCAGGTAGGCAAACGCCTGGTGGTGCGAGCGTCCCACCCGGCCGCGCAACTGGTGCAACTGGGCCAGGCCGAACTTGTCGGCGCGGTTGATGATGATGGTGTTGGCGGTCGGGATGTCGATGCCGGTCTCGATGATCGTGGTGCACAGCAGGATGTCGAATCGCTGCTGGTAGAAATCGCGCATCACCTGCTCCAGCTCACGCTCGCTCTGCTGGCCGTGGCCGACGCGGATGCGCGCCTCGGGCAGCAGCTTGGCGAGATGGTCGTACATGTTCTGGATGGTGCTGACCTCGTTGTGCAGGAAATACACCTGGCCGCCGCGCTTGAGTTCGCGCAGCACCGCTTCGCGGATCAGGCCGCCCGAGAACGACTGCACGAAGGTCTTCACCGCCAGCCGCTTTTGCGGCGCGGTGGCTATGACCGAGAAATCGCGGATGCCTTCGAGCGACATCGCCAGCGTGCGCGGGATCGGCGTGGCGGTCAGCGTCAGCACGTCGACCTCGGCGCGCAGCGCCTTCAGTTGTTCCTTCTGGCGCACGCCGAAACGGTGTTCCTCGTCGAGGATCACCAGCCCCAGGCGGGCGAACTTCACGTCCTTCTGGATCAGCCGGTGGGTGCCGATGATGATGTCGAGTTTGCCGTCCTTGAGCGCCTGCAGCGCTTCGGCCTGCTCCTTGGCGGTGCGGAAGCGCGACAGCTCGGCGAGCTTGACCGGCCAGGCCGAAAAGCGGTCGGAGAAATTCTGGAAATGCTGCTCGGCGAGCAGCGTGGTCGGCACCAGCACCGCGACCTGGTGGCCGCCCATCACCGCCATGAAGGCGGCGCGCAGCGCGACCTCGGTCTTGCCGAAGCCGACGTCGCCGCAGACCAGGCGGTCCATCGGCTTGCCCGACTGCATGTCGGCCATGACGGCGGCGATCGCGGCAGCCTGGTCGGGCGTTTCCTCGTAGCCGAAGCCCTCGGCGAAGGCCTCGTAGTCGTGCGGCGAGAACTGGAACGCGTGGCCCTCGCGCGCGGCGCGCAGCGCATACAGGTTCAGCAGTTCGGCCGCGGTGTCGCGCGCCGCCTGCATGGCGCGGCGGCGCGCCTTCTCCCACTGGTCGGTGCCGAGCTTGTGCAGCGGCGCCGCGCCTTCGCCGGCGCCGGAATAGCGCGAGATCAGGTGCAGGTTGGCCACCGGCACGTAGAGCTTGTCGCCCTTGGCATACTCGAGTTGCAGGAACTCGGTGTCGCCGTCGCCGAGATCCATGCTGATCAGGCCGAGATACTGGCCGACGCCATACTGCGCGTGCACCACCGGGTCGCCAGGCTTGAGCTCGGACAGGTCGCGCAGCAGGTTGTCGATCTGCGTGGCGCGCGCCTCGCGGGCGCGCCGGGTCTTGGGCGGGATCGCGTAGAGCTCGGTCTCGGTGATGACCGCGAGCGAGCCGTCGCCCAGCACAAAGCCCTCGGCCAGCGGGCCGTGGGTCAGCAGGACGCGGTTGCCGCCCTGCTGGCAGTCGCTCCAGCCTTCGCACAGGCTGGCCTGGATGCCGTGCTCGGCCAGGTATTCGTGCAGGGTTTCGCGCCGTCCGGCAGAGGGCGCCACGATCAATGCCGCGCCCTTGAAGCCGTCGAGGAAGCCGGCGAGCCGGGCGACCGGGTGCGCCTCGCGGCGATCCACCGATATGGGCGGGACGGGATGCGTGGGGCCGCTGCCCGCTTGCGCCACGTCCAGACGGGGGTAGCCCCTGGCCAGGGTGAAGAAGGCATCGGTCGGCAGGAACAGGTCGGCAGGCGGCAGCAGGGGGCGATCCTTGTCGCCGGACAGCAGGCGGTGGCGGCCCTGGGCATCGGTCCAGAAGGCCTGTCCGGCGGGGTCGAGCGCGCCGTGGGCCACCAGCGTGGTCTGTGCCGGCAGGTAGTCGAACAGCGTCGCCGTTTCCTCGAAAAACAGCGGCAGGTAGTACTCGATGCCGGCCGGCGCCAGTCCGTTGCTGACGTCCTTGTACAGCTTGGATTTGGTGGGGTCGCCCTCGAAGCGTTCGCGGAAGTTCTGGCGGAAGCGGGTGATGCCGTTCTCGTCGAGCGGGAACTCGCGCGCGGGCAGCAGCCGGACATCGTTGACCGGATAGATGCTGCGCTGGGTATCGACGTCGAAGGCGCGCAGCGTCTCGATCTCGTTGTCGAACAGGTCGATCCGGTAGGGCAGGGTGCTGCCCATGGGAAACAGGTCGATCAGGCCGCCGCGGATCGAAAACTCGCCCGGCGCAAAGACCTGGTTCACGTGCGTATAGCCGCCCAGCGTCATCTGCGCCCGGAATGCCGCTTCGTCCAGGATGTCCTTCTGCTTGAGAAAGAAGGTGTGGGCGGCGAGAAAGGACGGCGGCGCCAGCCGGTACAGGGCGGTGGAGAGCGCCACCACGGCGATGTCGAAGTCACCGCGCGAAATCTGGTATAGCGTCGCCAGACGCTCCGAAATCAGGTCAGGGTGGGGTGAAAACGTGTCGTACGGGAGCGTTTCCCAGTCGGGAAAGCTGCACACGCGCAGCGCCGGATCGAACCAGCGCAATTCCTCGGCCAGGCGATTGGCGTCCCACGCGCTGGCGCACACTACCATCAACGGACTGCCTTGTTTGGCCAGTTCGGAAAGATAGAGGGCATCGGCCGCGCCCGCCAGGCCGGATTGTCCGCGGCCGGTCTGCGTGGAGGGAGAAAACAGGAACGCCATGTAAAAAGTTCGAGATTATCCCGGAAATGGCATCGGGATGCGCGCCTGCCCGGGTGGCAGGGTCGGTCGACACGCTAGAGTCGGCGGGTCGGCTCAGGCTCGATCGGGGCTTCAGGCGTTGGCCTGGATGACCTCCGCGTGCCAGCCCAGCGGCGACAATCCACGTGCGAGCGCGCCAGCTTTAAGCGCGTCGAGAAACGCTTCCGGACCCGCCGCATAGATGTCGGCACGCGACAGTTCAGGATGATGTTCGAGAATCGCAACCGCCGTTTCCTCGGGGCGTGCAGAAATCTGCATAGGCAGATAGACAAAATCATCGAGCGCGTCTGCCCAGGCGCGGCACAGATTGTCCTGATAGTGGCCTTCCGCACCCGACACCCAGTACAGGTGCATGGACTCGGCCATTTCGAGCGACATCGCATGCTGGACCAGGCTCTTGATCGGCGCGAACGCGTGTCCCCAGGCGATGAACAGGATCGGGCGGCTGGAATCCAGCTTCATCACGAAATGGCCGTGCGGCCCGGTCAGGCGCACCAGGGCTTCCTTGCGCAGCGAATCGAATACCCGTTCCGCGAATGCGCCCGGCTCCCGCCGTACATGGACCTCGACGTGACGGTCCTCGCACGGGCAACTGGCGATGTAGAACTCCGCCTCGTCCTCCTCGGCCGAGAGCGTGACATGCTGCCCGGCGAGGAACCGCAGCCGCTGGCTGCGGGGCAGCGTGAGGTGCAGCGCCGCCATCGACTCGCCGAGCGGCTCGACCGCCTTGACCCGGGCCGTGATGTCCTGCTGCGGGATATCGTCCGCTCCGGCCACCGCGGCTTCGACCACCAGGTCGGATGCCGGCGCATACGAGCACAGCAGAAAGGTGCCGTTGGCCTTTTCGGCGTCCTTCAGCGCATAGTCGTGCGGGTGCAGCTTGGTGATCTCCCCCGACAGCAGGCGTGCCTTGCAGTCGCCGCAATTGCCCGTGCTGCAGCTGTAGCTCAAGGGAATGCCCGCGCGCAACGCCGCTTCGAGCAGGGTGTCGTTGCCCTCTACGCGGAATTCATGGCCCGAAGGCTGGACGGTGACTTGGTAAGGCATGAGCGAATCCGGATCGTTGCAGGTACGTGTCAACTGATAACCAGTTCAACGGTCCGATTCCGGGCATCTTTAAGCAGAAAACCCGGGCGTGTCAGCTTTTCCCCCGGAATCCACGACCAGCAGGCCGCTTCGGGGGAAAGGGGCGGGGGCCCCAAGGGCAGGTATAATGCGCCCCTTTCATTGTTTTTGTAGATATCACCATGAGTCTCGACCGCGTCAGTTCCGGCCGCAACCTGCCCGACGATTTCAACGTCATCATCGAAATCCCCGCTCACGGCGAGCCCATCAAGTACGAAGTGGACAAGGAATCCGGCGCCATGTTTGTCGACCGCTTCATGTCCACCGCCATGCACTATCCCTGCAACTATGGCTATATCCCCCACACCCTGTCCGAAGACGGCGACCCGGTTGACGTGCTGGTGATCACCCCGATTCCGCTGATCACCGGCGTGGTCGTGCGTTGCCGTCCCATCGGCATGCTGAAGATGACCGACGAGGCGGGCGTCGACGCCAAGCTGCTGGCCGTCCCGGTGGACAAGTTGTGTGGCCTGTACAAGAACATTACCAAGCCCGAAGACCTGCAGCCGTTGCTGCTGGCGCAGATCGCGCACTTCTTCGAGCACTACAAGGACCTCGAAAAAGGCAAGTGGGTCAAGGTCGAAGGCTGGGTCGGCATCGACGATGCCCGTGCCGAAATCCTCGCGGGCGTCGAGCGCTACCGCAACGCAAGCGACAAGCCGGCGTTTTGAGGTGATGAAGCGTGAGCGGGAAACGGTAACTGAAGAGTAGTCACCATTCACCACTCCTTTTCATGAAAATCTGCATCCTCTCCGACTCCCACGACAACCGCCGCCTGCTCGGCGCGGCGGTCGAGCATGCCAAGGAACACGGGGCGCAGGCGGTGCTGCACTGCGGCGACGTGGTCGCGCCGACCACGCTGCGCGTGCTGCAAAAATACGAACTGCCGGTGCACGTCATCCACGGCAACAACACCGGCGACCTCTACAACATGACCCGGCTCGCGGCCGAGCCCAACAGCGTGATCCGCTACCATGGCCAGGACGCCGCCATCACCCTGGCGGACCGCAGCCTGTTCCTGGTGCATTACCCGCACTATGCAAAAGCGCTCGCCTGCACAGGTGACTACGATCTGGTCTGCTGCGGCCACGACCACAAGTCCAGCATCTCGCAGGTCGCCACCGTCAAGGGCGGCCAGTCCTGGCTGATCAACCCCGGCACCGTCGGCGGCGTCGGCGCCCCCCCCACCTACATCATGGCCGACCTGGCCACCATGCAATTCGAGATCGTGACCGTCGAGGCGGCAGCGGCGTCGGTATTGCCGCCGGTTACGCCGCACGTTTAAGGTCGGTTGAATCGTCCTGCGGCCCGGGGCGACATGGCCTTGCTACAGGCAATAGCCCACATCGTGGAGCGCCAACTTGGCCTCCCCTCTCTCAAGACGACTTCCCAGGAAGGGCTCACGCCCGATGACGCTCATCTCGCACCCAAGGATCATTGGGATCGATGGCGCATTCGTCTTCCACCCACTGCGGCCATTGCGGAATCTTGCTGGTGCGCATGACGATCCAGCGGAATCGACGCTCCTGAAAACGAACATCTGCTCGTTGCTTGCAAGGTCGACATATCACACATGTCAAAGCTCCACCATCCAAGGTGAGCAAGGCCTTGTAGATGAACTAGTACAGTTCATCCTCTCAACTTTTCCTCAATGGGGATCAATTTAATACCAACGGCCGCAGTAATGCGTTCAAGTACCACAAATAGAACCACTAGTAAGAAGAGGAAACCAACCGACTGGACGATGAGTGTTGATAAAGCGGTGAACGTACTCTGCCCAGATGAATCGGGGAAGATGTAGATAACCGCGATTACAAAGAGCCCTGATAGCGCGACACCGACCAGCACCGTGTTGAGGTGGTAAATGAGGAACAGGTTCCTCCCATATTTCTGCAGCGCATGATGAATTCGAATCGAATTCCCAAATTCGAGGACAACGGCGTCTTTGGGCTGCTCACCAAATAGAGTTAGAGGGTTGGAACGCGTGATCAGCGCAACTGTCACCTGAATGCGTTTGTTGACGAAAGACCTATAAATTAACTCCCCCCCTGGCGGCCAGATAATGTTGGCGTCCCCTATGCGGTATCTGCGAATGGTGGCGCTCTGTCCTGTCTTGGGATTGAAAAGTCGGGAGACACTCTCTTCCATAATTCCGTCGCATACGAATGCGCCATCCCTAAGAACATACTTGCGTTTGGGAGCAAATTTCAGGATGAACGCAGCGAGGCCCAAGCTGGCCATGACGAGAATCGGCGCAAACAGCATAAGGTACGGGGCTCTTGGGTTCCATTCCCCACCGATGAGTCCTGCAGCAACGAAGCCCATTGGCACCATCACCATACCTAAGACAACCTCAATGTTGTGCCCCCACGACAGGCGACGGAAATGCGTTCTGGCATAGCCAAGCTCGAACGAAGTAAGGTCGCGTACGGGGTTTGCGCTGTCGGTAATTACTATCTCCGGCGGAGCCTCTTTCGGGTTGGATTGAGGGGGGCGTTTTTTACTCATCTCTCTATGAGTTGAACTAAATGTTGTAGCGTCAAGCCCGATGCCGACCGTCGCGCACCCACGGATCGTTGGGATCGATAGCGCATTCGTCTTCCACCCACTGCGGCCATTGCGGGATTTTGCTGGTGCGCATGACGACCCAGCGGAAGAGGCTGATGGGGAGGAAGAAGACCTGAAAGAGTACTTGCAATACGACCATTCCCTTCAAGCTTCCGGTCAGGTGTTCCCACCCAAAAAACCAGCTTTCTTTCTCGTGGTCGATGCCCGGCAGCATGATCAGCGGCACGGGTTTGAGTGCGTCCAGCACCGGCCCCGGACCTTCTTCCATGTAGCGGCGAAAAAACTCGAAAAACTGCAGTAGATTTTGCCGACCGGGTTCGCCGGCATCCACAAGGCTCAGCCCGATCGACTCTTTGATCGTGACACCATCTTTTTCCAGCAAATGGCCCATCACGTTCAAATCGCCCCCACCCAATCCGAGTTTTGTGTTGTAGATCGTCCAGTAGAAATCATCCCACCCCGCCTTGAGCACCGTACCGTCGCGCCGAAAGGCGTACACCTGCCGGTTCTGACGGTTGAAGCGGATGGGGTAGTGGGTGTAGGTGTAGGCGTCGGAGAGGAACATCTTGGCTGGTAGCCATAAGACAGCCACTGGAAGCAAGAGTAACCATAGTGATCCGAAGTCGCCGTCTTGGGTGGCGAGGTAAATCCAGCCGGCTATTGCCCAGACTAGAACCGCTGAGAACACTCCCCCCACCATCGCCACAAACCCCCGCATCGCATACCACTTGTCCACGCATTCGACGAAGGTGCTGTTGAGTTTGATGAGTGACAGGTCGTGATGAACCCGGTCGCTGGCTGGCTTCTTTATATCGAAGCGGTGCTCCTGCTCGTAGTCGTTGAGTGGGCGATTGACCAGGAGCCCGCCCGGTCCCATGCCATAAGCGCTGAAAGTCGACATGCGATCCTTTTATCCCGCGAGCGCACGCTTGTATTGCGCGATGTGCGTGGTTGTATCGGGATATTTTTCCTGGCCAGTACCAAAGTGGCAGCGCCCAAGCCATTCCTGCACAGGGTTGTCTTTATGCGTCTCGATGAACCAGGTTGCGCCCAACCAGATCACGATGCCTACAGCCAAGATTATCCAAGCCACCCATGCGAAGGGCCCCAGCATAACAGTCCAACCCATTCCAAGTGCGAGAGTAGTTGAAGCTACGGCAATGGCAGAAACGCCAGATACGAAGTAGGCATTTGCCAGTCCGGTGGAGCCTCCTTTGCTTCGTTCATCAAATCCCTTTGAAATATCCCACAACCCCAAAAACACCCCCGTCCCGAAGCCGGCGAAGCGGCCGAACAACTGAAGTGCACGTGGCGCAAAAGCTCCCATGCGTCCCGCCATGTTCCTGAGTCTCTGTTCCCCCAATTTCTCCAGCCCATTACCCAACTGTTCTGCCACAAACCCTGTAATAGCCACCTTGCCTGCCATCAGCTTGGTTTTGGCTTCGGCCAGTTCGTGGCTCATGCCGTTCTCCGCATCGTCGAGCAGCTTGGTGTAGTTCAGGGCCATGAGCAGGCCACCCAGCACGGTTGCCCCGCCGAAGGCCACGCTCCTGAACCGGGCCGTGCGAGCCATATCCAGTTTCTGAATATCCTGCGGTGTGCGAATGGCCTTGACGAGTTCATCGGCCAGCGCCTGCCCGGCGAGGTTCTTGCGCGTCGCGCCTGCCACTGCCTCTTTGTCCAGCAATACGTACCAGCCCAGTTTGCTGTTGCCGTTCATTTTAACGCCCTCGATCTCCAGTAGCCTGATTTGCTTGGCAATGGCCGCCTGAAGCTGGTTGGGTTTGGTTTTCATGTTCGGGTCCAGCCGGTACAGCTCGCGCATGTAGGCCTGGATGAATTGTCCCCGGTTGCCTACCACCGGCAAGCGCACGATCTGCTTGCCGCTGACCGCTGCCATCGCCGCAGCGGCCTTGCTGCCCACCCGTCCGACGCTGAAGTCGTTCCAGTATTTTAGCGACGGGCCGCTCAGGCCAGCCAGCAATGCCATCAATTGCGCGTTGGCCGAGGCGGGCATTTTCTCGATATAGGCCGCCACGGCACCCGCCGCTGCATCGGTGGGAAACGCTCGTCCGTCGACCGGAGCAGCCTCTGCCTGCTTGAGCTTGTCGATCAGCTCTGTTTGATTGAAGCCCAGCGCACGCATGACGAGATTCTCTTCAGTGAATTCTCCGGCCGTGAGCCATTTCAGGTAGAGATCGTAGCTCGGTTGCTTGTCGGTGGTGTGGCGGAGAAGTTCGACGACAGTGGCCGTGTAGGCTACGCCGCTCTCTTTGTTTGCGCTGTCGTAATTGCAGCTCAGCTGGCTGACCATGCAAGAGTGCTTCATCCACGCCACGTGCGCGTTGGCCAGCGGGGCTATCTGTTCGACGTCGAACTTTCTGAATCCAACGTTGTAGCTCTTGAGCCAGGCCTGGCTTCCTGCATAATCAAAGCGTGGCTTGCCGGTGCGGTCGTGGGTGTAGCGTTTCCAGGCGCTGTCAGCAGCCAGTTTCAGGCTGGCAGGGGTAGGGTTGCGGTACTTCCTGATCTGTTCATCGCTGGCGGGGTGCTCGTTCCACAGGGCGGGGTTGCTTGGGTAGATGCGGGCAAGCTCTGCGCTTTCCGCCAGAGCCTGACCTCCGTCAATGTCGTCCAGCTTGGCTTGCTCTCTGATTGATGTCTCAAGGCTGGCGATCGTGCTGGCCGCGAAGCGCGGCTTGGCAACGCTTTCGTTGTTCATGAACGTGACTTTTCGCAGTTCCATGAGCGAGGCGATTTCCATGGCCAGCCCCACCGGATCATGCAGCGCGACGATGGCCGCGCCGCCACCGGGGCGGATGGTTTCTGCAGCTTTGAGCAGAGACTCGGCGCGTCCCTGGCGCGCGTTGTAGCGGTGGGGGCACCACTTGTCGAATTTCCGGCCGGACATGCCCTCCTTGAATTCGGGTACGACCTTGTCGATTTGCTCCAGCGGTGCGGTGTCGACCTGGGCTGCCACCTTGCCGCCCGTGACCACCACGCATTTCATGTGCTTGCGGCGGTGTTCGTCCCGCATGTGGTCCAGGAACACTTGATCGGTCCACTCCACGTCGCTGAAAGCGATCCAGATGTTGCCCGCGTGCTTGGCGTTGCGGATGGTGATGACGCCGGCCAGCGGCGCGGCACCATTGCGCGCGCAGCTGAACTCGGTGGCGGGTTTGGGCTGCACTTTCAGCGCGCGGATGCGCGGCGGCATTTTGGTGAGGAAGCCGTCGGTGGTGACGAAGTACTCGTCCCAGTGATTACGTTTTTCGTCGAAGACGTAGACGTAGCCGCTGCGCAGCAGGCGCAGGCCGTAGTGGGCGCCGCTTCCAAGCGGCACTTTCTTGAGATCGGCGGAATCGAGGTTCCCGGCCAGCCTGGGCGCGCTGATTTCCCTGGGCATCAGTGCATAGCGCGTGAGCAGAAGGGGCAAACCTGATTTGGCGCATGTCTCGCACGGGTTTTCGCACATTGGGGTGGCAGCGCTCATGTTCGGATTCCTTGTTGGGCGGCGTTCTGCCCTTGGTTCTGCTGTTCGGTGCAAATCTCTTGCCAGTCATCTGGCGTGAAGCGGGACGTCAGCTCTCGATAGTCCAGCTCGTCCTCCGGCATGGCCGTACGCAAGGTGTGAAACAACTCGACCAGGCGGGGATGGCTGTCGAACGCGGGGTGGTGCGTGGTCGCATGGGTTGCAAAGCTGACGAGGTCGGACTGGTGCGTTATCGCGTACGCGGCCATGGCACGCTGGACATGTCCGTCGATTGCGGCGCAGGCATGCTCCCAATCCTGCGCATCGGCTGGCTCCGTTTGCATGGCAACGCGGTTGACAACGCCCAAGCGGGTCAAGGCCGCCAGGTGGCCCGCCTCAAGGCGAAACGCGTCGCTGGATGTCGCAGGCTTGTTCAGATGCGTCCATTGGCCTGCCCAGGGAACGATCACTGAATCAATCTCACCGAAGAGCCAAACCAATCCGTTTTCGCCTAGCAGTCGCGGCAGTTGCAGAAAGGTGCCGGGATCAAAGTATCGAAACTGCTTGGGGCTGGATTCGCCGGGTAATCTCAGCACCATGCGTCGAGCCAGGTGGTGGGCGACAGACTTTGGACCAAGTCGAGAGGCCAGAAGCAGGCTGCACAGAACGTCCTGTCTATTGGAAACCTGCGTGGCGAGCTGTCCCAGCAATGCCCCAAGTTCGGACCGGGGAAGCGCGTGGATGTCGAGCAGCACAGGGCAGCGTGCCGTGTCGTCCTCCAGGAACGCGGGCGCAATCAGCGTCAGCGGCCATGAAGCAGGCAGGTCTTCACGCCACACGGCATCGATCAAGGCGTAGCGGTGCGTGTTGAACCAGCGGTGGTCGAAGATATCGTGCGAGTCGAACATGCCTTAAAACTCGGTAATGGCATCCAGCCCCTTGACCTGCTGCTGCGCGCACCCTTGCATCTTCCCCTTGCCCAACCCCGCCACATTCGCCCCCGCACTCGCCGGGCTCGTGTGGCTCTTGGGGTTGCCCATCAGATTGATCGAGCCTGCCGACTGCAGCACGATCTGGCCGCCCTGGATCGTGATCGCGCTGCCTCCGGCGGCGAGCAGGATGCGCGTGGGCGTGTCGGCGCTGATCTGGGTGTGGCTCGACATGGTGACGGTCTTGTCGGCGTGCAGGTCGATCTTGCCGCTGTGTGCCTGCAGGTGGGTCTGGCCGGTGGCGGCGTGCAGGCGGATGCCGGTCGTGGTCACCACCTTGCCGCTGTCGTTGGCCTTGCCGTAGGTGTAGAGCACGGCGCCGCCGTGGCCGACATGCCGCAGATTGCCTTGCGCGCCTTGCTCGATGTCCTGCGCCACTTCGGTCAGCTGGCCGTTGGCGAAGAGGTGCTGGCTTTGCGGCGTGACGCTGGCGATGCCGTCGGGAGCGGACAGCACGAGCGCCGGCTCGCTCCAGGCAGCCACCGTGCCGCCGCCGCCGGCGGTTTGGCGAATGGCCGACTCGGCATCGGGGGTGACCGCTGTTGCCGACTGGGTTGTGCCGAGCACGTCCTGGCTGTGCTTGAGCTGCCAGGTTGCCGGCAGCTGGTCGGGGGCGGGCTCGCCGGCCAGGCGGGCTTCGTGGTCGTGCGCGCTTTGAGCGAGCGAGGCCACCAGGCTTTCGGCCTGGGCAAGCTGCGCCAGCGGCTCGGCGCTGTCGAGCGTGGAGGCGGTATCCGATTTGCCGTCGGCCGACAGCAAGAGGCCGCTTCCGGCGCGCAATGCGCCGTATTGCTGCGTGCTGACCGTGAGCCCGTGGCCCAGGTCAGCGCGCCGCTCGTTGTGGACCTGATGCCGGTGATGCCCGAGTTGAAGCTGGGTCTCGGCCTGCGTGGTAAAGATTTCGAGGCGACTTTGCTGCGGCGTGTCGTCGAGCACGAACTGGCTATAGCGTTGCGCGGCGCCGCTCTGGCTGTCGGACAGGGTTTGGGTGACGATGCCCGACAGGTGGTTGGCATGGCCGTTGCCGTTGAACCACAAGGGTGCGTTGCCGGTGGCGGCACCGACGCCGCCCGGCTGGGTGTTGCCGGTCTGGTCGGCAGTGCCCTGGCCGTTGTAGACCGTGCCCACGATCACCGGGCGGTCGGGGTCGCCGTGAGCGAATTCGACGACGACTTCCTGGCCGATGCGGGGAATCCAGACGGCGCCGTAGTTGTCGCCGGCAAGCGGCGTGCCGATGCGCGCCCAGGTGCCGCTCGTTTCGTTGGCGGGCGCGTTGGTGTCGCCGCTGGGATGGCTTTGCCAGTTGTGCGCCGCCATGCCGCGCTGCCAGTGATACTGGATCTTGACGCGGTGGTTGCGGTCGGTGTCGAGCGGGCTGCCGGCTTGGCCGACGACGATCGCGGTGCAGGGCTGCGCGCGCGGGTGGCCCGCCCGATTGGCGCGAGCCACGCCCATGCAGCGCACCGCACTGGCCGGCACCGACCAGATCGGCGCCGGACTGGCGTGAAGCGGTGCGGGCAGGCCCGGTATGTCGGGTGAGTCGGATGGCCCGGCTGCAGCTATCGGCCGCCAGACGATCGCCGCCGGCACCACGGAAAAGCTGTTGGCATAAAGCGGCGTGGGGCTGGCGTTGCCGGACGATTGACCAGGCGCACTGCCTTCGCCTTGCTGCATGCCGCCGCCCAGCGCCTGGACAAGCCTGGCGCTGAATTCGGCGTCGAAGTTGTTGCGGGCGCTGTGGGTCACGGCCAGCACGCGCACGCTGTGATCGTCCGGCGCATCGGGTCCGCCAGCCGGTGTGTCGAAACTGCCCCAGCTGCCGGTGCGGTCCACCAGCGAAAACTGCGCGCCTGGCGCGAGCGAGCGGACGGTGCCGGCGCCCATCCAGGTCTGCATGCGCGCGTCGCTGGCCTGCTGTGCCATCGTGGCATAGCGGGCGCCGTCGGCAGAGTCGAACCAGCTGTACTGGCCAGGGTCGTCTTCAACGGTCAGCAAGGCCGTGATGGCGGCCAGTTCGTTGTCCTGCGACAGCGCGGGGGCGTGGTTGACCGTGACCGGCCGGGTGTCGAGCGTGGCGTAGTCCCACGACTGCGCGCTGTAGGCCAGCGGGGCGATCTGGTGCTGCGGCTGCCAGTGCTGGATGGTGTCGCTCGATTCGGTGGCGTCGCCGCGATGAAACCGCAGTTCGCCCAGCTGCGTGCCGATCGTGTGCTGGTCGGTGATCACGAGCGTGTGACGGCCAAGCGTGGCGCCTGTGGGGTCGGCCTCGTGCTCGAACAGGTACGTCAGGCCATTGGCCAGCAGCAGGTCGTGCACGAAGTCGAGATCGCTCTGGTGCGCCTGCGTGAGCTGCGACTGCTGCAGGTACGCCTCGCGGTTTTCGATCGCTTCGCGCACCGACAGGGCGCCTGCGCCGGCCGTCTCGGCAATGACTTCATGCACGATGTCGAGCACGTTCTTGCCCTGGAACACCCAGCTGTCACGGCGCTGGGCCAGCCATGCCAGCGCGGGCTCGACGATCAGGCCATAGCGTGCAAATCCGCCGTTGACCGCCAGCAGTTGCGCCGCCGTGATATGGCCATGCAGGGGCCGTCGGCTCGCGCGGTCGGCATCGGTCTGCCATTCGAGCAGCAGTGGCTGGCCGATCAGCGCGACCAGGTCGATGTGGACGTTGTCGGATAGCGCCGTCAGGTGAAGACAATATCCTGCGCGGGGCGGCCGCCCGGCCTCGGCTGTGAGCCAGGCGCGTGTCACGGCATCGACGCCTTGCGACTCGAGCGCGCCCCAGTCGGCGTGCGACTGCAATGACAGTTGCGGCAGGCAGTCGGGCGCCACGCCCAGCAGGCTCTCGCGCAGCACCATGCGCTCCGCGAGCAGCCGGTCCGGCCCGAGCAGCGTGGTCAGGACCAGGGAACGGTCCGTCTGTTGCCAGTGGGTCAGCGAGAACGGGGTCATCGCGCAAGACTCCCCTGTGCCAGGAGAGACGAGGCGTTGCCAGCGTGACGGGAGCCACGCAAGTGCGCGGGCTTCGCAGGCGAGGGCCGAGTCGACATGGGGGCGGGGAGGCGGGTTGGGGCAGGAACCAGGGTCATGGCATCACGGGTAGAGGTAAACAATCGAGCGCAGCTCTACGAAAAAACTCCGAATGGCCAAAATCCCCCAGGCTGTCAGATACGACAGCGCGGGCATTGAATTGAACAGATGCATGTATTGCCTTGACCCGGCAACGAAGCGGTACAGTGCTCCGCAGCAGGCCAGGCCGCCCGGGCCCGTGGACAAATATCCGGGAAACGGTTGGCAGATGCTAAAAGTCACCCCCAGTCGTCGCAATAGTCCGTTCGGATATTGGGGGACGCCCGTTGCTGTATGGGAGGCGGAAAAGGGGGGGGCTTTTCCGAGGGGCGCTTGGACTGTCAGGCGGGTGAGCTTGGAGCGGCGGGCAGGCCTTCCTGTTCGCCTTTTTCGCCGCGGCGTTCCATTTCTACGAGCAGGTCGACGAAGGCTTCCGGGAGGCCTGGCTGGCCGCGCAGTGATTCCATGCGGGCGCGGTCCCAGTCGCTCAGTGGCTGGCGGGACGGAAGGGCAGCGAGCGCCTTGCCGTCCATGTTCCATGGTGCCCAGGCGAGCCCGGCTGCGTCCCACAGCCGGGACGCGGCCAGCGCGATGTCGATGCCGGCGGGGTCGGGGTCGCAGGAAATCAGGGCGGGCGCGGGCGCGAGCGTCAGGAGCCGCTGCATCGCGTCGCGCCACCATGTCGGGGGGTGCCCGGGCAGCCAGACGAGCGTCGTATCGGCAGGTCGGGTCCGGCTTTCGCGTTCGAAGCTGGTGCGGTTTTCGACCAGGCGCCATTCGGCAGGGGCCTGGGCAATGCGTTTTACCCGTGCGAGCGTCGCAGGCGTGAGAGCGGCGAAGTCGGCGGCGGCCGCGAGCGGCCATTCGCCGGCATCGAATACGAGCGTCGCTGAGCTCGCCAGCAGCAACGTCGGCGTGTGGCGTTCGATGCCGTATTCGGCGAGGTCGACCTCGGCTGCAAGCCAGGTCCATTCAGATGGGGAGACGGCCTTGGTCGCACCGCGCGCGAACAGGGCGAAATCGCGCTGGGTGCCGCTGCGTGCCTCGGACTGCCAGCTGTGCAGGGCCTGTGCGAGGTCGTAACGGGCAAGTGCGGTCCTGGGCGGCAGGCGGTCTAGCGCGTCGGCAAGTGGCGAGTCGGCGGGGAGGGTTGCGCGCAGGGTGTTCCATTGATCGAGCTGGGCCGAGGCGTCGGCAATGCCGAGCGCCGCACGCAGCCGGGCCAGCTCGCGAAACTGCACGCGGCTTGGCCACCAGGCGGCGAGCTCGAATGTCTCGTCGACTGTGGCCCAGCCGTTGGCGAGAAGCCATTCGAGCAAGGCGTCGGCGAGCGCAAGTCTGGCCGCGCCCGCATCCTTCCTGAGTGTTTGCCAGCGGCTGTCGCCGCCACGCTTGACCCAGAGCCGGAGCAGCTGGCGCCGTTCCTCGGGCAGGGAGTCGAGGCCGCGCGCGTCTGTTTCGGGGAGGCGGCGTCGGCGTTTCCTGCCAAGCGGCTCGATGCGGATCATGACGCTTGCCCCCGCTTGCGCAATGCTCAGTGCACCTGCCCGGTGTCGCGCACCAGTACCTTGACGCCGGGCGCCCAGGCTTCGCCCGGACGCTTCTTGAACGTTACCAGGGTGAGCGTGGCCGGGTCGTAGATGTTGACGTTGTGCGTGACCGGCGTGGTGAGCAGGTACTGTGCGCGGGTCGCCTTCAGGAAGCCGGACACGCGTTCGATGTTGACGATGTCGAGGTGGGCGAAGGGCTCGTCGATGAAGACGAAGCCGCCCGGGCGCGATTCCTCCATCATCAGCGCGACGAGCAGGATCAGCGATTTCATCACCTGCTGGCCGCCCGAGGCGTCGCCGTCGTTCATTCCCATGAAGCCCTTGGCGTCGAAGTCGAAGCGCACGGAGAGTCCCGCTTGCGCGAGCGTGACGTCGTCGTTGCCGAGCGCAACCGGCTCGTGTTCGACCTTGATGCTGGCCACCTCGCCGAGCGCCTTCAGGTTCTTTGCGTAGCGGCTGACGGTGTGACGCAGCACGGCGATGTAGTTCTCGCGGGCCGCGTCGGTCTGTTCGCGCGCGAGCGCATTGTCGCGGCGACGGGTGCCGAGATCGTGCTCCATCTGCTGGTAGCTGGCGGCGATCTTGTCCCGCAGGGCGACTACGGATTCGTCGGTTTCCCAGCTTTCCTCAGCGAAGCGGCGTTCGATTTCCGCGATGCGGCGGTCGATGTTGGTGGTGTCGCGCCAGGTCTCGACCAGCGTGCGGTTCGCCTCGGCGTCGCGCCAGGCAAGCGGAAATTCGCGGCGTTCGCGACGCAGGCGCAGGCGGCGGCGAACCTGTTCGTCGCGGCCAGTGCGGTTTTCGCGCTCGCTGATTTCGCGTGCCAGACGGCGCACGTCCTCTTCGAGCCGGGTCTGCTGACTGCGCGCGGCGGAAACGGCTTCATCGGCGGCCTCGCGTTCCTGCTGCGCGGCCAGCACGCGGTTGTCGCGCCGTCGCGCCAGCAGCGCGTCGTAGTGCTGGCGCGCTTCGGCGAATTCGGCGGCGCGCGCGGCGAGCTGCGCGGTCGCATTCTCGCCTGCAAGCTGGGCCTGCAGGCCGCGGATGGCCTGGGTGAGTTCGTCGCGCTGGGCCTTGAGCGGGGCGAACTGCTTGTCGAGCTGGCTTCGCTCTTCGCGCAGGGCGTCGAGGCGGGCGCGGCCAAAGCGCGGTTGCTCGGGGGCGGCGTGGCGGCCGCCGCGGCGTTCGCGCAGGTAGCCCTGCCGCGTGATCCAGTCCTCGCCGCGCGGCAACTTGCTGCCGGCGGCCACGTCAGCAACGCGGCGGGTGCGCTCGAGCGTGCGCAGGAGCCACTCCGGAACCGCGCTGGCAAAACGTACCACCTCCAGCAGCGAGCCCTGCGGCGGTAGGCCGGCCGCCACGCACTCGGGCACGATGAAATGGCGGTAGCGCAGCGACTCGCCCAGCGCCATGGCGCGTTCGGCGTCGCGTGCGTGACCGAG
Organism: Thiobacillus sp.; assembly: GCA_041592455.1. GTDB lineage: Bacteria > Pseudomonadota > Gammaproteobacteria > Burkholderiales > Thiobacillaceae > Thiobacillus. The sequence goes on along the minus strand of JBFHQA010000002.1, from coordinate 14,276 downwards.
CAGGACGATGTGGGCAAACGGCGCGAGCGCGGCCTCGACGGCGGCCTGCCAGTCGGCGTCGAGAATCTCGACGACGTCGGTCAGCAGGTGGTGCTCGATGCCGGCCTCGCCCAGCGCGCGGCGAAAGGCCGCAACGTCTGCAGGATCGACGCGGCGGCCGGCCGCCAGGTTTTCCAGCATCTCGTCGAGCCGGGCCTGACGCTGCTGTACGTCGGCGATCTTCACCAGCACGTCGGCGCGCGTCGCTTCCAGGCGTTCGAGCTCGCGGGCGTCGGCGACCTGCGTGCCTGTCGAGTGTGCCTGCGCTTCCAGGCGCTGCTGCTGCTTGACGATGGCCTCCCAGCCGCCGAGTTCGCGGTTGAGTTCGTTGAGGGCCTCGTTCTGCACCCGTTCGTTCTCGTGCGCCGCCTGCTTGCGCAACTGGGCTTGCGCCAGCGCCATGGTCTGTTGATCGAGATCGCGCTGCACGGCTGCCTGCTCGGCACGCCGGGCGCGCCAGTCACGGCGCTGAGCGAGCAGCGTGCGCGCGGCGTGTTCGGCTTCGCGCTGCAGCAGGCAATGCTCCAGCCGCGGACGGACTTCGCTGGCGAGTGCGATGCGCTCCTGGTTGAGGTGCTGCCATTCGAGATAGCGGTTGACCTTCTGGTTGTGCTTTTCCAGGTTGTTGCCGAGCGCTTCGAGCTGGTTCTGGGCGGCGTCGAGTTCGCGCGTCGTGTGCTCCTGATGGTGGCGCGCTTCCTGGTAGCGGTCGAGCACCTCCTTGTCGCCGAACACCTGGAACACGAGGTCGAGCAGTTCGCGCGGCGACAGTTCGCACAGCTTGTCGGTCTGCCCCTGCTCCAGCGAGAGCACGCGGGCGATCGCGGGCGAGAGCCCGGCGCCGTGCAGGATGCGCTGGTAGTCGCGCACGCCGAATTCCTCGCCGTGCTGCTCGATGTCGCGCAGGGCGACCTCGCCGTCGGCAATCCAGTATTTGCGGGTCCAGTCGCCGCCCTTCTTGTCGATGCGGCAGGCGAGCGTGATGCGGTCGTTCTGGTACGGCAGGCCGAACGGCCGGCGGCTGCTGCCAGGCGGCCGCTGGTTGTCGACCACGCCGCGCAGCCAGCAGAAATCCTCGCCGTTGCGGCGCACGTAGCGCTTGTAGTCGCGCTTCTTCGAGCAGTCGAGCGCGAGCAGGGTGCGCAACGCGTCGAGCAGGGTGGTCTTGCCGGAGCCGTTGGGGCCCGAGATGGTAACGATGGATGCGTCGAGCGGCAGGCGGAAACTGCGCCAGAAATCCCAGTGGACGGTTTCCAGTTCGAGCAGGCGGAACATCAGGGCGTGTCCTCGGACAGGGGGGCGCGCTCTTCGAGCACGCCGCGTTGCTTCAGCAGGTCTGACAGCGCGCCTTCCAGGATGCGCGGTGCGAATTCGGCGTAGTCGAAGGCAAGATCCAGGAGCGGGCCCTCGTAGATGATCTTGTTGCGGCGCTCGATGAAGCCCAGGCGCGACAGTTGAGGCAGCGCGAACTGCTGCAGCCGGGCGCGGCCGCCGAGCAGCTTGCCGTAGTCCTCCAGCAGAACGTTCTCGGGTATGCCGCGCGAGGCCTCATGCGCGGCAGGCGTGAGTTTCACGCTTTCGAAGAGCTCGTTCTGCGCGTCCGGCTGGTCGGTTTCGCTCGAAAGCTGCCGCTCGCGCTTGGGCAGGATGATGAGCGCCCACAGGATCACGAGGAGCGCCGCGGCATCCTTGGGCAGGCCGATGTTGCTCGCTTGCCAGGCATCGTTCTGTTCGAATACCGCGCCCTCGTGCTCGCGCGCCAGCGCGACCGAGATATACGCGGCAAAGGGATGGGCGAGCAGGCGCAGGCCGCTTTCGGCCAGGCGCGCCTCGACCTCGTCGCGAAAGCCCGCGTCGACCAGCAAGCGGCGCGCTTCGGCGTCGTCGCGCGGCAGATAGCGCAGCGCCAGCAGCCGGGCGATCAGGCGCGCGGCAGAATCGGTGTTCATGGATTGTTCTCCTGGGGCAGCAGCCGGCCCGCGCTGATCTGGGCAACTTCGCCGCGGCCGACGTCCTGCAGTTCGTCGCTCCACTCGAGCGTCACCGGCAGATCGGCGAGCGGCGCAAGGTCGGGACCGATATTGGTCTCGCCCAGCAGGGCCAGCAGCGAGAGGCGGTAGGACGCCGCGCCGAAGCTGCCGCCGACGACGGTATCGGCAACGCCCGCGGGCGCGTCGAGCCCGGCGAGGAGGCGGGTGAGCTCCAGCAGCTGCGGCGGCGGCTCCAGCGGCACATCGCGGGTGTATTCGACCTCGGCGGCAGCGGGCAGCGCCGAGACTTTACGGTTGGGCTGCTCGCGCGCGAGGAAGGCCTCGGTGTTGTCGAGCATCACGTCGGGCAGCACGAAAGTGCTCTCGGGGGTGATGGCGAGTTGTCCGGCGGCCAGCCCGGCCAGCGCCTCGGGCGATTGCGACTGCAGCCAGGCGGCGAGTTCCGAGGTCGACAATCCGCCCTGCGACAGGTGCACCTGCTGGCGCGCGATCGCCGCAAGTTCGCGCTGAAACACCGAGGCCATGCGGACAAGACGCGACTGGCGCTGGCCGATTTGCTGCGCCAGCCGCCAGGTATCGTCGTCGAGCCCTTCGGCGGATAGCGTACGCATGACCTCGTTGGCCTTGGCTAGCCATTGCTGGACCGAGGCCAGCCGGGATTGCGCCGCGCGCAGCCGGAATTCGGAACCGGAGGCGACCGCCTGGGCAAACGCTTCTTCCAGTTCGCCCAGGCGGGCGAGCAGGTGCGAGAGCGCCTCGGGTGAGAGCTTACCGACCGCTGCCCCAGCGGCGACCTGGGCGGCGAGGAAACCCAGTTCCCCATCCTGTTCGGTGTTGAATGCGAGCAGGTTGGCGAGCGCGGCCAGCACCATGCGGCCTTCACTGGAGAGCTGGTAGACACGGCGTTCCGTGTCCCACAGCAAGAGCCCGTGTTCGCGCAGCCGCGCCAGCACGGTGCCAAGCTTGGTGTCGTTGAGAAAGGCGAAATACGCCTCGAGTTCGCGCGGCGTCCACTCCGGCGCATCCGATCGCAGCCCGATTTCTCGCAACACCATCAGCCGCACCAGAACCTCTTCATCGCCGCCACGGAACAGCGCGACCAGTGCGCCGATCAGCGGGCGGTTCGCCAGCAGCGGAAAGAGCGGAGGGATGTCCTCGGCGACGACGCCAGGAGCGAGGAATTCGCCGAGGGACAGCGCCTCGTCGTCTGCGCGCATCAGACGCCCTGTTTCAGGCTTGCCTCGATGAACACGTCGAGATCGCCGTCGAGCACCTTCTGCGTGGCCGAGACTTCGACGTTGGTGCGCAAATCCTTGATGCGCGAGTTGTCCAGCACGTAGCTGCGGATCTGGTGGCCCCAGCCCACGTCCGACTTGCCGGCCTCGAGCTTGTCCTGCTCGGCCTGGCGCTTGCGCAACTCGGCCTCGTAGAGCTTGGACTTCAGCATCGACATCGCCTCGGCACGGTTCTTGTGCTGCGAGCGGTCGTTCTGGCACTGCACGACAATGTTGGTGGGCAGGTGGGTGATGCGAACCGCCGAGTCGGTCTTGTTGATGTGCTGGCCGCCGGCGCCGGACGCGCGATAGGTGTCGATGCGCAGGTCGGCGGGGTTGATGTCGACCTCGATCGAGTCGTCGACCTCGGGGTAGACGAACACGCTGGCGAACGAGGTGTGGCGGCCGCCCGACGAATCGAACGGCGACTTGCGCACCAGCCGGTGCACGCCGGTTTCGGTGCGCAGGAAGCCGTAGGCGTAGTCGCCCTCGATCTTAATCGAAGCCGACTTGATGCCGGCGACGTCGCCTTCGGATTCTTCCAGCAGTTCGGCCTTGAAGCCCTTGCGCTCGGCGTATTTCAGGTACTGGCGCAGCAGCATCGATGCCCAGTCGCAGGCCTCGGTGCCGCCGGCACCGGCCTGGATGTCGAGGAAGCAGTTGCTGGGGTCGGCCGGGTTGGCGAACATGCGGCGGAATTCCAGCGTGGCGACATCCTTTTCGATGCCTTCGATGTCGGACTGCACGGCGGCGAGGGTGTCGTCGTCGTTCTCCTCGCGCGCCATCTCGAACAATTCACGGGCGTCCTGCAGCCCGGACGCGACGCGGTCGAGCACCAGCACCACGTCTTCAAGCGATTTGCGCTCGCGGCCCAGCTCCTGGGCCTTGGCGGCGTCGTTCCAGAAATCCGGCGCTTCGGACAGGCGGACGACTTCTTCTAGGCGGTCTTTCTTGACAGCGTAGTCAAAGAAACCCCCTGAGTTGGGTGGCACGCTCGCCGAGGTCGTCGAGGCTGGCATCGATCTGATTGAGCTGTTCTGCTTCCATGGTGTGTAGTGCGTTCAGGCGGAAAAGCCGCGAATTATAGCCCAGGTGAGGATCAGTCCCAGGCCCATCGCGCCCATGCCGGCTAAGGCGTGGCGTCCCATGTGCCATCCGCCCACGCTCACGGCAAGGGTGGACTTGAACGCCAGGTTGGACAGGATGGCCAGCGTGATGACGTTGACCAGCACAGAGACCGTCAATGTGTCCAGGTTGTGCAAGCGCAGACTGGACAGGGTGATGGCGTCCACGTCGGTGAGGCCCGACACCAGTGCCACCCCATAGAGGCCGCCGGTTCCCAGCCAGTCCGACAACCAGGCCGAGGCCAGCAGCACCAGGCCGTACATCAGGCCGAATCCCAGCGCGGTTCGAAGCTCGGTGGGGTTGCTCATTTCCAGGGCAGGTGGGTCGCCCTGGGGCCGCAGCCTGCGCACGCCGTAGGCCGCGGCCAAACCGCCTGCGACCAGTCCGCCAAACAGCACGGGCAGCAGATGCGGCAACACCGATGGCGCGAGCAGGGCTGCCAGCACCCCCAGGCGTACCAGCACGACCAGGTTGGCCAGTACGATCACGGTCACGGCGGTGGGCATCATCGCGCTGTTGGCGCGTGCGTGGCGGCTGAACGACAGCGTGGTGGCGGTGGACGATACCAGCCCGCCCAGCAGGCCCAGCAGCACCGAGCCGCGTTGCTGTCCCACCAGGCGCAGCGCAGCATAGCCGGCCAGGCTTACCCCCGAGATCAGCACCACCATCCACCAGATCTGGTGAGGATTGAGCGCGCCATAGGGGCCGTAGTTCTGGTTGGGCAGCAGCGGCAGGATGATCAGCGCCAGCACTGAAAACTGCAGCACGGACAGCAGGTCGCGCCGCGTGAGCTTCTGGCTCATGCCGCTCAGTTCGGGCTTGAAGTACAGCAGCATGGTGGCGGTGATGCCCAGCATCACCGCCAGCTGGATTTCATTTTGCCAGACCAGAATGCCCAAGCCATAGCAGAGCAGCAGCGCGGCCACGGTGGTGGTGCCGGGGTCGCCGTTCACATCGGTTGGCGAGCGCAGATAAGCCGCGATCATCATTGCGCCGACCAGCAGCAGGCCGGTCGGAATCAGCCAGGTTTCTTCCAGGACCGATGCCAGGTGGGCGATCAGCACTGCCATGACGGCCGTCAGGGCAAATGTTCGCAGCCCCGCCTTGGCTGCAGGGTTGCGTTCCCGTTCCAGGCCCATCAGCAGGCCGATGGCGAGCGCAACGACATAGCGTGGCAGTGGAGCCAGTTCGGCGGGCAACCAGGTGAGAAAATCGTTCATAAGGCAGCGAAGTCCCTTGGGTTCGTTCCGACAGGAGCATTGGCCTGAACGGGGGGAGGAAGCGTACAGGCGGTTCGTGTCTTCAATATTGTAAGGGACGGATCATCATCGGCGACCGGGATGCTGGCCTGGACAGGGCGGGTATACGCGCATGCAGCTGGGTGTACGGTATGCTTTCGCGAGTGGTTTGGTAGAGGTTTATAAAAAGATAAGAATATGCTAATGTACAGTTAAGATTGATGCAGACATGGGGAATTGAAATGCTGACTCGACTCTTGACCTTGGCCGCGCTCGTCTGGCTGGGGTTGCCTCACGCCATGGCGGCCACAGATGGGGCCAGGCTCTATGACCGAAATTGTGCTTCCTGCCATGGCGTGAACGGCAAGGGCGGGATTGGCGTTCCGCTGGCCCTGCCTTCGTTTCAGGCAAGCGTCAGCGATGAATACTTGCGCAAGACCATTCGCTACGGCAGGCCGGGCAGGGTGATGCCCTCGTTCTCCAGCCTGAGCAAGGAAGAAATCGAGGCCATCGTCGGCCATGTGCGAAGCTGGAACCCTGCCCGGCGTGTGTCGTTTTCCGACAAGCCCGTCAAGGGCGACCCGGTTCGCGGCAAGAAACTGTTCGCGCAATACTGCGCGGCTTGCCATGGCGCCAATGGCGAGGGCAGCAAAGGCACCGGCGTGACGTTTTCTCGGCCGCGCGACTTGCCCATCATGGCGCCAGCGCTGCATAACCCCGGGTTCCTGACGGCAGCGACCGACAGCATGATCAAGGCGACGCTGATGAACGGGCGCGAAGGCACGCCGATGGTGTCCTTCCTCAAGCAGGGCCTCAAGGAGAAGGACATCAACGACATCGTGCGTTATGTCCGCAGCTTCGAGAACCAGCCGCTGCCGGAGAGCGCCCAGGTCTTGCAGGTCGGCAGCCCGGTCATCATCCGGGAGTCGCCTTACGACTTCGATACCACGGTCGAGAACGTCAAGCGGGCGGTCAACAACAACAACTTTTTCCATGGCCGCGTGCAAACACTGGAATACGGCATGACCGAGCCGGCGAACGAGAACCCCAAGCAGATCATCGTGTATTTCTGCAATATCAGCCTGCTCAACAAGGCGCTGGCCGTCGATCCGAGGGTGGGCATGTTCCTGCCGTGCCGCATCACGATCTTCGAGAAGGAGGGCAAGGTGCAGGTCATGTCGATCGACCCCAAAGTCATGAGCCAGCTGTTCAACAATTCGGAACTGAACCAGTTGTGCGAACAGATGAAGAAAAGCTACACCGCGATCATCGAGGAGGCCACCCTATGAAGATGCTCAAGAACATCATCGTCGCGGGCTTGATGACGATGGGAATGGTGATGTCGGCGGCCGCCGACAGCCTGCTCATGGCACGCGTCGACAAGCCTTTCCCGGAAGCGATGGCGGTCCTGCAGTCGGCCATTTCATCGCGCGGCTACAAGGTCACTCGCCTGCAGCAGGTCAACGAGAATCTGCAACGCCGTGAATTCCAGAGCGACATGTATCGCGTGGTGTATTTCGGCAAGCATGAGGAGGTCCGCCAGGTGACGGCGAAGCATCCCGAGCTGATTCCCTTTCTGCCGCTCAATATCACGATCTTTGCCGAAGGTGAGCAAAGCATCGTCGTGACCAGTCATCCGCAGATCATGCGGCAATTCTTCCCCGATCCGGCCTTGCGGCCAGTTTTCGAACGCTGGACCCGGGATGTCGTGGCGATCATGGACGAGGTGCGCGAGGACGCGGCGCCCTGATTGTCGGGTGCAGCGTCTCTGGGAAAGGCCATTCCGACCCGGTGAAGGCGCAATCAGGCACGTACAACGTTTGGCGCGGGATCCGGGTTCACCTGATCATGCAGTGGCAGTTCGAAATAGAAGCGGGCTCCTGCGTTTTCCACTGACTCGAACCCGATCCGCCCCCCCATGTGTTCGATCAGTTCACGGGAGATAGCCAGACCGAGACCGGTGCCGCCCTTTTGACGCGTGTCCGAGGAATCGGCCTGGGCAAACTTCTGGAAGATGCGGTCATGAAACTCCGCAGGGATGCCCGGTCCGTGGTCGCTGACTGTGACCCGAACGGCCCCGTCCAGTTTCGAGACTGCGACCTCGACCGATCCCCGGTCCGGGGAATACTTGATCGCGTTGGACAGCAGATTCGACAGCACCTGCATCAGGCGGTGGCCATCTGCATTGACCACGGCGTCCGGCACCTCGTCGCACAGTGTCACCGCCACCTGGCGCTCAATACCGTAGACCTGGTTCGCTTCGATCGCCTGTTCAAGAAGGGGGGTCAGCTTCTGCGGTGTCAACTCGACATTCATCTTGCCTGCGGCAAGCTTTTCCATGTCCAGCAGGTCGTTGATCAGGAGCGACAGCCTCAGGCTGTTCTTGTGGGCGATCGAGACCAGCTCGCCAGCCTTGCCGGATAGCGGCCCCAAGGGGCCTCCAGTCAGCAGTCCCAGCGCGCCCGTGATCGAAGTCAGGGGAGTGCGGAGTTCATGGCTGACGGTTGAAACGAACTCGCTTTTCATGCGCTCGATGCGCTTGCGCTCGGTGATGTCGCGCACGATGGCTACAAATCGTGGCGGCTCGTCATTCGGCGCGATGTACTGAAGAAAAATTTCCACAGGAATGCGCTGTCCGGATTTGTGCTGGTGAGTTGTTTCAAACGTCAGCGCATCCTTTTCGCCCGAAAGTAGCGGAGCAATCAGGTCTTGAAACTGGGATTCGCTGATATCGGGCTTGATGTCGAACGGGTGCATCTTCAGCAACTCGTCCCGGCTGAAGCCTACCTGCCGCAAGGCACCTTCGTTGACATAGAAGAATTTCAGGCTGGAAGCGTCGAACATGAACACGCAGTCCAGCGTGCGGTCGAGCGTGCGCTTGAACTGATTCAGTTCCTTCCGGCTTTCAATGTGCTGCTGCTGATTGCGTGCCGCTACCACGAGTTGCCCCAGCGTGACGAGCAGCGGATGCAGGAAATCGACCAGGGCCTGATCGTATCCGCCAGGCCGGTTGGATATCCCCACCATGGCGACCAGCGTGTTGCCGTGGTAGATCGGGAGGCCCAGGAAAGCGTTCAGCGCCGGGTGGCCATCGGGCAGGCCACCGCGGCGGGGGTCGTGACAGGGATCGTTGGCAATGACCGGCTTGCCGCTGGTCATGACCGCGCCGAATAAAGTATTGAGATTGCCGAATTCCATGCCCTGTGGTGCATTGGCCTCATAGAAGGACCGTGTTGCCTCGTTCCAGGCAATGTTGGTAATGGCGTAGGTCTTCAGATAGGGCGCGCCTTGTGGCGTATGCAGCACCTCGCCGATGAAGCCGTATTCGCTGTCCGTCAGGGCCAGAAAATCCTGCAAGAAGCCGTCAAATGCCTTGCGCCGGTCGGTTTCCCGGATGAAGTCCGACTGGGCGCGAGCAATCAGCTGGTTAAGCAGTTGCTGATGTTGCAGATGGACTTCCTGGGTGGCGGATTCATTGCGCAGCCTGATGTTTTCGTGAAGCTGATGCTGCAGCCTGGACGAACTGGCGGTCACGAACACGAGGAACAGTACCACCATGATGCTCATCGTCAGGGTGATCGTGTTGTTCGCAAGGATCAACTGCGGCAACAGCGGCAGCACAGCCAGGAAAACGAACCCGAGGGCAGAAGGGCGGTCGGCGGCAAGCGAAGTGATGGCGCCCGAACTCACGCTGGCCAGGACGAAAGCAAGAAACACCTGATGCGCCAGCGCATCGGCAGGGAACAGGGCCAGCCCATGTAGCCCCCACACTGCCCCGGTGGCCATGGCGCCGAACCGGAATCGATACAGGAATCGGTCACCCGTGAGCCCGATGTCGGGTGAGGCCTTCTTGTACGCCATGGCAGTCCATAGCCTGAAGGCTAGAACGACTGCAAACAGGGTGCTCCACCCGGCTACCAGGAAAGCGTCCAGGATCGACCATTGCACAAAAACGAGCAGCATGGCGAGAAAGGCGTTGGCCATGAGCGAAGAAGGCAGGCCCCCGTAAAGCAATCGCGCGATCTCCCCGCGCAGGAGCGAATCCTGGCTTGGAACGGTCGGTATGCCGGTGACGGAGGAGGGTTTCATCTAGCTGTGGGGTCGCCTTTTTGCGGGAATTATGGCGCCCAGGCAGCAATTCATTCCAGGGGGGGCGCTCGCAATCGGAAATCGATCCTGCCGCGTGTCCAGGAACTGGATACATGATGGAGCCATTGTCACAGAATGGCATCGACAATGACAGCGGCCACCTCCATGCTGGGGCGGGGGAGAGAAAAACGCAATAAAAAACCCCAACCGTTCCCGGTTGGGGTTGGCATTGGTGGAGCCGGCGGGAATCGAACCCGCGTCCGCAAGCCCTCTACAGGCAGTTCTACATACTTAGTCCGGTGATTTGGTTTTAAGCTCGATCACGCCCGCCGAACAGGCTGGATGTCGCCGAGTCGCCTTGGATTTAGCATCCACCCAAGCGACCCGGATGAACGCGATTTCATGTGAATTAACTCACTGCCGGTTTGACCCGGCCCAGTCCATGAACAGGCTGGTGTGAGTCCTGGACCTTAAGCGGCCAGGGCGTAGTTTTCGTCGTTTGCGACTAAAGTTTTTCAGTTGGATTTACGAGGTGCTCTGACCCTCGGTATGCCCTACTCTGCTTTGCGACCCACGTCGAAGCCAGGTCGGCCCCAATGTGTTGCTGCAAGTGTAACGCATAGAGCGGGGGCCTGGGCGAAAGTTCCCGCCTTCAGAAAATTGGACCGTTCCGTCCTGAGCCCAGAAACGGAAAGGGGTCGTGGGTCATGGCGACGGTCGCCATGAAGCCGAATACCAGCAGGGCCAAAAACCAGGCTGCGATGCGCACGGTTCGGGTTCGACCGCGCTTGAGGGCGATGGTGCCGAGGAGGATGTAGAGGATCAGCGCGAAGAATTTGACCGTCAGCCAGCCGTGCACCAGGGGATACTGCTGCAGCAGCACGGCAAGGGTGACGCCGCTGGCGAGCAGGAGGGTGTCGTTGACGTGCGGCACGACGCGCACCCAGCGGGCCTGCAGCCGGGGCGAGGCGGTCATCATCCAGATGCCCCTCACGACGAACAGCATCAGCGTGATGGCGATCGTGGCGAGGTGCAGCTGTTTGAGCAGGCTGTAATACGCCATGCTCAGGGCGTCAGGAAGCCGAGGGTGTCGCCGGGATGGTGGATTTCTGCATACGCGCCCCAGGTGTGCGGCTGGTCTGCCGCACCGAGGTAGCCCCAGGCGGCGACCAGCGCCGGCATGGCGGCAGCGTTGGCGGCCTGGATATCGCGTTCGGCGTCGCCCAGGTACAGGCACTGCGCCGGCGTGGCACCGCACAGCTCGGCGGCGGCGAGCATCGGCGCCGGATGCGGCTTGGGTTGCGGGCAGGTGTCGCCCGAGACGATGCAGGCGGCCCGCTCGGCGAGGTCGAGCACCGACATCAGCGGCTCGGTGAAACGCGCCGGCTTGTTGGTGACCACACCCCATTTCAGCTGCCGCGCTTCGAGGGCGGCCAGCAGTTCGAGGATTCCTGGAAAGGGGCGTGAATGGCGGCAGATGTTCTCGGCATAGAGCTGCAGGAACTCTTCGCGCATGTGCTCGAAGCGGGGGTCATCGTGCTTGAGATCGAAGCCGATTTCGAGCAGGCCGCGGGCGCCGTGCGAGGCTTGCGGGCGGATCGTTTCGTCGGGGAGCGGTGGCAGGCCATACCGGGCGCGCTGCAGGTTGAGCGCGTAGCCGAGGTCGGGCGCGGTGTCGACCAGCGTGCCGTCGAGATCGAACAGCACCGCTTTAATACCAGCGAGCTTGATGCCGTCCAGTTTTGCGGTGTCAGTCTCCACGGCGAGTGGACAGCAGGTAGTTGACGTCGGTATCCGCTTCCAGCTTGTAGACCTTGGTCAGCGGGTTGTAGGTCATGCCGATCAGCTCCTGGGTGTCGAGCCCGGTTTCGCGTGCCATGCGGGCGAGTTCGGCCGGCTGGATGAACTTGGCGTAGTCGTGCGTGCCGCGCGGCAGAAGCTTGAGAATGTACTCGGCACCGACGATGGCGAACAGGTAGCTCTTGGCGTTGCGGTTGAGCGTGGAGAAGAACACCCAGCCGCCGGGCTTGACCAGCCGGGCGCAGGCGGCCACTACGGAAGCGGGATCGGGCACGTGCTCGAGCATTTCCATGCAGGTGACGACGTCGAATTCGCCGGCATGCTGCTGGGCGTAGTCTTCGGCCGAGACCAGCTGGTAGTCGACGCTCTTGCCGGATTCATAGAGGTGCAGCTTGGCGACCTTGAGCGCCTTTTCGGACAGGTCGATGCCGCTGACCGTGGCCCCGGCCCCGGCCATGGCTTCGGCCAGGATGCCGCCGCCGCAGCCGACGTCTAGCACCTTCTTGCCGGCCAGCGAGGCCTGCTTGTCGATCCACTTCAGGCGCAGCGGGTTGATTTCATGCAGCGGCTTGAATTCGGAGTTCGGGTCCCACCAGCGGTGGGCCAGTTCGGAAAATTTGGCGATTTCGGCGGCGTCGACGTTGCTCATGTCAGGTCTCAGGCGGTCAGTTTGGTGCGCCAATAGGTGGCGCGTGCGGTCAGGTCGTCGATATCGAGGCCGACCTGCTTGCGGTTGTCGAGTTTCAGCTTTCCATCGACCCAGACGTGGGTGACGTGCTCTCTTCCGGCAACGTAAACCAGATGCGAAACGGGGTCAAACACCGGCTGGCAGGCCGGGGCGCCGAGATCGACTGCGACCAGGTCGGCGCGCTTGCCCGGGACAATGCTGCCGATCTGGCTGTCGAGATTGAGCGCGCGGGCCGCGTCCAGCGTGGTGGCCTTCAATGCGGCGGCGGCAGGCAAGGCCGAGGCGTCGCCGCTGACGCCCTTGGCCAGCAGGGCGGCCAGGCGCATCTCGGCAAACAGGTCGAGGCGGTTGTTGCTGGCCGCGCCATCGGTGCCCAGGCCGAGGTTGACGCCGGCCTGCACGAGCTGCGACACCGGCGCAAACCCCGAAGCCAGCTTGAGGTTCGAGCTGGGGCAATGCGCCACGTGGCAGCCATGCGAGGCCAGCAGGTCGATTTCGGAGCGCGTCAGGTGGATGGCGTGGACGCCGATGAAGTTCGGGCCCAGGAGGCCGAGCTTGGCCAGCCGCTCCAGCGGGCGCACGCCGTGCTGCTTCAGGCTGGCCTGGATCTCGTCGGTGGTTTCGTGGATGTGGGTGTGGACCGGTAGTCCGAGCTGGTCGGCCAGCGTGTTGATGTGGCTGAACGTGGCATCCGCCACCGTGTAGGGCGCATGCGGGGCGAACGCAAACCCGAGCAGCGGCTCGTCCTTCAGGCTGTCGCGCAGGGCCAGGCCCTTCGCCAGATAGTCGTCGGCATCCGACGCGTAGGCGCTGGGGAACTCCAGCACGATCATGCCCAGGGTGGCGCGCATGCCGGCCTGCAGGAAGGCTTCGCCCGCTGCCTGCGGGTAGAAGTACATGTCGTTGCAGGTGGTGATGCCGCCTGCCAGCATTTCGGCCGAGGCGAGCAGGGTGCCGTCGCGCACGTAGGCTTCCGACACGTGCTTTTTCTCGGTCGGCCAGATTTTTTCGTTGAGCCAGCTCATCAGCGGCTGGTCGTCGGCAAAACCGCGCATCAGGGACATCGCGGCATGGCCGTGCAGGTTGACGAGGCCGGGGATCAGCGCCTGCCCGGGCAGGGCCAGGCTCCGGGCCGCTTCATGGCCCGCCAGGGCGAGCAGCGCGGCGCCGAAAATCATCAACCCGCGCCGGCGGAGTGAAGGTCTTGAAGTTCCCATACGATTATGTGCTTGTCAGCTACTTTCCTTGCGTGCCGTCCGTAACAGGCCAGACAAGATATGCATAATTGTACCAAGATGAGCAATCCCCGGCCAATGCCCCGCTGCCAGCAGTTGGAGCAGGCCGTCAGCCCGGGTTTTCCTTCCCCGACCAGGCATAAAAATTCCATTGGCATAGTTCTTGCACCTATGCCAGATGTAGACTATACTCAATCAACGAAAGGGGTTGCGTATGTTCCAGCACCACTCACAAGTGCAAGCTCCGGGCCAGAAACACCAGCCTACGGCCCACCTGACCCATACGATGACGCTCCTGGGCCTATCAGCCGCTGAACTCCAGCAGCATATCGAGTCCGAACTGAGCAACAACCCCGCGCTCGAGTTGGTCCACGAAAAAAGGTGCCCGACCTGCAACCGGCGCCTGCGGATGCCTGGGCCCTGCCCGAAATGCACCATGTCCGGGGGGAACGGCGCAGATGATCCGGTGATCTTTGTCTCAACTCGCGAAGACTATTACTTCTACGGGGAGCCCGGCACTGAGGATCTGCCTATTGAGGACACCTCTCCCATTGTGGACGACCTGGCCTCATACGTCCTGCGCCAGATCGGGACCGAGCTGCGCCCTGAAGACCGCCTGATCGCCGCGACGATCCTGACCAGCCTGGATGAGAAAGGCCTGCTCCCGACCCCGCTCTTCGAGATCGCCCGGTACCACCACGTCTCCATCGCAGAAGTCGAACGGATCCTGGCGATCATCCAGCGTGCAGATCCGGTCGGCGTCGGCTCGAAGAATTCCCAGGAGGCCCTCCTGGTCC
>JBFHQA010000001.1:0-43409 GCA_041592455.1 Thiobacillus sp. | reverse complement strand
GGTGACCAGGTCATCCGCAGCCTCTCCTGGCTGCTCAAGCAGCGCCTGCGCAAGCAGGATGTGCTGTGCCGCTACGGCGGCGAGGAGTTCCTGATCGGCCTGCCGCATACCGATGCAGAGCAGGCTTTCGCCCTGCTGGACCGCATCCGCCAGGACTTCGCGCAGATCCGCCACCCGTATCGCGACAGCTATTTCCTCTCCACCATCAGCGGAGGCGTTGCCACCTATCCGCTCTACCAGACGGGCGACAGCCTCATCAAGGCCGCAGACGAGGCGCTCTACCAGGCCAAGCGCAACGGCAGGAACCGCATCCAGACCGGCGACAACTGATGCGGGTCTAGAGCTGTCCCACGATCAGCTTCAGGCCGATCAGGATCGTGACGACCTCGAACGAACGCTTGATCCAGAGATTGCCCTTTTTGATCGCCAGGTGGCTTCCCAGATACCCGCCGATGATGGCGCCGGCCAGCAGCGCGGGCATCCAGTGCCATGCCACGGTGCCGATGACGCCGAGCACCAGTGCGCCGGTTCCGTTCCAGACCAGGCCGCACAGGATCAGCGTGTAGGCAACCGCGCGCGTGTAATCGAGCCCGAAATAGCGGATCAGCCAGATGGTCAGGAACAGCCCCGTGCCGCTGGTGATCGAGCCATTGAGAAACCCCACGGCAAACAGTCCGGCCATGCCGCCGAGCAGGGGCCAACCCTGCTGGTTCCTGGGTGCATGCTCGATTCCAAGCCTGGGCTTGAACACCGAGTACAGTCCCAGTCCAAGAGTGAGCACGCCCAGCGCCAGCGTCGCGGCGCGCTCGGGAACCTGCAGGATCGTGACCGCCCCCAGCACCACGCCGGGCAGGCCTGCGCCCAGGATGATCAGCGAAAAGCGCCGTTCGAGATGCGACTCCCTGATGTGCCGCAGCGTGGCGCCCAGCCCAAGGGCCACGCTGGCGACCTTGTGCGTGGCCAGCGCAATGCCGAAAGGCAGGCCCAGGAAAATCAGCATGGGAAACTGGATCAGCCCGGCTCCGCCTCCCGACAGCGCCGAAAAGAAATTGGCCGCGAGCGAGGCGACAAACAGGATCAGTTGATCGAGCACGCCGGCCTGTCAGGTCAAGCCGAGCTCGGCAGGAAACCGGACATAGACGAGCTTCAGTCCCGCTTCCGAAATGGCTTGCAGGATTTGATCGGCCTCGGCTGCCTCGACGAAGAATTCCACCACGACGGGCAGTTCACCTGCCAGTTCGAAGAATCCCGCATCGTGGCGTCCATGGCGTCCGAACCCGGCAATCGCGCGAAACGCGGAACCGCCGCCGACCCCCATGGCCTGCGCGGCATCGAGCAGCCATTCGTAGGCGGGCCGGTTGTGATGGTGGCTGGTTTCGGACATGAACACCTGCAGGCAAACTCCGTTCATTTCAGCAACCTCATCGAATAGAAGCCCAGCCCGGTCGCCAGGAAGGAACCGGCCATGTGGGCAAGCGCAATCAATCCTCCAGTCAGCCACAGGCCGCGCATCAGCGATGTGACGACCTCGGCGGAGAACGTGGAAAAGGTGGTGAGTCCGCCCAGCAGGCCGGTGATCAGGAACAGGCGCGCCTCGGGCGGCATGCCCGGATGCTCGGAGAACCAGGCGATGGCAAGGCCAATCGAGTATCCGCCGACCAGGTTGGCGGCCAGCGTGCCGAGCGGCACGGATGGAAAAACGGGGTTGAGCCAGAGCCCCAGGCCCCAACGCAGCCAGGCGCCGATGGCGGCGCCCACGCCGATGGCCAGAAAGGCCGTCATGCCCGACAGTTGAACGATGGTTTCATGCCGGCATTCTAGCCGACCGTCGGGCAGACCGGGCTTACAAGGCTTCCTTGATGATCGATACCATCAGTTTTTCGATTTCAGCCAGCGTTTTCTTCAGGGCCTGATTCTTGGTGGCCGGCGGCTTGCGGTAGCTGACGTACACATTGCTGTCGTTGGGCAGCGTGTACACGTTGATGATGAAGGGACACAGGCTGATCGCATGCGGGTCTGCCTCCATCATCTGGCGAGACAGGGTGGCGCTGCAGAACTCGTATTGTTCGCCGTTCACGTAGACCTGTTTGGTGAAACCCAGATCCTTGCCGGTGCGGTCGAGCATGTCGGCAATGAAATTCTTGTGGTTGATCTTGAGCCCCTTGCCCTCGATCCCGGCCTTGACCAGGTCGTTCACGAACGCGAAATCGCTCTGGCTCTTGTACACAACGGCGAAATGCTCGCCTGCCGCTGCGACCATCGGCAGGAACAGCATGGCGCACAGTACGATGAATTTTTTCATGACAGCCTCCTGATAACTTATTTGCTTGATTTTCCAATGCTTTGATGTGATGGGCAATGGTCGTTTGTTACACTCGCCGCATGGTAGATCAACGACAAGCGGTGCAACTCAAGGCAGACGGCCGGTTCTGGCTGACCCTGGACGGCAAGAACTTCCTGGGTCGCGGCCGCATCGAGCTGCTGCAGCGCATCCGCGAAACCGGCTCGATCTCGAAAGCAGCCAAGGCCATGAAGATGAGCTACAAGGCGGCGTGGGACGCGGTCGATTCGATGAATCTCGCCTGGCAGTCGCCGCTTGTCGAGAGCGATCCCTCGGGCAGCCGGCTGACCGAGGACGCCGAATGGCTGATCACGGCATTTCAGCGGGCCGAAGCCCAGCATACCGCGTTCATGAACACGCTGGGCAATTCACTGTAGACCTGATCGATTCTCCGGGCTGCTTGTTGCCACCCTTGTTCAGCGCCAAGCGCGGTTACACCGTGTTTCCTGCAAGCCGGCCACAGGACGGCGCTGTGATCATAAACACCTGGGCAGATTGCCTCATTTCAGTTCAAGCGCATCTCACACGCCAGATCTTTACAGGTTATAGGCCTATGGGAATTGACACGTCCGCTGCCTTCCCGGATTACTGCGCCTGAAGCATAGGAATCAAACGCATCGCGAACGATTCCCTGCAGACTTTCGTCCCATGGTGATTTAAGGATTTCATGTGCGACTCCCTCTTTTCCAAGCTGGTCTATCGACATTTCACTGAAACGCTTGGAATAAAGAATGCGTATCGTATCGGGAAAAACATGCTTGATGCGGGCAAAGAATTCGCTGCCCTTGGTTTCAATCATCTCCTGCTCGCACAAGACAACCTGCGCCCCCTGAGTTCCCAGCATGGTCAATGCCTCGCCCGTGCTTGCTGCACACATGATGCGTCGACCCTTTTTCTGAAGCGAGCGCGCAAGCGCGTTCCGCACCGTTGGATCACAATCGACAATCAATAGCGTTTGCCCGACCTGGTCACGAGCCAGCTTTCCGAACTCCAGCCTGCGGCCACTGCGAAGGAGCATTTCGGCCTCTTCTTGCGGCAAGGGCCGGCTGAAGTAGTAGCCCTGAAGCTCGTCGCAGCCGATATATTTCAGAAAGGCGAGTTGCGCCAGATCCTCTACGCCCTCAGCCACGACTTCCAGTTCCAGGCTATGCGCCAGGTTGACCGTCGCCCGAACGATAGCCGCATCGTCAGCATCTGTCGTGATGTCGTTGACGAACGAGCGGTCTACCTTCAGAACGTCGATGGGGAACAGCTTGAGGTAGGACAGCGAAGAATATCCCGTGCCAAAATCGTCCACAGACAGGGTGATGCCCAGCTTCTTCAGCGTGTGGAGGGTCGAGATGGCCTTTTGCGTGTCGTGCATGACCGTGCTCTCGGTAATTTCCAGTTCCAGGCAGTGCGCGGGAAGTCGCGTTTCAGAAAGCGCGTGTTTCACGCTTTCGATCAGCCGGGGGTCCCGAAACTGCCTTGCCGAGAGGTTGACGGCCATTTTCAGTTCAGGCAGCCCTGCGTCCTGCCATGCCCGGGCACGACTACAGGCCTCTTTCAGCACCCAATCGCCTAGCGCCACGATCAATCCGGTGTCTTCTGCCACGCAGATGAAACGGTCGGGCCCCACGAGCCCTTCGCGCGGGTGATTCCATCTTACCAGGGCCTCGAATCCGAGAACCTGGCCAGTTTTCAGACTCACACGTGGCTGGTAGTGCAGCACCAGTTCTTTGTTAGCGATGGCCAGTCTCAGGTCTTGCTCGGTATCCACCCTGGCGCGCAGGCGCGCATCCATCTCGGCGATATAGAAGCGAAATCCATTGCGACCATCTTCCTTGGCGCGATACATCGCAACATCGGCATTGCGCAATAGCGATTCAGCATCCTCGCTGTCCTGCGGATACACCGATAGTCCGATGCTCGCGCTGATATGGATCTCCCGCCCATTTATGGTAAAGGGTCGTGTAAACACACCCATCACCTTCTCGGCGACGATCACCACATCGGGTACCTGGGCGATGTCCGTCAGCAACAGGATGAACTCGTCGCCGCTCTGCCGGCCTATGGTGTCTCCTGAACGCAGCACACCGTTTATCCGATTGGCCACCTGTTTCAGCAGTTCGTCTCCGATGGCGTGACCGAGGGTGTCGTTGACACGCTTGAAATGATCGATGTCGAGATACGCTACCGCGAGCAATCGCCCTGCTCTATGCGCCCGGGGTATGGCCTGCTGCAGGCGGTCCAGGACCAATGCCCGGTTGGGCAGAGCGGTCAGCGCGTCGTGGGTGGCCTGATAGCGCAATTGTTCCTCGTATTGCTTGCGTTCAGACATGTCCCGTGCGATCACCAGCACGGAAACGACCCTGCCATTCTCGTCTTTTTCCGGGCTCATGCGCACATGAAAGTAGCGCTCCCCCGACCGGGGAACATTGATTCGGCACTCAAGTATTTTCGACTTTCCGCTTTCGAATACCGTTCGCGCACCGGACTGCCAGGCTTCGGCTTCCTCCTGGGGAAGCCCCAGTTCGCTCCAGGTCTTTCCCAGACATTCTGTGTTGCAGCGGCCGACAACAACCTGGATCGCCGGGTTTGCGTAGGTAAAATGCATGCCCGCATCGAAACGGGCGATCACGTCCGGGGCGTTTTCGACCAGAGCCTTGAATTCCTGGGAGTGGCGATGCACCATGCTTTCCATTTCCCGGGCCGCACTGATATCGCGCACCACCACAATGTTGTGGTGGATATCCATGCCGTGCTTGATCGGTGACAGGCTGACAGCAACCTGGAGAATCCTGCCATTCTTGTGGCGAGCCACAAGGTTCATGAGCGCGCCCATCGGGCGGGACTCGGGGTTCGACCGATAGCGCTCCCGATACATCGCATGAGCCGCCCGCATGGATTCCGGCAGCAAGACTTCCACCTGCTGGCCGACCAACTCGAGTGGGTCATAACCCAGCATCGTTTCGGCCGTGACGTTTGACAGAACGATGCGGCCATCGGCATCGATCAGAAATACGGCGTCAGGCGTCGCATCGAACATGAGGCGGAAGCGTGTCTCGCTTTCTTTCGCGGTCCGTTCGGCCTCCATCATGGCTTGATAAGGCTGTCGCACTGCCACCACGACCACACCGTGATACAGATATGCATACGCCGCAAGCTTGAAGAGATGCCCTACCAGATTGAACCAGTCGCTTACCTGGAAGTAGAGCGTAAAAGCCAGCTCGCTCAGGATCATGAAGCATACAGCGGCAAAAATGGACGGCGCCGCATAGGGAAGCCCCTTGCTGCTGCGGGTAAGGAGGACGGCCGCGGTCAATGCCAGCAGCGCAATAACGAGGTACTCCGCTGCAATCTTGAACTGCGTCAGCCCCCGACCCTCGACGAACGTCGCAGGAATCGATTCCGGACGGTACAGAACGGTCCAGTACACCATGCCTGTCCACGCCAGCGCCGCAGCCAGCGCAAGGTAACGCCCCCCCCGAAAGACAGCCAGACGCGGCAGGGATACGGCCAGGAGCAGCGCGACTGCTGCCGTGATCCGGGCGGCCAGCCAGAAGTTGATGGCCTTTTCCGGCCCGGATGGCGTCACGAAATCAGGCATGCCCGCAAACGACAGCAGATGCGCCACATCCAGCAAGCCCACGGCCATGAACGAGGCAGACAGCAGAATCAGGGAAACAGACCGTTGCCTGTCCGATGCATGCCAGCCGACGCCGAAGATCATGCCCGCCACCACCACGGCCAGTATTTCAACGACCGTGTGGAAGGACAGGTAGTTTTCCATGGGCGCGACCGTGCCTGCTTTCATCATGATGACGAGAAGGCAAAACAGGATGGCCGAAAACCCGACCACTCCGCCGGTGATCAGCATCTCACGGGTTAATAGTGGTTGCGGGACGGCTGCCTGTCCGCTGTGGACCGACATCATGGCTTGTTGCCTTTTTCTGCGTCCGTGACGGACGATAGATACCTGTCAGGATCGAGCCTGCCGGAACCGCATCGTTCTGCAAGCATTTTGATCACGTTCGTCAGTTCATCGGTTTGCATCGTCATATCAATGACATGCTCAGCCCCTGCGATCAGCCAGCGTTTCCTGAATACGCCTGACAAGTCGCGACTCAAGACAATCCTGCGCATCGAAGGGAGGTGCTCCTGTACCCAGGCAAGCACCTGGATAGCCTGCCCGTCCGGCAGGTGGGCATCTATCAAGACAACGTCCGGCGACATGGCCTGCATCAGGCTCACTGCCTCGTCATGAGTAGTCGCGGCTTTGACGGACACGACGCCATCCAGGCAGGACAGCACGGCGGCCAGCCTTTCGCTCACGATCACGGAGCTTTCCACCAGCAGAATGTTCACTCACCCGGCTCCATGTCCTGACATGTATTCATTATCGGAACCGAATAACGGATAAATAAGTCGGACTAATCGGATTCTTGATGTCCCGCATTCCTACAGCGGCGTAGGAATTTTCCTAACATCCGTGGCAGGCGCCATGCGCATTGGACCGGCTTGATGAGCGGCAGCACGCTGGCTACCGCAATCGACCGATAAGGTTATCTGACAGATGAGAACGGGACGAAACCGAAGCAGGAATCAGCCTTCGATCAGGCGCTGGCGGATAGCGTAGCGAATCAGGTCGGTATGGCTGTGGAGTCCCATTTTGTCCATCAGGCGGGATTTGTGTGTGCTGACGGTTTTAACGCTCAGATAGAGCTCGTCAGCGATTTCACTCACTGTTTTGCCGCTGGCAAGCATGCTGAAAACCTGGAGTTCCCGGTCCGACAGGGTTTCGTGAAGCGGGGGTTCCACGCTTTCTGGCGAGAAAACGAATGATTCAACCAGCACCGGGTCGACAAATTTTCCGCCCGAGGCGACTTTCCGGATGGCCTCCATCAGGACCGGAGCCTCACTATCCTTGGTGAGGTAGCCTGAAGCGCCCGCCTTGAGCGCCCGACTGGCGATCTGGGCCTCGATGTGCATGCTCAATATCAGTATCGGAAGACCGGGATGCTCGGCGTGTAGGCGCTCAATCAATTCGACGCCGGACAAACCCGGCATGCTCATGTCCAGCAGCACCAGATCACAGGGCGTCTGCCTGAGGGAATCCAGCAGCGCTTCGCCATGGCTGGCTTCTCCGACAAGAGCGATCTCGGGCGATAACGCGAGGATTTGTTTCAGACCATGCCTGACTATGGCATGGTCATCAGCAATCTGGATACGGATCATGGGATGCTTATTACTTTCATGAATTTCAGGATTGAACCGCGCCTGTTGATGGAAAATCTGTCATTCAAGGGGCAACCATGGTCAACCTGACCGAGGTGCCGGTACCCGGATGGCTCGAGACGGCCAGTTCTCCGCCCAGCATGGCCGCCCTCTCCTGCATTCCCAGCAAACCAAAGGTGGTTCCCGTCAGGGCGGCAGGCTCGAATCCGATGCCATTGTCGCGCACCTCGAGGCTGAGCAGGCCATTTGCATGCTCCAGCGAGATATCCACCCGGTTTGCCTCTGCATGCCTGACAACGTTGGTCAGCGACTCCTGCAGTATTCTGAATACCCCGGTGGCCTGGGCGTCGCTCAGGTGAATATCATCGTGGGTCAGATTCAGGTGGCATCGGATGCCCGTGCGTTGCGTCACGTCGTTGGCCAGCCATTCCATGGCCGAAACCAGACCAAGGTCCAGCGCCAGGGGACGCAAGGACGTCGTGACCTGGCGCACCACCCGGAGTGTCTGGTTGATCAGAGTCCGCATGGCGTGCAACCGCGCCTGGGGTGGCCCCGATGCGCCCTGCAGTTCAATCTCAAGCAGGGTAGTGTCCATCTTAAGCGCGGTCAGCAACTGCCCCAGCTCGTCATGGACCTCGCGCGCAATGTGCTTGCGTTCCTGTTCCCGGATGCTTGCATCATGCGCAGACAGTTCCCGCAACCGTATCCTGGAACGCTCGAGTTGCAACTGGTTCTGCTTGTGCTCGGTTATATTGAAAATGATGCCATCCCATACGACGCCATCGCCCTTCGCGTCACGCGGCATGGCCCGCAGATTGACCCATTTCTCTTCGCCATGCGCTGTCTGGACACGCCCTTCCCAGTTCCAGGATTGCAGGTTGCGCTCTGAACGCTCAAGCGACTTTCTGAAACCAGGCAAGTCCTCGGTATGGATCATGTCTTGCAGGATCGTGAAATCCTGATTCAACGTTTCGTCTGCCACGCCCAGCACATCGAGCACCCCTGTGCTCACATAGGAAAGCATGCCCGCTGGATGATCCATCGACTTGCGAAGCTGGAACACCATGCCTGGAAGGTTTTCCGCAATTGCACTGAAAGTGGCTTCCCGTTCGCGCAATTCGTCTGCCGCGATCCATTGCTCGGTCACATCCTGCACCACACCGGTCATACGCAGGGCTCTGCCCTTGGTATCGCAAAGCACCTCGCCGGTTTCATGCACATGGCGTATCGTGCCATCAGGCCTGATGATCCGGTGAGTGATGTCGTAGGGAGCCTCCCCCCGCATGGCACGATCTATTGCATCTTGAACAGGCGCCCTATCCTCTGCAAGAACCTGATCGATAAAGCGCTCGAACGTGGGTGTGACCTGGCCGGGATCTAGCCCAAAGATGCGGTAGATCTCGTCAGACCAATACAATGAGCCGGTCTCGACATCCCATTCCCAGTCGCCCAGGTGCGCGACACGCTGGGCATTCGCAAGCGCCGATTCGCTGCGCCGCAGTTCCAGTTCGGCATGGCGCGCTTCCGTGATGTCCTGGTTGACCACGATAGCTCCCGCAATTTCTCCCTGGGCTCCCCTCAATGGAACGGCGGAATTCAATATGGTCTTGCGCGAGCCATCAAAGCATTGAATATCCACAATTTCATTGATCGATGTTTCGCCTTTCTGGATGGCACGGGCAAGCGCCCATTCCTCGGCCTCGATTCTCTTTCCCGTCTCGGCCCACCACCCTTTGTATTCCTGATAGCCGTCTATCCCGACCCACGCCGCCCCCTCCCAAATGCGCTTGCCAGTCGGGTTGCCGCGAATCAGGTTGCCGTTTGCATCCGCGATCCAGACCCCGACCGGAAGCGTATCAAGCACCCTGGACAGCAGTTCCTCGCTCCGCCTGAGGGACTGTTCCGCAGCCTTGCGCTCGCTGATGTCCAGCATGATGCCCACAAAACGCTGCGCACTACCGACCCGATACTCCCCGATGGCCACGTCGAGTGAAATCGGCCGGCCCTCCTTGTGAAGACCGGTCAGTTCCCGTGGCCCTTTGCCCAGAACGTTCGACTCGCGGCTTGCCAAATAGCGGGAAAGATGGCGGTTGTGGTTGCTGCGATCAGGCTCCAGCATGAGTGTGCCGAGAGGATGTCCGACCAGTTCCTCCCTGCTGTAACCGAACATGCGAACGCCTTCGGCATTGATGCTCTGAACAATGCCCTGTTCATCGATTGTGGCAACGGCGGCCGGCACGTTGTCCAGAACTGCCCGCATGCTGGATTCCGCATGTGCGAGACGCCGGACAATCGGTCGCAGCCATAGATACAGCGCAACGGTTCCTGCAGCAGCGAAAAAAGCAAAAACCAGTGTGGCCTGCCAATAGTCTGTCCGGATAGGCGCATGCAGTTCCTGGGTGTCGATCTTCAGCACCATGCCCAGGCCCAGTTCTTGAAGAGGCTGATAGGCGGCCACGACCTCCTGATTGCGATAGTCTGTGCGAATCGTCACGCCCGACTCGCCGTTCAGTGCAAAGTGCATGGGGAGCGAAATGCCGTTACTCATGCGGGGCAGCCTGGCGTTGCCTGGACCGAGGCGTGAAGGAAAGCACAACATGGCCGCGCCCTTGTCTGCACAAACCACGACTTCCCCGCTCCGGCCTGTTCCGGTTCTGAATTGCTCTTCCAGGGTAGGCAGGCGCAGGCGGACGAATAGCTCTCCCGCCTCCCCTGCCCCACGCCTGATCGGCAGCGTCACGGCCAGCAGCCAGCCTTGATCCCATTCCAGTCGTGCGCCGGTGATCCGCAAGGGGGCGCTCATCTCAGCTATCTGCCCGACATTGCCCTGGGCAATCAATACCTGCCCATTGAGATTGCGAAGACTGAGCCCTGCCACCGTCTGTGCATCGAGCGCCTGCGTGATTCGCTCCATCTTGTCAGCGGCAGCGTTCCGGTTGTCCGTCAACAGCACCTGGTCCAGTTCACTGAGCCAGGCCGCATCCTCGATGCGTTTGACCGCGACCTGGATTTCGCGCTGCATCAGCAATGCATTGGTGGCCAGGGAGTCCTGCTGGGCTTGCTCGAATATGCCCATGTTTTGGCGCAGCATGACTCCCGTTGCAACTGTTCCGGACAGGACGAGAAGCAGGCCGAATCCGACAAAGGTCGGGAGAATGATGCGCCGGTCTTCCCGTCCTGCGTAATAGCGCTGAATGAACGCACGCCCGGATGCTGCACCGAAGAGCCCGAACGCAAGCACCAGAAAGCCCATCGATGTCGGTGCGCTCATGATGCCGACGAAGGGGGCAGGCATTCGAAACAATGACAACTGGAGCATGTAGGCCACGAAACCCATCATGCCGAGCGCAGCAATGGCGACGATCAGGACGAGGACGATCAGGGTGCCCCAGGCTTGATGGAGCCGGTCAAGCGCCACGATGACGAACCCGCCAGCCAGAAAAGCGGCAGCGGTATAGAGCGTCATGTTGCCAGGCCATTGCCATAACAGGCCACTTTCCTGGCCGATGCCGTTCATTATCAGCCGCCAGGGACCTGAAGCGGTCCAGCCCATGATCGTCTGAAGCAGCACGATGGCGGCAATCAGCATGATCGCGCCACCTAATGCCGTCTGGATCCGTAGCCGGATTGCGGGCCGCTGGCCTTCGGACAGCAGGGCCAGCCCCACCATGACGAAACAGATCGCCGTATTCAGCCCCATTCCCCTGGCGCCCCACACGAGACGCTTCAGGATGAGAGGATCAAGCCAGGCACCGACAAGAACAGCGAGCCCCAACAGGACGATCGCGGCACCGGACAAGGCGGCCACAAAAGGTTTGTGGTTCGGGTTCATCTCTGGCAATGAATAGGATCGGTGGAGGGTGAAGGGGGATTGTATCCAAGATCAACGTACCGCCATTGGCAGCATGGCGGCTTCAGAACCACATCATTCACACAACTTCGATGCGGCACCTTGTACAACATGTCATGCCTCAGACGCTGTGACAGGGTGAATCCATACCCTCGCAGTCGCCGCCCATCTCTCCGGAGGGGGGATCAATCGAATCCCGGACCACCGCCACGACCTGGTAATTCACCAAACCTCATTGATTGCACGTCAGGACAGTCAGTTTAAGGTTGCTTCCTTAATCGAACGAATCATTTCGCGGATTCACGCGTCACCGCTGGCCGGCCGCCGAGGATGGAAGGTCAACGGATTACCTGATGAAGAAGCCGCATTGAGGACGTGCTTCTTGATTCGCCCCACCACGTGCATCTCGCACGGCTTGCAGTCGAATTTCAAGGTCAGTTTCTCGCTGCCGTTGATCAGCGTCAGCGGCGCGGCGCGCACCGTGCCCTGCACCCCGGTCACGCCCTTGGCCTGCTTGGGGCACAGGCTCAGCGAATAGCGCACGCAGTGCTTGGTGATCATCAGCGAAACTTCGCCCGTTTCTTCGTGGCTCTCGTAGGCGGCAGCAATCACCTTCACGCCGTGCTTCGCGTAAAAGTCCCGCGCCTTCTGGTTGTAGACATTGGCCAGATAAGTCAGCGTGTCTTCCGGATAAATGGCCGTCGGCTCGACAGCGGGCGCGCGCGCAGGCCGAACGTAACCACCCGCACGTTCCGCTTCCAGCGCCGAAACCGCATCGCGGCGCAGGCCGTTGATGAAAGATGCCGGCACGAACCACGGCTGCGACCATTCCAGCGTGACCCCCATCGAAGCGAAGGGTGTGGCGCCGAGCTTGCCGAGGTTCTCGCGCACGGTGGCCTCGGCCCTCGCCGCGTCCTTGGCGCCTTCCCTGGCATGGGCGGCGGCGACCTCGGCACGGAAGCCGTCCTCGTCGGTCAGCGTCAGCGCAAAGCCGTCGGCCGTTTCGGCGAACCGCAGCCAGACGCCGATGCGCCGCTCGCTGGAGGCCTTGTCCAGCATGCGCATCCAGTTCATGTCGCGGTTGCGGTTGACAGCCGTGCCGGCGCGCAAATCCTTGAAGCTGGCCATCGGATCCTTGGGATAAACGCGCCACCTGCTCTCGCCCACCTGCTCGGCTCGGTTGATCGCGAGGCCCGCGAGCTCCTTTTTCAACGTGTAATAGCAGAGACCGTCGCCGTTGTTCAGCCGGGTGTCGGGCGAGTCGGTC
Organism: Thiobacillus sp.; assembly: GCA_041592455.1. Taxonomy (GTDB): domain Bacteria; phylum Pseudomonadota; class Gammaproteobacteria; order Burkholderiales; family Thiobacillaceae; genus Thiobacillus. The sequence goes on along the minus strand of JBFHQA010000001.1, from coordinate 30,734 downwards.
TCGAGCTCGACCCACTTGTCGCCGACTTTGGTGACATGCCCTACCGGCAGGCCGGGGTTCTTGGGCGTGTCGAAGGCGCCGATGTCCGCCTGGCGGCCGCCGACGAAGTAGTCGGTGAACTCGCGGTTGAAGTTCTGGTCGGGGTCGGGCGTGAAGGCAAAGGTGGTGCGTCCGCTGGAGGCGCGCGCAAAGTCCGGGCGGCGCTCGATGATCTCGTCGAGTAGCGTGCGGTAGTGGGCGGTGATGTTCTTCACGTAGCCCATGTCCTTGTAGCGCCCCTCGATCTTGAAGCTGCGGATGCCCGCGTCGATCAGCGCCTCGAGGTTGCCGCTCTGGTTGTTGTCCTTCATCGACAGCACGTGCTTGTCGTGCGCGACGATGCGCCCTTCCATGTCGGTGACCTGGTACGGCAGGCGGCAGGCCTGCGAGCAGTCGCCACGGTTGGCGCTACGCCCGGTGTGAGCATGGCTGATGTAGCACTGGCCGCTGTAGGCCACGCACAGCGCGCCGTGGACGAAGAACTCCAGCGTGCAATCCGTTGCGGCTCGGATCGCGGCGATCTGCCTGAGGTCGAGTTCGCGCGCGAGCACGATCTGCGAAAGGCCCACGTCCTGCAGGAAACGGGCTTTTTCGGGCGTGCGGATGTCGGTCTGGGTGCTGGCGTGCAGCTGGATCGGCGGCAGGTCGAGCTCCAGAAGGCCCATGTCCTGGATGATCAGCGCGTCGACGCCCGCGTCGTACAATTGCCAGATCTGCCGGCGCGCGGGTTCGAGCTCGTCGTCGCGCAGGATGGTGTTGAGCGTGACGAACACGCGCGCGTTGAAGCGGTGCGCGTGCGCGACGACGCGCGCAATGTCGCTGATCTCGTTGGACGCCGCCACGCGCGCGCCGAACGACGGCCCGCCGATGTAAACCGCATCGGCGCCGTGGTTGACGGCTTCGATGCCGATGTCGGCGTCGCGCGCGGGCGCGAGCAGTTCGAGTTGATGGGGTTCCACGGCAGGCATTCCGGACAGCAAAACGCTATTTTACGCCAGCGCGCCCGGACTGCCGGATGCGCCGTGTGTTATTGCGCCGCGGCGGGTTCCTTGAAGGCCTCGATCGCCAGCGTCAGCGTCACCTCGTCGCTCACGTACGGCGCGTTCTTGCCCATGTTGAACGCCGAGCGCTTGATCTGGGTGCTGGCGTTGGCGCCACAGGTTTCCACTTTTTTCATCGGGTGCGGCATGCACTTGAAGTGCGAGATCGCCAGCGTCACCGGCTGTGTCACCCCCTTGATGGTCAGGTCGCCCGTCAGGCTCGCCGGATGCTTGTCCTTGAACGTTACCTGGCTGGACTTGAAGGTGATCGTGGGGAAGCGGGCCGTATCGAAATAATCCGCCGCCTGGATGTGCTGGTTGAACAACGCAAAGCCGGTGTTGACCGACGTGGCATCGATGGTCACGTCGACCGAGCCGGTCTGGGCTGCGCGATCGAGCACTACCTTGCCGCTGGTTTTATCGAACCGGTGAGTCTGGTTGGAAAACCCGAGGTGGTTGTAGGTGAAATACGGGTAGGTGTGGCTGTTGTCGATGACATAGGTTTCGGGCGCAGCATGCGCCGGGACAGACAGCGCAGCCAGCACGGACAGGGTAAGCAGACGATTCATTGAGATCTCCATGACGTGAATTCGAACAACGGGTTATTTGCCAGTGGCGGCAATGCGAAACTTGACCTTGACGGCGTTGGCGACCGTATCGACATCGGCCCACATGCCTTCGCCGATACCGAAATCCAGCCGCTGCAGGGTGAATGCCCCCTCGAAGACGGCGGCGGTCCTGCCGGGGCTGTAGCTCACCGGGACGACCAGTTCGCGGCTCCTGCCCTTGATCGTCAGCGTGCCATGCATCTCGTAGCGGTTGTTGCCAAGCGCACGGATCGCGCTGGAAGCAAACGTCGCCTTCGGGTAGGCCTTGCTGTTGAACCACAGCCGGCCTGCGGATTCCTCGTCGGCCTCGGGTGAGCCAGCGTCGATGCTGGCCAGGTCGATGTCGATCCGTGCGCGGGCCGCCTCGGGCCTGGCCGGATCGAACGCCATCTGCGCGACAAAGCGCTTGAAGCCGCCCTGGATCGGTACGCCCATCTGGCGGAACTCGAACTGCACCGCGCTTTGTGCGGGCACGACCGTGCGGTATTCGACCGCACTCGCGGCCGGTGAGGCCAGCCACGCGAGCATGGCCAAGGCATGAATTGCATGTTTCATGATGACTCCTTTCCGCCCCACCCCATGCGCTGCATGAAAGGCAGGCGTTCCATGAACTGGTGCTTGAGCGCCGCCCCGACGTGCAGGATGACCAGGAACAGCAGGATGAAGTTCAGAATCTGGTGCAGCTCTGCCAGCTGTTCACCCAGCGCCTTGTCCTTGCCGACCAGGTCGGGCAGCGGCAGCACGCCGAACCACACCGTCTGGAAGCCCTTGGCCGAGCTCATCAGCCAGCCCGACAGCGGGATCGCAAGAATCAGCAGGTACAGGAGGCCATGGACGACCTGGCTCGCGCGGCGCTGCCAGCCGGAAATGGAGTCCGGCAGCGCAGGCGGCGTGTGCGTCAGCCGCCACACCACGCGCAGCGACGCCAGCATCAGGATCGTGATGCCGATCCACTTGTGATAGCTGTAGAGCTGGAGCTTGCCGGGCGACAGGGGCAACTCGTGCATGTACACGCCAAGCGGAAACGCCACGAAGATCAGCAGCGCGACCAGCCAGTGCAGCACGATGGCAGGCCGGGTGTAACGACCCATCGGATTCATGCGATCTCCTTTCTGAATACCTGCTCGAGCGAGCGCAGGGCGGACTCCCAGCGCGCGTAGTCGCCCTTGTCCGCGCCGGCGAATTGCCGCGCGACCTGTGCAAGGTGGGCGGGAAACACCTGCTCAAACAGCGCCTCTCCCTCGGGCGTCAACCGGACGATCTGGCAACGGCCATCGCGCTCGTGCGCGATGCGCTCGACCAGTCCGCGCGCCGCCAGGCGGTCGACCACGCCGGTGAGCGTGCCCTTGGTGATCAGCGTCTTCTCGCCGAGTTCGGTCGCCGTCATGCCGGCGGTGTTGCCGAGCGTGGCCACGATGTCGAACTGCGGCGGCGTCAGTCCCAGTTCGCGAATGTGCGCGCCCGAAAAAGCCTCGAAAGCCTGATAGCACTGGGCCAGGGCTTGCAGGGTCGGCAGGAAGGGGGTCGGGCGCGCTTTCATGGTGTCATATTTGGTTCTAACACGAACAACTTTAATTCTAGTTAGAACCAATGTCAAGCATGGCCCTGAGGAACCTTCGCCGCGCCTGGCGCTCCATTCCTTGAACCCGCTTGCCGAGATAGACTGACCTCATGAACGCTCACACCCTGCCCCTGTTGACCGTGTACTACGACGGCGGCTGCCCCGTCTGCACGCGCGAGATCGGCTTCTACCGGCGTCGGCGTGGAGCCGAAAGGATTCAATGGGTGAACCTCGCACATTGCGAGGATCAGGAGTTGGGCGAGGGATTGAGCCGCGAGGCAGCCTATGCCCGACTGCATGCCCGGCGCCCTGAAGGCGAATTGATTTCAGGGGCCGCGGCGTTCGCCGCGCTTTGGCAGGCCTTGCCGGCGTTTCGCGCCGCGGGACGGCTCGCCGCGCTGCCGGGCATGGTGCACACACTGGAGTGGGGCTATCGGTTCTTCCTCAAGGTCCGGCCGCTGTGGCAGGGCAAGCCGGCGGCCTGCCCCCTGCCGGAACGCGCCAGCGAGTCGCGCTCAACGGACTGAGGGCGGGTCGAGCCGCTGCAGTGGCTCGGCCGCATTGCTCGTCGCGACCGCATCGGCACCCGAGACCGCGTCCTGCTCCATCAGGCGGCCGAGCCAGGCGTTTGCGAGCTTTTCCTGCACGCTGTTCTGCCCCTGGCGCGCCTGCAGGTTTTCGAAATCGAGATCGAACAGCGGCTGATGCTGGTTGAAGCACGAGAACACGAACCGCGACGGCTCGCCGGTCGCGCTGTCGACATGCCGGCACAGGCACTGGGCGCAGACCTCCTTCATCATGCATTGCATCGGGCTATTCACGGCCGCCGTGGCCTTGAAAGCCGGCTTCAGCAGAGGTTTGAGTTTGCCGCGCAGCATGCCGCGGAAGGTCTCCATCGCGGCCGGGTGATCCGACAGGATCAGTTCGTCGGTACGCCGCACCCATTCCGAGAATGGCGCGTCCATCTCGGCGCAAGACAGCAGGAAATCATCGAGTCCGTGAACGAAGCAGGCATCCTGTTGACGGCGTGTAACGAGCGCGGGACCCTCGTCGAGCACCCAGATCGCCTGATCGGTCAGGATCTCGATCGCGCGCTGCACGGCGCGTGCCCGCGCGGCGTCGCGAAAGTGGCCGATGAAGACGATGCGGTTGCCGGCCGCGCGCCACATGGCGGCACCGTCGACGGTACTGGTCACAGCTGAATGGCCGCCGGCCACGGTCACGGTCGAGTTGTCCGGGACCGGCAATCCGGTGCCCGTGGGGCCCATCAGGATCACCCTTGCCCCCGGCTTGAGCGACGCTGCAATGCGGCTCGACACGCCCACGCTGTTGATGAGCACCTGCACCTCGCCGCGCGCCGGGTCGACGTGCACCCCATCGATCGCCATGCCCTCCATGGCGAGCGTCTGTCCGCCCAGTCTTTGCGCGTGGCGCTCGAAGTTCTGCAGCCGGTACACCTGGCCCGGCAGCCAGTGCCGCGTGGCCTGCGGCGCACGCACGGTCAGGCTTGTGAGGTGCGGCGCCATGCGCTCGACGGCCACTACCTGGGGGCACAGCGCATCGTCGAGCGCGGCCGCGAAGGGGGCGAAGGATTCAGGCGCGCGACTGCCGGTGCGCCGCAGCAGCCACGCCGAAATGTCGCGCGCGGCGTGCTTGGCCGACGCCATCGCCTTGACGACGCTGCCGTGGTACCATGGGTGGTTGTCTCCGACGAACGAGACCCGCAGGTCGCCGGCACGATAGGACGTGAAGAACCCTGGCTGCGCAGCCTTGTTGTGGCCTGCTGTCGGCACGCGGACCATCTCCCCGGTCTGCGCGTCGATGCGATAGGCCGCGAAGAACTTGCCGTCCATCTCGAAGGTGCCGGGATGCTCGCGCTCGTATACGGTATTGGGAATGCTGCCGGCTGCCACCAGTACGGCACGTGCTGGCAGGGTGACGGTTTCGCCGCTTCCGCCGTGCGTGCAGCGCAGCGCCTGCACATGTCCGTTGGGGTCGAGCACGGCTTCGGTCGGCTCCAGGCGTTCGGCATAGTAGATGCCCTCTTCCAGCGCTTTCGCGATCTCTTCGTGATTGCGCAGATAGGCCGGCGAATCGGACATGGCGCGGCGATAGACGACGGTCACGCCGCCCCAGGCGCGAATCAGCCGCGAGAAATCGGGCGCCTCTCCCATTTGCTGCGCGCGTTCGCGTTCCGCGCGTACCGCGCGTCCGTGCGCAAGAAACTCTTCCAGCACGTCGCGTTCGTACGCGTCGAATGCGCCACCGGCCGTTTCGCCGACCGCCTCCCAGCGGGACAGCACCTTCTCCACCTGGCGCACGTAGTAGGCCTGGACCTCGGTCGCCGTATCGATCGCGGTGAGCCCTCCGCCGACCACGACCGCCGGAAGGCGCACCTGCAGGTTGGCGAGGCTGTCGCGCCGCGCCGCGCCGGTGAGCTGCAGCGCCATCAGGAAATCGCTCGCCTGGCGCATGCCGCGTGCCATGTTGTTGCGCATCTTCAGCACCGTGGGACGACCGGCGCCCGTTGCGAGCGTGACATGATCGAAGCCGAGCGCCGGCACGTCCTCGAGCGTGATGGTGCCGCCCAGGCGGATGCCGCCGTACATGCGGAACGTGGACTGGCGTTCGAGCACCAGGCGAATCAAGGTCAGGAAGTTCTTGTCCCAGCGTACCGTGATCCCGTACTCCGCGACGCCGCCAAAGCCCGACGACGCACGTTCGTCGAGCGACTGGCAGAGCGTCTCGACGCTCTCCACCGGCAACGTCGGGCGCCCACTGGCATCGCACCATTCGGGCGGCAGCGGCTCGATCTTGAGTCCGTCGGCGATGACCACGCCGAACCCCTCCTGCAGCAGGTGATGCGAGAGATTGAAGCCTGCGGGACCGGCGCCCACGCACAGCGTGTTGCGACCGTTATACGGCAGCCGATAGGGACGCGTGCGATTGAGCGGATTCCACTGCGTGAGCAGGAAGTACAGTTCGAAACCCCAGCGCCACGCCAGCACATCGGTGAGAATGCGCGTCTCGATCTCGGGAATGTTGACCGGATCCTGCTTCTGGTAGATGCAGCTCTTCATGCAGTCGTTGCAGATGCGATGCCCGGTGGCGGGCAGCAAGGGGTTGTCGAGCATGATCATGGCCAGCGCGCCTAGCGTGTAGGCGTCACGCTTGAGCGTGTGCGCTTCGGAGATGCGCTCCTCAAGCGGGCAGCCCGACAGCGTGACGTCGAGCGGGTTGGCACGGAACCCCTCGCCTTCCTTCGCCGGGAAGCCGTGCGAGCAGACGTCGCCCGCGTGGTCGTGACAGTAGACGCAGTAATGGACCTGGTCCATCGTTTCGCGCAAGCCGCGCCGCGGGTCGGTCAGGGCGAATCCGTCACGCCGGCGCGCGGCTGTCGCTCCCTCGACCCGGCCCGCGGAGTCGACGGCCACCGGCACGATCGGCACCAGCTTGAAGAAATCGGTCGCCGTCGGCAGCGTGAGGCTGACCCAGGATGACGTCGCCGCCCTGCCCGCTTCGCTGTCGCACGCGGCATGCAGCCACGCTTCCAGCAGCGCCAGTTGCGACGCATCGCCCGCGCGCTCGGCCTCAGCCCAGAACCGTGCCACGCTCAACTCGCGGTCGGCGTCAGGCCATGAAGGGATCTGGCGGTCGAGTTCGTCGAAACCATGCGTCGGCTCGGACCGCTTCTTGCGGATGCGGCGCTTGACGAATTCACGCTTGAACGCATGCACGACGGCCTCGCGTTCCTGCGCAGCCCGCAACGCGTCGCGCGAGGCGGCGACGCCGAACATCGCGACCAGGAAGTCTTCGAGTTCGCGGGCAACCGAGATCAGCAGCTCCGACTCCTCGGGCCGCGCAAGCGAGGCGCCGCCGCGGTAATCCTGGTAGCGGGCACGCAGTTCGGCGTCGCGGCGCACGAGCCAGGCATCGAACTGCCGATCGAGATCGGGCAGCCGCTCCGGTCGGAAGAAATCGGCGTGATCGAAGCCTTCAAGATTCAGTTCCAGGGTCGGCGTCATGGTGTTTCCTTTCCGATTTGACAGGACATGTCATTACAAGTGGTGCCGAAAAATCAGGCCGGTTTCCCGGCTGAGTGGTCAGACGAGTTCTGCGACGCCCTTGGGACCGACCTCGACGTCGAAACCGGCCAGCCCGCTGTCCTTGAGCTCGCCGCCCATCGCCTTGAGACTCTCTTCGGCGATCAGGTCGCGCAGTTGCTGCTTGATCTGCAGGTACTCCGGGCTCAGCGCCATGTCAGGGGTGCGCGGGCGCGGCAGCGGAATCTCGACTTCCGCCTTGATGCGGCCTGGCCGGGCGGTCATCACATAGACGCGGTCCGACAGGAAGATGCTCTCGTCGATGTCGTGGGTGATGAAGAGCACCGAGATGCGGAAGCGTTGCCACATGTTGGTGAGAATCTGCTGCATCACCACGCGCGTCTGCGCGTCGAGCGCGCCGAACGGCTCGTCCATCAACAGCACCTGCGGACTTGTCGCCAGCGCACGAACGATGCCCACGCGCTGCTTCATGCCGCCCGAAAGCTGCTCGGGATAGTGGTTCTCGAAGGCGAGAAGCCCCGCCAGCCCAAGCAGCGTACGGGCGGCCTCCTCGCGCCGGTTGGCGTCCAGCCCCTTCTGCTTGAGCCCGAACTCCACGTTCTTGCGCACCGTGAGCCAGGGAAAAAGCGAGTACTGCTGGAACACCATGCCGCGGTCGGCACCGGGCTTGTCGGTTGCCTTGCCGTCCATGGTCACCAACCCCTCGCTCGGCAGGACGAAGCCTGCCACCACGTTGAGCAGCGTCGACTTGCCGCATCCCGAGGGGCCGATGATGGAAACGAACTCACCCGGCTTCACCTCCATCGACACGTCGCTGACGGCCTCGACGGCCTCGGCGTTGCGGCCGAAGCGCACGCGCAGGTGATCCACCTTGATATGACCGGTCGCCCCGGCTGGCTTGTCGTCTTGCGTCTTCATTTCTGTCCTCCATGCGTCGAACCTGCGGTCCACGGCATCAGCACGTTGCCGAGCACGCGGATGCCGCCGCTGCAAAGCAATCCGAGCACGCCAATCACGATCATGCCGATGGCGATGTCGGCGTACTCGATCAGCGAATACGCTTCCCAGGTGAAGTAGCCGATGCCGAACTGACCCGAAATCATCTCGGCCGCGATCAGCGACACCCATGCCACGCCCATCCCGATCGCAAGGCCGGTGAAGATGTGTGGCAGCGACGCCGGCAGGACGACCTGCCGCAGCAACCCGAACTCCGTCGTGCCGAGGCAGCGCGCGGCGCGCAGCAGCACCGGATCGACGCTGTTCACGCCGTGGATGGTGTTGAGCAGGATCGGGAAGAACGACCCGAGGAAGGTGATGAACACGATGCTGGTCTCGTTGGTCGGCCAGAGCATGATCGCCATCGGTACCCAGGCGATCGCCGGAATCGGGCGCAGCGTCTCGAACAACGGGAACAACAGCGCCCTGGCGGCCCGGTACTGCCCGATCAGCAGCCCCAGCGCGACGCCCAGCACGGTCGCCACGCCGAAGCCGATCAGGATCCGGCGCAGGCTCACGTACATGTTCTCGTAGAACTTGTCGCTCTGCGCGAGCCGGGTCGCGTTGTCCCACACCTCGACAGGGCTCGGGATGTTGGTGAAGCGGACATAGAAGTCGAGCTTGTACAGCGTGGCGAAGTACCAGAAGGCGACGAACAGGCCGAGCGAGATCGTCGTCATCAGCACCTTCGGAAGCGCGCTCCGCAACCAGCCTGCAACACGCCGGGCCGGAACCTCGACCGACCGGGCGGGCTCGGGGGCGGGCTTCTCCGCTGCCGGCCTCGGGGCAAGCGCCAGGTTCGGCTCTTCCGCTTCGCCGGCCTCAGCGCCGGCGACGATACTCAGATTGGTTGCGGATCGCATGATTTACCCTCCTACCTTGGCGACGGCCAGCACGTCGGTGTACGAAGCCAGACGCCCGCCCCGCTTGGCTGCCCAGGATTCGGCGTCCTTCTTCAGCAGGAAGGGCACGATCTCGATCTGTTTCGGGTTCTTCGCATTCAGCGCGTAGAAGGCCTTGTCGGCGAACAGCTTGATGCCGGTGGTCTTGTCGAACACGAACGCGACACCGATCTTCTTGCCCTCGGACAGCGCCTTCTTGACGCCAGCCAGCGTGCACGAGGTCGAGCTGTAGGCCGTGATGCCGCCGCCCTCGATCCAGACTTCACCGCCTTCACGCGGCGTCTTGATCGGCTTCTTGCACAGCGTGTCGGTACCGCTGATCTCGTAGCTGGCGTAGCTCGCCTTCTGCTTGTCGTAGTCGAGGCCCTTTTCCTTGAAAGCCTGGCGGATGAAGGTCTCGTTGCCCCAGATATCGGCATTGAAGTCCTTCACGCGACCCATGCGCTGCAGCACGCCATGGTCGTACTTCACCGTCTCGATCCACTTCGGCTTGATGGTCGGGTCGAGCGTGTGCACACCGCTGGGGCCGAGGAACATGTAGGCGACTTCCTTCTCGATCTTGGTCCATTCCTCGATCTTGGTCGCCGCGAGCGCCGGGTTCTTGCGCACCCAGTCGTTCGCGTCGAGAAGCGCCTTCAGGTAGGCCACCACGAACTCGGGATACTTGTCGGAAAAGTCCTTGCGCGCGACGATGCCGTGGAAGGTCGGCACCCTGGTTTCGACGCCGTCGAAGATCTTGCGGGCGAATCCGCGGTAGGGCAGCAGCTCGGCAAAGGGCACGAAGTCGGCGTGGCCGTCGATCTTGCGTTCCTGCAGGTTGGTCGTTCCCACCTCCGGACTCTGGCTCGCCAGGTCCCAGAAGTCGTCCTTCCAGCCTCGGTCTTCCATCGCCTTCAAGAGCATGCCGTGAGCGGCGGAGCCGAACGGGACCGAGACCTTCTTGCCTTTTAGGTCGGAAAGCTCGTAGTACGGCGAATCCTTGTGCACGACCATGCCATTTCCCGCGCCGTTGAGGTTGTAGGCGATCAGCGCGATCAGCTCGCTCTTGGTCTCGCTCCCGGCCTGGAAGGTCGCGCCGTTCACGAGCAGCGGGTAGTCGCCCATCATCCCGATCTGCAGCTTGTTCGCGACCATGCCGTTGGTCACGGGCGGTCCGGACGTGAAGTTCTGCCAGTCGAGCTTGAAGTCGATGTCCTTGTACTTGGGCGTCTTCTTGAGTTCGGCGAGATACTTGTTCATCAGTCCGAGCTTTTCGATGACGATGCCGCCGGTCACGGTATTGGTCGTCGTGTTCTGCGTACCGATGCCGACCGTCACGGTTTCGGCAAAGGCGCCTGCGCTGCCTGCCGCACCGATGAAGGCCAGGACCGTTGCCATCTGCCTGAATACTGACTTGCGAGGATTGAATTGCGGGATCTTGCTCATGTTGTGCTTTCCTTCCTGTTTGACTAAGGGACCACGTTCACTTGCTTTGCAACCTTTGTGCCATGCACTGCCCTGCGCTTTTGTCTGGGGTTTCCGCCCTCCGCAACGCCCGGACCGGATCGGCCTGGTGCATCACGCCGGACGGCCGCACCGCGCATGGGCGTTAGGCCGCCTCCATCCTTTCGAGAAACTGAAACTTGTCCGTCGCATCGACCCAGTCGTCGGCGTCCGGAAGCGGCTCCGGCTTGTCCTTGACCAGCGGCCAGACCTGGGTCAGCTCGGCGTTGAGCTGGACGTAGTGCGAGTACGCCTCGGGCAGCTTGGCCTCGTCGAAGATCGCGCCGGCCGGGCATTCGTCGACGCACAGCGAGCAGTCGATGCACTCACCTGGATCGATCACCATGAAATTCGGACCTTCGTGGAATGCGTCCACCGGGCACACCGGCACGCAATCGCCGTATTTGCACTTGATGCAGGGTTCCGCTACGACATAAGCCATTTCATGCTCCTCATTGGGTGAGTTGAGTCAGCGCCAGGCGCGCCAGCTTGCGCACGTCGGGATCGCTGTCGGACAGGGCATGCTCGAGCGCGGGAATCGCGGCGACGTCTCCGACTTCGCCGAGCGCGACCGCCGCCTCCTTGCGCAGGTTGCTCATCTCGTGTCCCAGGGCCTCGATGAGCACCGGCAAGGCAGGTTTCGCCTTGATTCGCCCCAGACTGCGGGCGGCCTTGAGCCGAACCTGCCAGTAGGGATCGGCCATCGCGGCCATCAGGTCGTCGACCGCCTCCGCGGCCAGCAGCTTGCCGAGCGTGGCGGCGGCTTCCTCGCGCACCTGCCACGACGCGTCGGTCAGCGCGCGCTTCATGGCCGGCACGACCGCGTCGAGCTCGGTCGCAAAGCCGAGCGCGCCGATGGCAATGCGCCTGGCCTCGACGTCGGCGTCGCTGCCCGCGACTTGGGCGATTGCGGGAAGCGCAGCCGGGTTCTTCAGGTAGCCCAGCACCCCGAGTGCGGCGCAACGCACGTCCGCCTCCGGTGCGGCCAGTGCAGCGAGTGCTGGCGAGAATGCTTCGGGCCGGCGCAGCTCGCGCAAGGCGCGAAACAGCGCGGCCAGCATGAAAGGCGAGGACGACCGCGGCAGCGCGTCGAGCAGGCCGTCGCCCATCGAGGCCTCCTTGAGCTCGGACAGCGAGACCGCTGCGGCAGCGCGTACCTCCTCGCTGGCGTCGCCCAGCGCGCCGATCAGCCCTTCGACGACCTCGGAACTTTCGTAGCCTTCCAGCAGGCGCGCGGCCTCGGCCCGCACCATGGCGTCCTCATCCTTCAGTGCGTCGAGCAGGCAGAGTTCGATGTCGTCCTCGTCGCTGTCGAGCAGGTCCATGACCGCGATGCGCCGCACCTCGGGATCGCTGTTCGACAGGCGGTTGCGCAAATCGAGAGATTGGGTGGCTGGAATCATGCAAATCTCCTCAACGCAACAGGTAAGGGATGTCGACGCGGATTGCCTGGGTCGGGCAATCCTTCTCGCACGGCAGGCAGTACCAGCATTCGTCGAATCGCATGTACGCCTTCTGCTTCGCGGGATCGATCGCCAGCAGATCGAGCGGGCAGGATTCGACGCACACCGTGCAGCCCTTGTCGGCGATGCACGCTTCCTCGTTCACGGTCACGGGCACAGCCACCCGGTTCAAAGTCATGGGCATGGTGTTCTCCTTAGGCGGCTTCTGCCTGCTTGACGACGCGCAGGCGGTTGTAGGCGTCCTTTTCCTCGTCATCGAGCTCGACGATGTAGGGATCGATGGGTCGCTTGAAGCAGGTCATCTCGCCTGCATCGGACTTCTTCAGCTGGGCGTGGCAGAACCAGTCGGCGTCGTTCTTGTCGGGATGCTCGACGCGGTAGTGGTAGAGCCCCCAGCGTGACTCGGTGCGATAGAGCGACGCACGCGCCGCCATTTCCGCGCAGTCGCGGATGAAATGCACTTCCATGGCGCGCATGAGTTCGTGCGGGTTCGTGGCCGACATCGCCGGCAGATCGGCGCCGATTTCAGCGAAGCGGTCGAGGCCGATCTCCATCTTCTTCGTCACCTTGGGCGGCTGCAGGTAGTCGTTCACGAAGCGGCGCAGCTTGTACTCGACCTGGCTGGGCGGCAGGCCTTCGGGATTCGACAGCGGACCCAGCACGCGCTTGCGCTCGGCCTCGACCTGCACGGCGTCGACCGCAGGCAGCGCATGCGTCATCGCATAGTCGGCCGCGCTTTCACCGGCGAACTTGCCGTACACGAACGCACCGAGCATGTAGTTGTGGGGCACGCAGGCGAGGTCGCCAGCCGCGTAGAGACCCGGCACCGTAGTCGCCGCGGTTTCGTCGACCCACACGCCCGACGCCGAGTGGCCGCTGCACAGGCCGATTTCCGAGATATGCATCTCGACCATGCCGTTGCGGTAATCGAGATGCCGGCCTTCGTGGAAGCGACCGCGGCTGGGACGCTCGTTGGTATGCAGGATGTGCTCGATGGTGCCGATCGTTTCCTCGGCCAGGTGATTCATCTTGAGGAAGACCGGGCCGTTACCGCCTTCGAGTTCCTTGTAGAACTCCATCATCATCTGGCCGCTCCAGTAGTCGCACTCGATGAAACGCTCACCCTTCGAGTTGGCGGTGTAGCCGCCGAACGGGCCGGTGACGTATGCGCACGACGGGCCGTTGTAGTCCTTGATCAGCGGGTTGATCTGGTAGCACTCGATGCCCGAGAGCTCCGCGCCTGCGTGGTAGGCCAGCGAGTAGCCGTCGCCCGCGTTGGTCGGGTTCTCGTAGGTGCCGAAAAGGTAGCCCGAGGACGGCAGGCCAAGCCGGCCGGCCGCGCCCGTGCAGAGGATCACCGACTTGGCGCGGATCACGCCGAACGTGCCCTCGCGCGTATCGAGCACCATCGCACCGGCAATCGCGCCGTTCGCGTCGAGCAGCAGGCGCGTCGCCATGTAGCGATTGGTGATCTCGACGCGCGCCTTCTTGAGCTGGCGGTAGAGCACCTTCTTCATGTGGTGGCCCTCCGGCATCGGCAGCACGTAGGTGCCGATGTGATGGACCTTCTTCACCGCGTAGTCGCCGGTCTCGTCCTTCTCGAACTTGACGCCCCAGCGGTCGAGCTGGTTGATCATGTTGAAGCTTTCCTGCGCGTAGGCCATCACCGTCTTCTGGTTGACGATGCCGTCGTTGGCCACGGTGATTTCCTTGACGTACTGCTCGGGAGTGGCATGGCCGGGTATCACCGCGTTGTTGAGTCCGTCCATGCCCATCGAGATGGCGCCGCTGCGCTTCACGTTCGCCTTCTCCAGCAGCATCACCTTGAGCGCCGGGTTCTTTTCCTTGGCCTTGACGGCGGCCATCGGGCCCGCCGTGCCGCCGCCGATCACCAGCACATCCACTTCCGCAATCACTTCGTTCATACAGGTCTCCTAGACGTGGGACCGCTCGATGCGCATCCGGTACTGGAAGGCATCTCCGCGGTAATACAGGTATTCGAAATCAATCGGTCGGCCATCGGCCGTGAGGGTCAGGCGCTCGATCCGCAACACCGGGGCGCCCTCCTCGATCTGCAACTGGCGGGCGAGATAGTCGTCCGCCAGCATCGATTCGATCTGCAGTTCGGCTGCGCCGAGCGCAATGCCGTAGTCGTTTTCCAGGATCAGGAACACGTCGCGGTGCGCGAGGTCTTCCTTGGCGAGGCGCTCGCCGATGCTCTTGGGCACATACGTCACGTCGAGCGAGATCGGGGCGCGGTTGAGGTAGCGCACGCGGCGCAGTTCGACGATCTCCTCGCCCTCCTGAACGCCCAGCCTCGCCGCGACTGCCGCTTTCGCCGGCAGGTTCTTGACGCCGACCACGCGCGAGAAGGTCTCGTAGCCCATGCTAGACATCGCCTCGCCAAAGCCCTGCAGCGTCGCCACGTTCTGGAACGCCTTCGGCTTGGAGACGTAGGTGCCCTTGCCGTGGATCTTGAAGATCAGGCCTTCCTTCTGCAGGTCGCCCAGGGCCTGCCGCACGGTGATGCGCGACACGCCGAAGGTGCTCATCAGCTCGCTTTCCGACGGCATCTGTTCGTGCGCCTGGTAGGTGCCGTCGAGGATGCGGTCTCGCAGAATCTCCTTGATCTGCGTGTACAGCGGGACCGGCGATACCTGCAACGCGGCAGGATGCTTTTTCCGGGGTGTGGTCATTTCAGTGCACGCTCCATAACTTGTCATGACGTGTAATGACACAGCAACACACGTGCCAACTTTATCGACAAGCATGAAGATTCATCGGAAAGCCCGATGAATACTGGCTTTGAGCGTGATCAGGTGCGGACGAAACAGGGATGCTCAGCGCTGCATGGGCAGCACTGGCTTAGTGCAGGGAATCGGAAAACTGCGAGAAATCAGTGCCGGGGCGAACGTGCGAGCACGCCCCGAGGTTGGGCTTGAGGGACGATCAGGACTCGGACCAGCGCGCCGCCGCCGCGTCGTCGCTGGCGCGTGCCTCGACCCAGCGCTCGCCTTCTGGCGTCTCTTCCTTCTTCCAGAACGGCGCGCGGGTCTTGAGGGCATCCATGATGAATTCGCAGGCGGCGAAGGCCTCGCCGCGATGGCTGCTGGCCACGGCGACGAGCACGATAGGATCGCCCGGCAGCAGGCGTCCCACCCGATGGACCACGGTCACGTCGAGCAGGGACCAGCGCGCGCGCGCATCGTCGACCAGCGCGGCGAGCGCCTTTTCGGTCATGCCGGGATAGTGCTCCAGCGTCATCGCCGAAACCCCGCTGCCTTCGTTCATGTCGCGCGCCAGGCCGACGAAACTGGCGATGGCGCCGATGTCGGTGCGGCTTGCGCGCAGGGCATCGACTTCGGTGCCGAGGTCGAACGCCTCGGTCTGGACGACGATTTTCATGGGATCAGCCTCCGGTCACCGGCGGAAAGATCGCGACCTCGGCGCCGTCCGGCACGGTCGCGTCGGGCGTCACGATGTCCTGGTTGACGGCCACGCGGAACGCGCGGCCCGCTGCCAGCTCCTCGGCCCACACGCCGCCGCGCGCCTGCAGCAGCGCGACCAGGTCACGCACCGTCGCGCCGTCCAGTACGACCTGTTCTTCTGCGCAGCCGAAGCGTTCGCGCAAACGGGCGAAATACAGCACGCGCACGTTCATTTCAGCAACTCCGAGAAGGGAATGAAGCGCACCCAGTCACCCGGTCGCACCGTATGGCCGACTTCGAGGTCGACCAGGCCGTCGGCCCACGCGCACGAGGTCAGCACGCCCGAGCTCTGGTTGGGAAACAGCGCCAGCTTGCCGCTGGGCTGCAGGCTCGCGCGCAGGAACTCGCGGCGGGTGCCGGGACGCGGCCAGGCAAAATCCGCCTGGATCGCATAGGCGCGATACAGCACGTCGGACGCGCCCATGCGCGTGAGCAGAAACGGCCGCACGAACAGACAGAAGGTCACGAAGGCCGACACCGGGTTGCCGGGCAGGCCGATGAAATCGGCGCCGCCGACGCGTCCGTATACCACCGGCTTGCCGGGCTTCATCGCCACTTTCCACATCTCGACCTGGCCGAGCTTTTCGACGGCCGTTTTCACATAGTCTGCCTCGCCGACCGACACCCCGCCGCTGGTCACCACCACGTCGGCTTCGCGGGCGGCCCGCGCCAGCACGGCCTCGGTGTCTTCCAGCGTGTCGGGCACGATGCCGAGGTCGATCAGTTCGCAGCCCAGGTCGTTTATAAGACCCGTCAGCGTATAGCGGTTGGAGTTGTAGATCTGGCCGGGGGCCAGCGGCACGCCCGGCGTCACCAGTTCGTCGCCGGTAAAGAAGCAGGCGACCTTCAGGCGGCGATACACCGGCAGTTCGGCCAGGCCCACCGAAGCGGCGAGCCCCATTTCCGCCGCGCCGATGCGCGTGCCGGCGGCGAGGATTTCTGCCCCGGCCTCGACGTCCTCGCCGGCGCGGCGGATGTTCTCGCCCGGATGGGGCACCGAATTGACGACCACCTGGTCGCCCTCGGCCGAGCAGAACTCCTGCATCAGCACCGCGTCGGCCCCCGGCGGAACGGGCGCGCCGGTGAAGATGCGCGCGGCCGTGCCGGGCTGCAGCGGCTGGCCCACGGCGCCGGCCATGATGCGCTGCGACACCGGCAGCCGGACGCCCGCCGTCGCCACGTCGGCCACGCGCACGGCGTAGCCGTCCATCGCGCTGTTGTCCGCCGGCGGCACGGTGATCGTCGAGGTTTGCGGCACGGCCAGCACGCGCCCCAGCGAAGCGGAAACCGGGACGATCCCGGTTTCGGTCACGCGCTGGGCGCGCTCAAGCAGGTTGTCGAGCAGTTGGGCAGCTGAGAGCATGATTCAGTATGAAGTCCGTGATGGGTTGAACGGCATCGATGTCGATGCGGGTGAGGTTGCCGGGGGGCTCGACGTCGGACGCCACCGCCAGGATATGGGGATCTTCCGGAAACAGCCAGGGCTTGCCGGTCTCCGCGCGATGCACTTCCAGCTTGGGAATGGCCTCGCGCTTGTAGCCCTCCACCAGCACCAGGTCGCACGGCGGCAATCGGGACAACAGATCGTCCAGCCGCGGCGGCGTGTCGCGATGCTCGGTCAGCAGCGCCGTGCGGTGGTCGGATGACAGCAGCACCGCCGCCGCGCCGGCCTCGCGCGCGCGCCAACTGTCCTTGCCGGGCCGGTCGATGTCGAAGTCGTGATGGGTGTGCTTGATCACGGCCACGCGCAGGCCGCGCGCCGCCAGCAGCGGCAGCACGCGCTCGATCAGCGTGGTCTTGCCGCTGCCGCTGAAGCCTGCGATTCCGAATACCTTCATGACATCCCTGGACGTGGTGTTTCCGGGCGAATTTCATTGCCAGCCCGGCCGAATAAGGTTATATTTTTTCATATATAACCCATTCCCGCCAGACTCCCGACGTCATGTCCGCGCCCGCCCTCACCGACCAGTTCAACCGCCGCATCGACTACGTGCGACTGTCGGTCACGGACCGCTGCGACCTGCGCTGCAGCTACTGCATGCCGGAAGGCTTCAAGGGCTTCGAGGAACCCGAGCACTGGCTCGCCTTCGACGAGATCGAGCGGCTGATCGGCGCCTTCGCCCGACTCGGCGTCAGTCGTATCCGCATGACCGGCGGCGAGCCGCTGCTGCGGCGCGACATCGCCGGACTCTCCCGCCGCATCGCGTCCCTGCCCGGCATCGAGGACCTGTCGATGTCGACCAACGCGACCCAGCTCGACCGCCACGCCCACGCGCTGAAGGCGGCCGGCGTCACGCGGCTCAACGTCAGCCTCGACTCGCTGCAGCAGGCGCGCGTGGAAAAGATCAACGGCCGCGACGTGCTGGCCAAGGTCATGACCGGCCTTGCCGCGGCGCAGGACGCCGGCTTCGCGCCGATCAAGCTCAACATGGTGGCGCTCGCCGGCCCCAACGACGACGAGATCGACGAGATGGTCGCGTTCTGCATGGAACGTGGCTTCGTGCTGCGCCTGATCGAGTCGATGCCAATGGGCGACACCGGCCGCAACGCCGAATACCTCGACCTGCAGCCGGTCAAGGAACGCCTGCGCCGCCAGTTCGACCTGATCGAGACCGCGCTCCCTGGCGCCGGCCCCGCGCGCTACCTCGGTTCCAAGGACGGCCGTTTCAACGTCGGCTTCATCACCCCGATCTCGCAGCACTTCTGCGAGACCTGCAACCGCGTGCGCATCGCCGTCGACGGCACCGCCTACATGTGCCTGGGGCAGGAAGAGAAATTCGAGTTCCGTCCCCTGCTCCGAAACGGCTGCAGCGACGCCGAACTGGAAGCGGCCATCCTCCAGGCCATCAACCTGAAGCCCGAGCGTCACGAATTCAAGGAAGCACCGCACAAAATCCTGCGCTTCATGTCGATGACGGGTGGCTGAGAATTCCGTTTTTTTTAGCCGATGCATCAACCAGCAGAAAAGGCACGCCCCCGGCCTTGTTGTTTCATGAGCCCATGACGAGGCCGTTTGGCAAGGCTTGGGCCGAAGCCGTTCGCTCTGTTTGACTGTCCGCATGGTTGTCCGAAACCTGGTGAGATAAATGGGCTTGCCTCGCAAATGCCTCGAAACCTTCCAGCGGAAGAGGGCGGCTGAAAAAATACCCCTGATAGGCGTAACACCCTGAACTGGCCAGGAAATCTCTTTGCGCGGCCGTTTCTACGCCCTCGGCAATCACACCCAACCCAAGGCTCTGCGCAAGTGCCACGATTGTTCTGGCAATTGCCGCATCGTTTGGATCATTGAGCACATCACGCACAAAAGACTGGTCAATCTTCAACTGGTCAAGTGGCAGCCGTTTCAGATAAGTCAGCGATGAATAACCGGTGCCGAAATCATCCAATGAAAAGCTGACCCCCTTTTCTTTCAGTGCCGCCATTTTCTCGATAATGCTTTGCACATTGCCTGCCAGCAGGCTTTCGGTCATCTCCAGTTTCAGCAACTGCGGATTCGCGCCAGTGCGATTGAGCACCTGCACAACCTGATCAACGAAGTCGTTCTGGCTGAATTGATGAACACTGACATTCACCGCAATCGTGAGATGAGCCATCTCGGGCTGGGCTGCCCATGCGGCCAGTTGAGTGCAGGCCGTTTCCAGCACCCACTGGCCCAACGGAACGATCAGCCCGGTATCTTCTGCAACAGGAATGAATTCGGCCGGCGAAACCATGCCGCGAACGGGATGAGGCCAGCGCAGCAAGACCTCGGCCCCGATCAATCTGCCTCCGTCTACAACCTGCGCCTGATAGTGAAGCTGGAATTGCGTCGCATGAATTGCGTCGCGCAGATCCTTTTCCAGCTCTGCGCGGTTTACCAGGGCCGTTTCCATGTCAGGATCGAAGAAACGCGATGTATTGCGCCCCCCCTCCTTTGATTTGTACATGGCAAGATCGGCCTGCTTCATCAAATTTTCAATGCTGACCAGTTTTCCTTTGAACAGGGAAGCTCCGATACTAACCGTGCTTTGGTAAGGGAAAGAACCCAGCTGGAATACCTGGCCAAGCCTCGCAAGTATCTTTTCTGCAACCAATTCTGTCGCGGCCGCAGCCTCTTCCTCGTTTGCACTCAACCCAACCAGCATCACCACGAACTCGTCGCCCCCCAGCCGGGCCACGCTGTCACTTTCCCGTACACTCGTGAGCAGGCGCTGGGCGACCTGCTTCAGCAGCAGATCGCCCATATCATGGCCGCGTGTATCGTTGAGAACCTTGAAATGATCGAGGTCGATAAACAACAGCGCGCCATGACTGTCGTTACGCGAACTGGCCGTCATCGCCTGTTTCATGCGGTCCAGCAGAAGGGTCCGATTAGGCAGTCCGGTGAGTTGATCAAAGAAGGCCAGTTCGTTGATTCGCTCATCTGCCTTCTTGCGCTCGGTAATGTCGTAATGCGTACCGACGTAATGGGTCACGGTGCCTTTGTCATTCTTCACTGCCGAGATGGTGAGCCATTTCGGATATTCTTCGCCGTTCTTGCGCCGATCCCATACCTCACCTTGCCAACCTCCCGTGCGGTTGATGGTCTCCCACATACCTCGATAGAAATCCGCATCGTGGCGGCCTGATTTGAGAATGCGCGGTGTCTGCCCCACGGCCTCCTCTGCGGTGTATCCGGTTATTTCGGTGAAGGCCCGGTTGACGCGCAGGATCACGCTGTTGGCATCGGTCACCATCACTCCTTCCTGTGAATCGAAGGCTGTTGCAGTGATTTGCAGTTGTTCCTCGGCCTGTTTGCGCTCGGTGATCTCGGTATGCGTACCGATCATGCGCGTGGGATTGCCTTCGGCATCTCTCTTGACCAATTTGCCTCTGGCCATCATCCATTTCCACGAACCATCCTTGCATCGCATACGGAACTCAACAACATAGACGGCTTGATCACTTGCCAGATAATCCTGCAAAGTGGTAAACACGCGGCCCTGGTCATCGGGATGGAGATGCTCTACCCAGGCTGTTCCGGTATCCGGAAATTCATCCTCGGCGTAGCCGAGCATTTCTTTCCAGCGCCTGGAGTATATCGCGGCATCGGTTTGAGGGTTCCACTCCCACATTCCATCTCCGGTACCTTCCAGCGCGAATTTCCAGCGCTCTTCACTATCGCGAAGTTGGTCGGTTATCTCGCGGTTACGCGAAATCGCGGCGAGAGCCAGCGCCCCCAGTGCCAGGAAGACCGTGGTAAGCGCGACGGTGATGGCAAGGCTGGTTGTGGTGAAGACCGTTGCGGGCAAGGCCGCCACGTCACCCCGTACGAAATAGGAAGCAGACATGGCTGTGTAGTGCATGCCTGATACAGCGCCGCCCATGATGAGAGCGACCAGTGCGTCGTGGCCGCGTTTTGAACGGGCCACACTACATTTAACACGCAAAGCAAGGTAAGCCAGTGCAACAGCCACGAGAATCGACAGTCCGAACAGGAATGGGTCATAACGCACAAATCCTTCCAGGTGCATCGCGGCCATGCCCGTGTAATGCATGGTTCCTATCCCCGCGCCCAGCAAAACGCTTCGCGCCAACAATGGCAAGCGCTTCTCCTCATGCCACGCGATGCCCAGTGCCGCCCCACCGGCCAGGATGCCTGGAACAATCGAAACAATCGTGAGAAAAGGATCGTATCTAACGCCACACGGCAGGCTCAAAGCCAGCATGCCAACAAAATGCATCGCCCAAATACCGACTCCCAAAGTGAATGCGCCGATAAAAGCCCAAGTCAGCCTGGATACAGTGTTCTGTTGATGCCCGACTCTTTTCGAGGCATACAGGGCAGCATAGGACGCGAGAATGGCAAGCAGTACGGAAATGACCACCCATACCAGATCGTATGAACTGGCATATAAAAGGCTTTCATCGGGTGGTGGTGATACAAAATCGAGCATGCTGATCAGGAAAAATACAGAATTCAATCAAAATCCGATAAATTAAAATCCGATAAAACCTTATTAAGATCATGGATTGGTTGGATATTACCATCTTTAATAAGTACAGTTTTTCCATCCAAAATTGTGTCCATAATTTTGTTAATGACCATTCTGAGAAATACGAGTCTTTTCGGACGCGCGGAACTCAGTGCAACAAACGAGCAAGGCTGGCCTGATACCTTGACCAACAATCGTTTCAACCCAGGCTGCATCACCCCGGTATTTGATCCACTGCGATACCGGCAACAGCCGTCGGGGCTCAGGCTACAGATGCCCAGGGTCGGTGCCCCAGGGTGTCTGGCAGCTGTAATATGGATACAAAACAAGGCCCCACTTCATCCCCATACCTACCCACAGGGAACTGCATGATTCGCACAATGCTGTATCACCCCGCCACGGGAGACGTCACGACGGGGAACGAAGATCTGTTGACCGTCTGGCGACAGCAACCCGATACGATTCTGTGGACCGATTTTTCCGACAACGACCCCGAAACCGAGCTGCGGACCATGGTCGAATATTTCGGCCTGCACCCGCTGGCGATCCACGACGCCCAGCGCGACCGCCACCAGCCCAAGATCGAGAGCTTCGGCGACCACGTCTTTCTGCTGCTGAAAGGCCTCGGCCCCGAACGCGAGGACTTCGAATTCGAGACCATCCAGATCGCGATGTTCGTCGGCGCCCGCTTCCTGGTCACGCGCCATTCCGCGCCCTCGCACAGCATCGAAACGCTGTGGCAAAGCGCGCTCCACAATCACGCGCAGTTGGCCGCCGGCCCCGACTCGCTGGCGCTGAAAATTGCACGGACCTCGATCGACCGACTGCTCGCGCGGCTGATGTCGCTGGAGCCGCGGCTGGAAGACCTCGAACAGGACATCGTCGCCCGCCCCAAGGATGAAATCCTCACCGAACTGATGGGCTACAAGACCGACCTGCGCAAATTCCGCCGCGTGCTGGCCTACCACCAGCAGGTCTTCCTCGAACTCATGAACAATCCGCCGCCGCAGGTCCGGCCCGAGCGTGTTCACGAAATCAAGGACGTGTACGAGCACCAGGAGCGGGCAAGCTCGCTCGCCACCCTGTACTACGAAGTGTCGTCGGACCTGATCGAGGGCTATCTGTCGCTCGCCTCGCACCGCCTCAACAACATCATGAAGATTCTCACCATCGTGACGGCGATCTTCGTGCCGCTGGGCTTTCTCGCGGGCATCTACGGCATGAATTTCGAGAACATGCCCGAGCTCAAGTCGCGTTCCGGCTACTTCGTTCTGCTGGGCGTGATGGGTTTCATCGCGACCATCCTGCTGATCGTGTTCAGGCGGCAGCGCTGGTTGTAGAGCCTGTCCCGCAGCCAAGGCTGTTGCAATTCCGATCGATACTCGCTGGCAGCATCGCAGATCGCCTGCTGTCGGCCTGGAGCGGGCCAGCCAGGGAGTCAGGGAATGCTGAATACGGCCATTTCAGCCAAATATCTCGTGTCGACACCTGGCGTTCCGCAATGATTGCTCAACGACGGCTGCCCCAGGGTTCTGCTCATGAAGCGTGGTCAATCAATGGCCCCCGCTTGCGGGGGGCGACAGGAATTTCACTCAATTGGCTGGTCGGTTGACAACGCATACGGCACATGCCGGGGCATGATCAATATCCCCTGTGCATTGGGTATTGCTTCGATTTGCATGATCGGGGCTGAGCCGCGCACTCCCCCAAAAATGGTGGCAATCGCCGTGTCGGCCGCATCACGTCCGGTGCCAAAGCGCACAAATCCCATCGGAACGGCAACGCCCGAAGGATCGAAGATATACCAGCGGTCCCCCAGATACACCTCGACATAGGCATGAAAATCGGTCGGCCCGAGAGCCGGGTCTGAACCATAGTCGATGCCGGCAACAAATCGGGCCGGGATGTTGACCGCGCGGCACAAAGCGATCATCAGATGAGCAAAGTCGCGGCAGACGCCGACTTCTTCCACCAGAGTATCAACAGCGCTCGTGTTGCCGCTGGAGGAGTTCGAGAGAAAAGTCACGCGATTCATCACCCAGTCGCGAATCGCCTGCACGCGGCTGTAGCCTTGCCACAAATGGCCAAACTCCTTGACCGCGAGCCGTTGCAGCCGATCAGACTGACAATACCGGCTGGGATAGATGTAGGGCAGCACGGCCCCAGGCAGGTTGGCCACCGCCACCTCTTCCAGCTGCTGCGGCTGCGCGATATGGTGGTCCAGGTCCACCGTGGCAAGGTAACGCAGCGATAGTGGCCCCGCAAACGCCTTCAATCGCAGGAAGCGCGTGTGCGTCATCGGGTCTGTGTACACGTTGGACGGCAGACTCTGGCTGACATTCAGCGATTCGGTCACCACGGCCTGATGTTGGGTTTGCGCAGCATGGATGCTGAACACAAAGTCACAGCCGGGCGGGTCGATATCGTAATTCAGTTCAATCGAGAATTTGAGTCTTAGCATTGGGTGCATTCGGCATGAGTCACTTCCAGTCTAATCAACAACTCAGCGATATATATTTGTAAGCCCACATCGTCGAAGGGTTGACCATGTTGATTGATCGGCCTGGAAGTCCGCATCGAAGTGTGACACGCCCAGCAGAATCGTTTTTTCTATCGCGATTCCGTTCTCTCCCAATACGGTTCTCCCGACAGCGCATCCGCCAGAAAATCAATCAGCGTCCGCACCCGGTGCGTCAGATGCCGGGTGGGTGGATAGACCGCGTAGGCTGACAGTTCAGGCCACGTATGATCGTCGAGCACAGTTTGCAACTGCCCTGTTCTCAGGGCCTCATGACAAAAGAAGCTGGGGATGAGCACCAGACCTTCATCCGCGATGGCCGCGCGCAGGTTGAATTCGCCGCTGCTTGAGGCCAGGCGCACGGGCACGCGCTCGCGCCCCGGCTGGCCGTCCGGTCCACGGTAGTCCCACACGCCCGGGTCCCGCACGTTGCTGTAGGCCAGACAGACATGGTTCTTGAGCTCTGTTGCGGTCCGGGGCGTGCCATGCTTTTTCAGATAGCCCGGACTCGCGCACACCAGATGTCGGATCGGCACCAGGCGCCGTGCGATCAGGCTCGAGTCTTCCAGCTTGGCGATGCGGATCGCGAGGTCGAAGCCTTCCTGCATCAGGTCGATCTGGCGGTCGTTGAAGTCGAGTTCGAACGTAACCTCGGGATTGCGCGTCATGAAAGCCTGGATCAGCGGGGCCAGGTGCAGCAGGCCGAATGACAACGGCAGCGCGAGCTTGATCCGGCCCTTGAGCGCGCCCTGTTCCTGCGACACGGACGCCTCGGCCTCTTCCACATCGGCGAGGATGGCGACGCAGCGTTCGTAGTAGCTGCGGCCGCTGTCGGTCAGGCTGTGGCGGCGCGTGGTGCGCTGGATCAGCGTGGCGCCGAGCCGCGCCTCGAGTTCGGCCAGGCGCCGGCTGACGGCGGATTTGGCCAGCCCCAGCCGGTCGGCGGCGCCGCTGATGCTGCCCGCCTCGACGATGGCCGAAAAGATCTGCATCTGGGCAAGCGTGTCCATTTGTTCTCCATTCAAGAACAATTAATTCCTTCAGTTTATCTTTATCCATTTTATTGCAACAACAACAATAGCATCACGGTGCCAGACCGGCCCCATTCACCCAGGAGAATCCGTGATGCAAACGCCCACCACCCCCCTCAAGCCCCTGCGCATCCTGCGCGTCGACGCAAGCGCCCGAGTCGAGGGTTCGATGACCCGACAACTCGCCGACCGCCTGGTCGACGGCCTGGCTGCCAGCCAGGACAACGTGTCCGTCATCCAGCGCGACGTCGCGCAAGGCCTGCCCTATGTGGACGCCGCCTGGGTCGACGCCAACCTGACCGACCCCGATGCGCGCAGCGCGGCACAGCGCCAGGCACTGGCCGGATCGGACGCGCTGGTCGCCGAGGTGATGGCGGCCGACGTGTGGGTGATCGCCACCCCCATCTACAACTTCGGCGTGCCGGCCAGCCTCAAGGCCTGGATCGACCAGGTCGCGCGCGCCCGCCTCACCTTCCGCTACACCGAGCGGGGTCCGCAGGGATTATTGAACGGCAAGAAGGTCTATATTCTGACGGCCAGCGGCGGCACCGAAGTCGGCAGCGCCATCGACTTCGCCACGCCGTGGCTCAGGTTCGTGCTGGGTTTTCTCGGCATCACCGACGTCGAGGTTATCGCTGCCGACCGCGGCATGATGCGCGGAGACGATGCCCGACGCCATGCGGAAGCCCGCATCGACGACATCCTGGCACGCGACTGGCCGGCGCTCGAAGTTGCATGAACCCGTTCGCGAATGCCCTTATACACAGAAAGGAGCCTGACATGACCCCACGCACCATCCAGCAACGCGTTCCCGCCTACGAGGTGACCGAAGGCGCGGGCGTCACCGTCCATCGCAGCATCGGCACGCCGGCCTTGCGCAACCTCGACCCGTTCCTGATGCTGGACCACTTCGGCAGCGACAACCCGGACGAGTACATCGCCGGGTTTCCCGACCATCCGCACCGCGGCTTCATCACCTTCACCTACATGCTCGACGGCCACATGGAGCACCGCGACAGCATGGGCAACCGCGGCGAATTGAACCCCGGCGGCGTGCAATGGATGAAGGCGGCCAGCGGCGTGATCCATTCCGAGATGCCGCGCCAGGACAACGGACTGATGCGCGGCTTCCAGCTCTGGATCAACCTGCCCGCGAGCGAGAAGATGTCCGACCCCGCCTACCAGGAGTTTTCCAGCACGGCGATACCCGAGGTGAAGAATGACGGCACACGGGTGCGCGTGCTGGCCGGCGAATACCAGGGCACGCGCGGCGTGATCAACGACCCGTCCACCGACGTGCTGTATCTCGACGTCGCCCTGCCCGCCCACGGCCGGATCGGCCTTCCCGTGGGGGCTACGCATAATGCCTTTGTCTATGTCTTCGAGGGCGGCGCCACCCTCGCAGGCGAGCCGCTGGCCAAACACACGCTGGCGGTGCTGCGCCCGGGCGACGCGGTGGAAGTCGAGGCCGGACCGGACGGTGCCCGCTTCATCCTCGTGGCCGGCAAGCCGATAGGCGAGCCCGTGGTGCAGTACGGTCCCTTCGTCATGAACACCCGCGAAGAGATCGAGCAGGCCATGGCCGACTACCGCGACGGCACGCTGGTGCGCACCCGTGCCGCGATGAGCGGACGCTGAACCGGCAGGCGCCATGCGCTATGGTGGAAAGGTGTTGAATTCCCCTACTACCAGGAGATGCCCTATGCCCGACCCCCTGCTCGACGCCATCGTTCAACGCTACGCCTGCCGCGACTTTGCGGCAGGCCAGCCCGTCACACGGGAAGAAATCGACGTACTGCTGGAAGCCGGCCGTCTGGCACCCTCGGCCTTCGGGCTCGAACCCTGGCGCTTCGTGGTCGTGACCGACCCGGCCAGGAAAGCCGCCCTCGCCCGCGCCTGCTTCGACCAGCCCGTGGCCCATACGGCCGCCGCCTTCATCGCCATCGTCGCGCTGGTCGACGCTCTCGATCCGGATTCGGACTATGTCCGCGCGCGCTTTGCGGCCGAGGCACGCGGCGGCGATACTGCGCCTATCTACGAAGCCTATCGCGGCATGTACGACCCGGAAACGATTGCCGCCTGGTCGCAAGGCCAATGCAATTTTGCGGCGGCGCACATCCTGCTGCAGGCTGCCTCGATGGGCCTCTCCAGCTGCCCGATCGGCGGCTTCGATCCGGCCGCGCTCGCGCATGCGCTCGACCTGCCGCCTGGCGAAACCCCGGCACTCGTCATCGCACTCGGACACTGCCAGGCACCCGCGCCTGAACGCATCCGCAAGCCGCTGTCTGGCGAGTGATCATTCGAATCCAAGCTGCGGCAACGCCTGCTTAAGGGCATCCAGGCAGTCGCTGTCGATGGCTGCACCACGTTCTTTCTCCATCATGCCGATGGCATCGTTGACCGGTATCGCCCCACGGTAGGGTCGTTCGGCCGTAATGGCATCGAAAATATCGGCCACCGTGATGATGCGGGTTTCAAGAGGAATCTGCTCCGCAGCCAGACCTCGCGGATAACCTTTGCCGTCGAGCCGCTCGTGATGCGCGGCAGAGACGAAGGCCAGTTCGGTGAAGATGCTGAGCCGCGACAGGATCTGTTCCGAAAAAGCAGCATGCGCCTTGACCTGTTCCCATTCCGACTCGTCGAGTCTTCCCGGCTTGTCCAGCACGCCGTTGCTGACGCCGAGCTTGCCTATGTCGTGCAGCAATGCCCCCCGCCGCAGCCAGCGCACCCGTTCCTGCGGAAGGCCGAGCGTGGTTGCAACAGCTTCCGTATAGGTTGCCACCCGGGCGCTGTGGCCATAGGTGTAGTGGCTCTTCGCGTCGACCACCTGGGCAAAGGCCTCGGCGATGGTGTCCAGCCGTTGCTCATCGATGTGCACAACCTTGGAAGCCGGCTCGATCCGCTCGATACGCTGCTGCAGGTCGCAATCGCTCAGACCTTCCCAGAAGCCTGGCTGCCTCTGTGCCTCCAGGAACGCTTCGACCACCCTGGGGTCGAACCAGCTGCCTGATCGATTGGCCACCTCATCCATAACGTGCTCCCGGCCTTCAGCCGCATGGAACACATCCACCACCTGCGACAATAGCGCGATGCGAGAAGATACGGGAATGGCCATCCCGCTCAGGCGTGCAGGCTTGCCGCGTCCGTTCCAGTGTTCGTCGAGACAGCGTATGCCGGAGGCCACCTCTTCGTCGAAGCCGAGTTGCAAGGCAATATTTGCACCACGTTCGCAGCGCGTCGTGATCAGTTCGGTGGCAAATTGCTCTCCGTTCTGGGCCAGATTGAGAATGCGACTGACACGCTCGTGCAAGGACTTTCCAACTCCCGTGTGCGACAGTACAAACCGGCTCAGTCGTATGACGCTATCGGTATCCACCAGTTTGAAATCGCGCTTCACTTCCCGATCGTCGGTGCCATACAGTTCGAACAGCCGGGCCGCGTTACTGCTGCAGCCCGCATCCTTGAGCAGCAGCGTGTAATAGAGATGGGACAAGGCTTCGTTATCCATTCCCATCTGCTGTCCCACATGCATGCCCACCCAGCAGCAGCGCAGGCTGTGCCCAGCCGGCAAGCCCTCGGTCAGGTCCAGCGCATAACTCAGCGAACCGATGATGGAAGAAAGCGTAAGCTCCCGGACCTCCGGGGAGGGTTGGCAATCGAGCGGACTCATGAAGAGAAGGTCTCCTTGCGCTGGAGTATGTAACAAGCCCACCTGGGGACACTGATATAGGTTCTATCGGCAGGCTCCCTCCCACCTGAACCATAAGAGCATCATGGTTTTGAAGACACCCCGCACTCAAGCGATACCCATAATCGTCACCGGGTCGCCCTGTTCCGCACAGGATTTAAAATTTCGGCATGCCCAAACTTGAATCGCTCACCTTCGACAACGGCTTTGCCCGCCTGCCCGAATCCTATTATTCGCGCGTCTGCCCCACCCCGGTGCCCGACCCCTACCTGGTCTGCCACAGCCCCGAGGCACTCAAGCTGCTCGACCTCGACGACAACGAGATCACACGTCCCGACCTGATCGAGACCCTGGCCGGCAACCGGCTGCTGCCCGGCATGGACGCCCTTGCCGCGCTGTATGCGGGCCACCAGTTCGGCAACTACGTGCCGCAGCTGGGCGACGGCCGCGCGATCCTGCTGGGTGAAGTGAAGAACGCCGCAGGCGAAGGCTGGGAGGTGCAGTTGAAGGGCGCCGGCCGCACGCCCTACTCGCGCGGCGGCGACGGCCGAGCCGTGCTGCGATCGAGCATCCGCGAGTTTTTGTGTTCCGAGGCCATGCACGCGCTCGGCATCCCCACCACGCGCGCGCTCTGCATCGTCGGCAGCGATC
Source organism: Thiobacillus sp. (assembly GCA_041592455.1). Taxonomy (GTDB): domain Bacteria; phylum Pseudomonadota; class Gammaproteobacteria; order Burkholderiales; family Thiobacillaceae; genus Thiobacillus. The sequence goes on along the minus strand of JBFHQA010000001.1, from coordinate 1,249 downwards.
ATCCCGTGTATCGCGAAGACGAAGAAACCGCCGCGCTGGTCACCCGTCTGGCGCCGAGCTTCGTCCGCTTCGGCTCGTTCGAGGTGTTCTACTACCGCAACCAGATCGACTCGATCCGCCATCTGGCCGACTACGTCATCGCGCGCTATTACCCGGAACTGGCCGCACGTGCCGAGCCCTACGCCGACCTGCTGCGCGAGGTCACGCGCCGCACCGCCGAGTTGATGGCGCAGTGGCAGGCCGTCGGTTTCTCGCACGGCGTGATGAACACCGACAACATGTCGATCCTCGGCCTCACGCTCGACTACGGCCCCTTCGGCTTCCTCGACGCCTTCGACCCCGGCTTCATCTGCAACCACTCCGACACCGGCGGGCGCTACGCCTTCGACCAGCAGCCCGACGTCGCCGCCTGGAACCTCACCAGGCTGGCGCAGACCTTCGTGCCGCTGTTGATGGACGCCCTGCAACTGCTGGCGCAGAACCGCGTCGACTACACGATCTTCCTGCGCCGGCTGTGTGATTTCGACAGCGCGGCAGGTGCAGTGAACGCACCGCTGCGCGACCTCTTCCTCGACCGCGCCGCGTTCGACGCCTGGGCCGCACGCTACGGCGACGCGCTGCGCGCCGCGGGCTCGGACGATGCCTCGCGCCAGGGCGCCATGCGCGCGGTCAATCCCAAGTACATCCTGCGCAATCACCTCGCCGAAACCGCCATCCGCCGTGCCGCCGACCATCGCGACTACAGCGAGATCCAGCGCCTGCACACCCTGCTGCTGCGCCCGTTCGACGAGCAGCCCGAACACGAAGCCTACGCCGCCGAGCCCCCTGACTGGGCGAAGCAGATTGAGGTAAGCTGTTCGTCGTGAATCGACGAGCCGCCCTCCTTGCCAGCCTGAGCCTCGCGCTCCTTCCCGCCTGCAGCGGCCCCATCCAGCGCAAGGACGGCACCAGCAGCGTTCGCAATTTCAGCGTCAGGGACCTGGCCAAGGGCGACGTCGACGACGTCATCGAAATCCACCAGAAGGAAGTCATCGCCATCCTCCGGACGCTGACGCTCAAGCTCTATCGACGCAACCCCAACGAGTGGCGCAAGTCCGGCTACGCCAGCGCCGACGACGCGACGGCCGATCTGTTCAGGCAGGTTCCGCTCTGGCACCTCTCCACGCACAAGGCCCTCGACTGGCAAGCCACCCTGCGCGAGCTGTGGCTGGACACCTACCCCGGCGACCGCGTCAAGGCGCTGATGAGC